>JAFTWL010000155.1 GCA_017465305.1 Ruminococcus sp. | reverse complement strand
GTTGGAAAAATTTCTGTCTTATAGCTTTTCAGCAATTTCTTCATCCCCTGATTTTGTTTTTATATTTTCTCAGTACGTAAATCCTTCAACTGAACACATGAATAATAGAAATTAAGTCATTTATCAGTTTTTGCTAAGGTGACATTTTTTCATTGTTCACAAAAACGATTTCAGCACCATTGGCCTATAAAAATTTCCCAAGTCATTCATAACTAAGTGTGAATGCATTATACCACATTTAAACACTTTTGTCAATATTTTTATTACTTATTTTGTAACTCCTCTCAAGAGGAAAATTAAAAACTTATGTTTAAAAAGAAAAAGGAGAGACGAAATAATCCGCCTCCCTTCCTCATTCAGGTTTTTTATTCAGCATCAACATTTAATACTGCTACGCCCTTATAAAATCCACAGTTCTTGCAAACTTTATGTGGAGCCTTGTATGCACCACAGTTGTCACAAACACTCATTGCCGGTGCGTCCAGCTTCCATACTGCTGAACGTCTCTTATCACGTCTTGCCTTGGAAACTTTATTCTTTGGTACAGCCATGTGTTAGCACCTCCTTTTTAATTAAGACAGTCACAAGTAGTCTCGTTTTTATCGCAACCACAAATATAACACAAGCCCTTACAATCTTCCTTACAAAGCAATTTTGTCGGAAGCATAAGCAAAAGGTCGCATATTGCTGTCTCGTTCATATCAATAGTGTCCCGTTCAGCGACTAAATACGTATCAAACGCAGGGTTATCACTGTGTAATGACGGAACAACCGTGTGAGAAAAATCATACGTATACGCTTTTTTCAATGGTTTTAAACATCTGTCACATACAGCATCCAATACACATGAAACTGTATATTCAAGCGTTACTATTCCGGCATGATTCTGAAGTTCACCTTTAACTTTAAGTGGCTCTGCAAACTTATAGCCTAAAACCTCATGCAGTTCCTCTGGTAAAATGTCATACTCTACAGGAAGCCGCATTCCCTCAATCTGAAATATCTCTCGAAGCTGTAAAATCATACCATACTCCTTCACACATTGCAACATCTATTATATACGATAACGGGATAGATTGTCAAGCTTTTTTTCAAAAAGTTTTATTTAAATAACTGTATTCTCTTCCAGAATACAGCATAGCATAGAAATGATACACTAATATTATCACATATTTTTATTTTTGTCAACATAAATAGTGATAAATCAAGTCATCATAAAACAAATTCTTATACCGACAGAACAGATAATAATTCATTCTGTCGGTATAAGTTAATTTAAAATCAGAATTAGTCTACAAAAGCTGTTACACTTGATGGAAGTTCTGAATTATCAGCAGAAACTGTGAATACTACAGCTACATCATCCTTTGTAAGCTTGTCCAGTTTTGCGAGCATAATTCCGAATTCATCAAAATCAGCACCAGCAATCTTGAAGATACCGTCTACAAAGATTTCCTTGATGTCATAGTTGCCTGCGAGCATACCAGCAACAAATCCATAGAATGAATCAAAGCTGTCAATTGTAAACTGTTCAGCATCACACCATCTTACCTTGTAGCTGATAGAACGGCGAATTGTTTCACCTTTTTCGATACAAACGAGACAACCATTAGTATCCTTTACAGCACTGTTAATTTTATCAATTAAGATTTTTGTCTTTCCGCTGCCTTTTTTACCTGTAATAAGTTGAATCATATAGAATTCTCCTTTCGTGTCATACAGACACATTCATAATTTTTTATTTATATCTATTGTTATACGACAATATAAGAAATATAAAATATAATTTCTCATGACGTATACAGCAGTGAACGGGAGATTATCCCAGTTTTGCCTCTAATGCTGCCTTCTGGTCTTCATAACCTGGCTTACCAAGAAGAGCAAACATATTCTTTTTATAGCTTTCAACACCTGGCTGGTTGAATGGATTTACACCAAGGAGATAACCTGAAATAGCACATGCCTTTTCAAAGAAGTAAATCAGATAGCCAAGACTCTTTTCTGAAGTATCTTCTAATTCAAGAATCATATTAGGAACTCCGCCTTCTGTATGAGCAAGAATTACACCTTCAAGAGCTTTTCTGTTTACAACAGACATGTTCTGATTTGTGAGGAAGTTAAGACCATCTAAATTTTCTGCATCTTCTTCCAGGAATAAATCTGTAGCTGGCTTCTTAATGTCAACAACAGTTTCAAAAAGGATTCTTGAACCTTCCTGAATATACTGACCCATAGAGTGTAAATCAGTAGAGAATACACCTGCTGATGGGAATATACCCTTGTTGTCCTTGCCTTCGCTCTCACCGAATAATTGCTTGTACCATTCTGACATCATAACGAAATTAGGGTCATATGAAACGAGCATTTCTACAGACTTACCCTTTCTGTAAAGGATATTTCTGAGGGCAGCGTATTTATAGCAGTCATTATTTTCAAAGTCAGCCATATAGTCACTCTGAGCCTGTGCTGCACCATCCATAAGAGCCTTGATGTCACAACCTGCAACTGCAATTGGAAGAAGTCCTACAGCTGTAAGAACTGAGAAACGACCGCCTACATCATCAGGTACAACGAATGTTTCATAACCTTCTGTATCAGAAAGGCTCTTGAGTGTACCCTTTGCCTTATCAGTTGTAGCAAAAATTCTGTCCTTTGCACCATCCTTGCCATACTTATCTTCTACAAGCTTCTTGAAGATACGGAATGCAAGAGCTGGTTCTGTAGTTGTACCAGACTTGGAAATAACATTTACAGAGAAATCTCTATCCTTACAAAGTTCAATTACTTCATTGAGATAAGAAGGATTGATACTGTTACCAACATAGTAAATTTCAGGTGTATCCTTCTTCTTGTTGTTGTAAAGGGATGATTTCAGGAATTCAATTGCAGCTCTTGCACCGAGGTAAGAACCACCTATACCTATAACAATCAGAATTTCAGAATTGCTCTGAATCTTCTTTGCTGCTGCCTGAATTCTCTCAAATTCTTCTTTATCATAATCTGTAGGAAGTGTGAGCCATCCAAGATAATCACTTCCCAGACCTGTTTTTTCATGCAACATTTTAGCTGATGCTTCTACCTGATGTGCAATTCCTTTTAATTCATCTTCGCCTACAAAATCAGCAAGATATTTTGTATTTAGCTTTAAAGACATAATTTTTAATCCCTGCTGCTTAATAATATATCAAAAAATATATTTTCAAAACAAGTATTTTAAACAATACCTATATATTTACTTATAAGCAGCTTTTCCTTTCATAATATTTTTTATTCACCTGTATATCAATCAAAATATAAATTAAAATGACGGTGAAATATATTGCAATTTATTAAGTGGAAACCAGTAACTGAAACTAATCTACCACACATAACATAATACTATATTTTCGAAAGAAATGCAAGAGTATTCTCTATTTCTTGTTACAAATAGCTAAAATAAACCCTATATTTTGAGCATTTTGTCTATCATTTTTTTAAATGCAATCTGTAAAGTCATTTCTTCTACTTCATCTGTAGTAATAATCTCTGTTTCATATAAAAGTGTATCACCCTGATAGAATGCAACTATCCCGATTTTTCTTCCCTTAGAAACAGGTGCATTTATATAATTAGGTAAAACCATAACAGTTTTAAGTTCTGGATTATTTTTCGGAACAACTAATCCTATTAAATTATTTGCAGTTATACAGACGGCTCTGTCAACACCACCATGTACAGAAACAGGCTTTAAAAATTCTGTAGAAAAACTTGGAAGTGTTACCTTGTAAGAAGAAAATCCCTTTGACAAAAGTTTTTTGCAAAGCTGAAAACGTTCATCTTCTGTAGAACCAAGAACTACAGTAATACATATCATGCCGTTTCTCTCTGCTCCCTCAGCAACACACCAGCCAGAAGCTTCTGTATGGCTTGCCTTCCAACCTATATGACCATCATATGTACGTATCAGTGTATTTTCGCTTACTAATTCAGTATCTTCTCCACGTAAAAAATCACGCCATGTATTAAAAAATTCATTCAAAAAATCATATGAATATAACTTTCGACAAATAAGGGATATATCATAGGCAGTAGAAAACTGTGCAGGGTCATCATAGCCCTGAGGATTTGTAAATACTGTATTCTTCATGCCTAAGTCAAAGGCACGTGCATTCATATCCATAACAAAAGCTTCCTGACTTCCGCTTACATTTTCAGCAAGTACAGCAACTGCATCATTGGCATTTCCTATAATAACGCCTTTCAGCAAGTCCCTTACTGTCATTGTTTCTCCGGATACAAGCCATATCACAGCACCTTTTATTCCTGTAACACAATCTGTAGCTGTTAAAACTGTATCCATTGTCCATGTGCCATCTTCAATTTTTTCAGCTGTAAGTAAAACTGTCATAAGCTTTACAAGAGTACCGACAGGCAATTTTTCATTTTCATTCTTTCCGTTCAGTACAGTACCAGTTTCACACTCTATTAAGACATACGATGAAGAAGTTTCAGGCATTTCTTCTGATTCAGCATATACAACTGTTTTTAAAATAGCTGTTATTATAAAAATTATAAAAAGTATCGGAAGAAAGCTGAGTGTAAAAGCAATTCTTCTTTTCATCTGCATATATTCCTTTCATTTTTTATTATAGATTATATGCAAATATAGTAAGTAATAGAATTATTGTTGTAATGCAAACTCAAAAATTACAATGTCTATTTGTCTATTCTTCGCCATTTCGAACGTTCTCGCTGTCGCTCGTTCAGTGTTAAATGTAAAGCTTAACTTTTACCGTATTTGCTTCTACTCCCATTAAAAAAATTCACTATCTAAAGGATATACCTTCCATGATTCACAAAAGCAAATGCGGTTATTATTCATCAAAAAGACTTTTTTATGGTAGCAACGCCGAACGGCGGCTTGTCTGCGGCGACTCGCCGCCATTTTTTGAAAAAACCGCTGCATCGAAAAAACTTTTTGAAAATGTAAACTCTTTGTCTTATTTAAAATATGCTACACCGCTCTGGAATATCTTCTGGTCTTTTTCACCTGGAACATTTTTATAAAGATTTGTTCCGATTCTCTCACTATGTCCCATCTTACCTAATACTCTGCCATCTGGTGAAGTAATACCCTCTATAGCCATCATTGATGTATTAGGATTATAATGAATATCCATAGTTGGATTACCTGCCATATCTACATATTGTGTTGCAATCTGTCCGTTTGCTGCAAGCTGGTCAATAAGTTCCTTAGGTGCAACAAAACGACCTTCTCCGTGAGAAATTGCAACTGTATGAACATCGCCAACCTCACAACCATACAACCATGGTGACTTATTGGATGCAATTCTTGTGTTTACAAGCATTGACTGGTGACGTGCAATTGTGTTAAATGTAAGTGTTGGTGAGTTATCCTGCATATCCTGAATATTTCCAAATGGTACAAGTCCTAATTTAATCAGTGCCTGGAATCCGTTACAGATACCCAGCATTAAGCCATCACGATTTTGAAGTAAATTGTGTACAGCATCCATAATCTTAGGATTTCTGAAGAATGCAGTAATAAACTTACCGCTTCCCTCTGGTTCGTCACCGCCACTAAATCCACCTGGAAGCATGATAATCTGAGAATTCTTAATCAAATCAGCAAAAACATCTACAGATTCTTCTATTGCAGAAGCTGATAAATTGCGTATTACAAATGTTTCTGCAACAGCTCCTGCTCTTTCAAATACACGTGCTGTATCATATTCGCAGTTTGTTCCAGGGAATACAGGTATAAGAACACGTGGACGTGCTGACTTTACAGAAGAAGTATATTTCTTCTCTGAATTATAACTATAAGTTTCAGGAATTTCTGTTGTTGTCTTGATTCTGCAATGGAATACAGGTTCTAATTTGCCTTCCCAGATTTGCAAAAGCTTTTCAAGCTGTAATGTGTAATCAGGGCAAACAATAGTTTTTTCTGATGTTGTAACACCGATAACATCTTCACCATCAATTTCATCGCCGATAAGTTCAATAATAAATCCACCACAACAAGGATTAAATAACTCATCTGCTGTAAGCTGTTTTGTAAACTTAAATCCGATAAGATTACCAAAACACATCTTAGCAATACCTTCGGCAACACCGCCAAAGTCTACTGCCCATATAGCAGCTGCTCTGCCATCAGATATAATCTTTTCTACCTTATCAAAACAAGCACGGATGCTATCAAATACAGGTAAACCATTTTTATCATATTCAGGACGAACTGAAATAACCTTGCTTCCTGTTTTCTTAAATTCCGTTGATACAACTTTATCTGCCTTTGCTGTAGAAACGGCAAATGATACAAGTGTAGGAGGTACGTCTATATCTTCAAATGTACCTGACATAGAGTCTTTACCACCAATAGAACCACATGAAAGTTCCAACTGCGCTTTAAATGCACCAAGAAGTGCTGCCATAGGCTTGCCCCAACGTGTAGGATTATTCTGAGTACGTTCAAAATATTCCTGGAATGTCAACCAGCAATGATGCCAGCTTCCGCCTGCTGCGACCACCTTAGCTATTGATTCAACTACTGCACACATTGCTCCATGATATGGGCTTTTTTCACTTATATTAGGATTGTATCCCCAGCCCATAAGAGAACATGTATTTGTTTCACCACGAAGTACAGGAATTTTAGCTGCCATAGCCTGAGATGGTGAAAGCTGATATGCTCCGCCAAATGGCATGAGTACTGTACCTGCTCCGATAGTAGAGTCAAATGTTTCAATAAGTCCTTTCTGTGAACATACATTCAAATCAGAAAGCAGTTCTTCCCAGCTTTCAGCAGAATCAATTTTATCTTCATTCTTTGTTGTTTCAGGTGCTGAAATAACAATATCTGTATATTTAGAAGCACCATTTGAATTTAAAAATTCTCTTGTAAGGTTTACAATAGTATTTCCGTTCCAGTTCATCTTTAAGCGTGGTTCTTCTTTTACAACAGCGACAGGTGTAGCCTCAAGGTTTTCCTTTGATGCTTCAACAAGGAATTTTTCAACATCTTCTTTTGCTACAACAACAGCCATACGTTCCTGTGATTCACTTATAGCGATTTCTGTACCATCAAGTCCATCATATTTCTTAGGAACAGCATTTAAATCTATTTCAAGTCCGTCAGTGAGTTCACCAATAGCAACAGATACGCCACCTGCTCCAAAGTCATTACAACGTTTAATCATATTTGTTACATATGGATTACGGAATAAACGCTGTAATTTTCTTTCCTCTGGTGCATTACCCTTCTGTACTTCTGCTCCGCATGATTCCAGAGATGATAATGTATGTGATTTGGAAGAACCTGTTGCACCACCGCAACCATCACGTCCTGTTTTACCACCAAGAAGAATTACAATATCACCAGGAACAGGAGCTTCACGGCGAATGTTAGAAGCTGGAGCTGCTCCAAGTACAGCACCTATTTCCATACGTTTTGCCATATAACCCTTATGATAAACTTCTGCTACATGACCAGTTGCAAGACCTATCTGGTTACCATATGAGCTATAGCCTGATGCTGCCCCAAGAGTAATTTTTCTCTGTGGAAGTTTTCCTGGAATAGTTTCTTCTACAGGTACAAGAGGATTAGCCGCACCTGTAACACGCATTGCCTGATATACATAAGAACGACCTGAAAGTGGGTCACGAATTGCACCGCCAAGACAAGTAGCTGCACCACCAAATGGTTCAATTTCTGTAGGATGATTATGTGTTTCATTCTTGAACATCAGAATCCAGTCTTCTTCTTCTCCGGCAACATCAACCTTAATTTTTACTGAACAAGCATTGATTTCTTCGCTTTCGTCAAGGTCATCAAGCTTTCCATCAGCTTTAAGTTTACGAACTGCAAGTGTTGCCATATCCATAAGTGTAACTGGCTTGTCTTCACGTCCAAGTTCACTGCGGATTCTAAGATAATCATCATATGTTTCTTTTATATAAGGTGCTTCAATTTCAGCATTCTGGATATTTGTAAGAAATGTTGTATGACGACAGTGGTCTGACCAGTAAGTATCAATCATACGTATTTCTGTGATTGTAGGGTCACGATGTTCTGTATTTTTGAAATAATCCTGACAGAACTTAATATCACCCAAATCCATAGCCAAACCATATTCAGCAATAAATTTTTCAAGTTCAGATTCTGAAAGAGCAATAAAACCATCAAGTGTGCGAACTGTTGTCGGAAGTTCATAATTACTGTCAAGTGTTTCAGGTAATTCCATATCTGCTTCACGGCGTTCAACTGGGTTGATTAAATATGATTTTATTTTCTTGAATTCTTCTTCTGTAATATCTCCTGTAATTATGTATACCTGAGCTGTACGAACACGACATCTTTCTCCCTGAAGAAGAAATTGTATACATTGTGCACAGCTGTCTGCACGCTGGTCAAACTGACCTGGAAGATATTCTACAGCAAATATATGCTGGTTTTCTGACAATTCCGGAATTGAATCATATGTAACATCTACAGCAGGTTCTGAAAATACTGTTGGGATTGCTCGGTTAAATTCCTCTTCTGTAAGACAATCCGCATCATAACGATTAAGAATCCTAACATTAGTAACATTCATACGAAGTGCTGTCTGCAAGTCCGTTAAAACTGATTGAGCCTCTACAGCAAACTCCGGTTTTTTTTCTGCATAAATTCGATAAACAGACATAAATAGTACTCCTTCTTAGCATAACTTATTAAACAAGCAAAAATTCACTGATTTATGCTTTTATTATGAATTCGCATTGCTGTCAGAAATAATTCTACCATAACAGCATACTGCATCGTTCTTCTCTATTGTAACATAAAAAATTGATTTTCGCAAACTTTTTTTTTCGTTTTTCATTGGAACTTTTACAATTGTTCCATCTTTAGCATGACCTATATGAAAACCGTCTCCTCTTTCACGTTCAAAAAGCACAGATACTATTTTTCCAATATGACTTTTAAGAAATTCAATGTGCATTTTCTTTGTGCATTTTTTAAGCATTTCCATACGTTCACTTTTAATTTGTTCAGGAACCTGATTCGACATTGCAGCAGCTTTTGTTCCCTCTCTTGGCGAATAACGAAATCCATGTATATTTGCAAACTGAACCTTCTCTATAAATTTTAATGTCTCCTTAAAATCATCATCTGTTTCATCCGGAAATCCAACCATTACATCTGTAGTTATAGCACAGTCTGGCATATAATAACGTATACGCTTACATATTTCCATATACTCATTTGTATTGTAACGTCGGTTCATAGCTTTTAATGTACGGTCACAACCACTTTGTAATGACAAATGAAACTGACGACAGAATTTAGGCTGTTCTGACAGCACTTGCAACATATCTTCTGTGATTCGCTCTGGTTCTAATGAACCGAGTCTTACTCTTTCTATACCTTCTGTATCACATGCAAGAAGTATGGCATCTATAAGAGAACCTTTCCACTCCATTCCATAGAAAGCAAGATTGATACCACATAAAACTATCTCATGATATTCTTTTGATGACATTTCACATAATTCTGTTTTAAGAACTGAAAGTGGTTTTGAACGGCATCGACCTCTTGCATATGGTATGATACAATATGTACAGAAACTATTGCAACCATCCTGTATTTTAATAAATGCACGTGTATTTCCTGAAAATTCAGGGTTTGACATTACTTCAAATTTTTCTTCTCCTGTATATTCTTCAATATGCTTATATGACCGATTATTATTATTTATAAAATCTTCAACAAGTTTTATAATTTCACTTCTGTTTTTTGTTCCGACTACAATATCAGCTTCTGGAATTGCCTTAGCCTCTTCAGGAAACGCCTGAGGAAAACATCCTGTTAAAACAATTACTGCATCAGGATTTTCATGTCTTAATTTTTTCAGTGCATTACAGCTTCGGCTGTCTCCGGAAGATGTTACAGTACAGGAATTTAAGATAATTACATCTGCCTGCTCTGAATCAGATACTATTTTAAAGCCATGTTTATGAAATTCTGCCTGCATACAAGCAGTCTCAGAAGTGTTTACTTTACATCCAAAAGTTGTGAAATAGCAATTCAAATAATTACTCTCCTTTACGAATTTTATAAAATAAAATTATGTTATAATTCCATATATAATAGAATTATAACACTGTGGAGGTTCTTTTTTCTCTGTTTTAAACACATCTTTTCTTTGGTTATCACAAATACACCACACATTTTGTAAGAGTAGGATAAAAAGAAGCTCCCATTATCTTGTTTTATTATACTATAATGACGAAAATAATTCAATCATCTTGACAAAAAAATTTTTTCGTGGTATGCTATGAATAACAGCAAAGAAGGTAGATTTTTTCAGAAGTGGAGAGCTGAAGAAATATCTCTTTACTGTTAAAATGAAGAGATAATAGCAAACCTTAGAGGAGGTAATTTATTATGTATGAAACAACTGTAGAATTAAAAGCGATTAACGATGTAAAGGAATTTGTAAATACTGTAATGCTTTTTGACTATGATATTGATTTGGTATCTGGTCGTTATGCAGTAGATGCAAAGTCTATTATGGGTATTTTCAGTCTGGATTTATCTAAATCTATCAAGCTTCAGGCTCACACAGAAGACCCAGAAGATTTATTGAAGGCTATTGATAAGTTTATTGTAAAGTAAATGTTTTGATTATATTTTAAGTACATTAGTACATTCAAAGATTGAGTAGAGTAGTAAGAAGGGAAAAGCGGTATCTGTAACAGATACCGCTTTTCTTTCTATAAATATTATAAAGGACTTTCCAAACATGACCTTTCTGATATAATATATTTATATTTTGTAGTAAGATTTTTTGGAAAAAGAAGATAACTAACTGTTTCATCAACTGTATAAGTATTACAGTATTCCATATAAACCATATTTTTCATGATATATAAAAATTCACCCATATGTTTTTCCTTAAGCTTATATAAATCAGTCGTATTGTCATTATATTCTACTGGAGTGCAAAATTCCTGCAAAGCCCCCTTCTTACGAATTTCTAAAACAGATAGTGGTGTTTTATCTTCATCAACCCAATATTGATTATTTGTAATATCAAGCATCACCCATTTATTTAATGATGTATCCCATACTTCATTTACAACATGACAATCACTATCATAGCCTGAATATGGATAAATCCAGACTTTCCGAGCATATATACCAAGAGCCAAGCACATTTCATTTAAAATCTGTGCTTTGTTTCTGCAATTTATACCTTGATTTTTATTGTCTAAACTATACTCAAGTAAAGATAATGCATTCATATCTATGCTGTTATCATAATCACTTTTATGATATAATCTTGGAGCAAATTCATTCATTAAGTTCAATGCTTGCTGAAATTCAGATTCTTTTCCTGCAATTTTATCAATCTCATATTCAGAAATCAGCTTCGGATATTCTTCATTATCAAAATCATATTTTAAAGTAAAATCTTCTCCTAAAGCAAATTCTAAATTATTTTTTAAAATACCAGATTCCATGATATATATTTCATCTTCATTTTGCAGATAACTGCTTCTGCTAAAGAAAACATAATATATATTAAATATAATGCTTATTACTAAAAGCAATAAAATTATAATAACCCCTATAATTTTAAATTTTTTCTTCAATCTATTCAAGCAAAAACACATCCTTTCTTATTATCTGTTTTATTTTTATATTTTACTATATATAATTCACCATGTCAAGCTACAAAACTAATTATCAATTTACATTGTTATATTGACATAACTAATTAAAGATGATATAATTTTAAATATATTAATTGTATCTTAATTAAATTTTGTGGTATCATACTATAAAATATTATATAAAAACATAAGTTAAACAAGGGAGGTTTTTCTATGAAAAAACGAATCGGTATATTAACCAGTGGCGGAGACTGTCCTGGTCTTAATGCAACTATACGTGGTGTTGCTAAAGCATGTTATGAAATGCTTGGTCAGGATAAAGTTGAAATTATTGGCGTATGTGACGGATATTATGGTCTTATTCATAATATCTGCCGTGAAATGAAACCAGAAGATTTTTCTGGTATCCTTACACGTGGTGGCACTATTCTTGGCACAAAACGTCAGCCATTTAAAATGATGACTGTAATCGGTGAGGATAATGTTGACAAAGTAAAAAATATGAAGCTCACTTATCATACACAAAAATTAGATTGCCTGCTGACATTGGGTGGAAACGGTACTCATAAAACTTCTAAATTGCTTGCTGATGAGGGTTTAAATGTAATCGGACTTCCAAAAACTATCGATAATGATATTTTCGGAACGGATGTTACTTTTGGTTTCCATACTGCTGTTGATATTGCAACTGATGCTATTGACAGATTGCATACAACAGCAAACAGCCATTCAAGAATTTTACTTTGTGAGATTATGGGAAATAAGGCTGGTTGGCTTACACTCAACGCTGGTATTGCCGGCGGTGCTGATATAATTTTAATACCTGAAATTCCTTATGATATTGATAAAGTCTGTGCATCAGTTACAAAGAGAAGTAAAAGCGGAAAGAACTTTTCTATTATTGCTGTTGCTGAGGGATGTTTCGATGTTGATGAGGCAAAACTTAAGAAAAAAGAACGTGCTAAAAGACGTGCTGAAGCCGGAATTACAACAGCTACTAATCGTATTGCTGCCCAGATTCAAAAAAATACAGGCTTAGAAGCAAGAGTTTGCGTTCCAGGTCATATGCTTCGTGGCGGTGCTCCAAGTGCATATGACAGATTACTTGCTACACAATTCGGTGAATACGCTGCACAGTTAATCAAAGATGAGAAGTATGGAATGACAGTTGCAAAGGTCAATGGCAAAATCACTGCTAATAAGCTTGAGGATATTGCAGGCAAAACAAAATTTGTAGAAAAGGATTGTCAGCTTGTAACAACAGCTAAAAACATAGGCATATCATTCGGAGATTAATTTTTTATTATAATTAAAAAGGATGTTACATCATTTAGTTTGATGCAACATCCTCTTTTTATATAGATGAATTAAGAGAAAAGTTTATATTTTAAAACGCTCAGGTCAAAAATATTGATTATTCCGTCTTTTGTAAGGTCAGCACATTTTGCTTGTTCCTGTGTAAGTGTTTGTGTACCTAATATGTACTTTTGGAAAACAACTGCGTCAGATATTGTAATAGCATTGTCCTGATTCAGGTCACCGCTTATTCCATTAGCTGAAATTACTTTGACTTTAAGCTGAACGACATCTGAATCTGAATTGATTATAGATATTGTTGCAGTTCCCTCACCGAGTGCAGTTACAATACCTTTTTTAGAAACTATTGCAACATCAGTATTATTTGATCTATATGTAAGATTGTTTTGATTTGCAAAAATTTGATATTGTTCTCCATTTTTTAATGTTATTGATGTTTTGTCAATTTGAAGTTCATTCGTTGTTGTAGTTGTTGTTATTGGTTTTGTTGTAATTTCTGTGGTTTCCAACTTTGTAGTAGTTGTAGTTACTGGTTTTGTGGCAGTAGTTGTTACCGATTCTGTTGTAGTTTCTGAGTTTGTAATAGTTGTTGTTATCAGTTCTGTTGAGGTTTCTGTAGTTTCTAACTTTGCAGTTGTTGTTGTTATCGGTTCTGTTGTCATTGCAGTAGTTAAATTTGTGGTGTTTGTTGTTGTGACTGTGATCGGTTTTGATGTTGTTGTTGATGTAGTAGCAGTTTTATTTTCTACAATTTTAATATAACCATCTATAAAATTAGAAATATATTTATCACCAGGAGTTGGCAATGAATCAAAAGACGAAGAAATATAGTTTACTGTTGGTGGAACACCTCTACTATCTTGTCTTGCAGGAATAATAGTATATATATCACCTTCTTTTGCGTTTGATGGTATTTCAAAAGTTAAAGTACAAATACATAATGATTTTTTTTGCATAAATTCACTTGTCACCCAATGTTTCCCTACCATTCTACCACTTAAAATCCTACCCGCCCAAAAAAATCCTGCGTCTTTATTATAACCAGAACCACTACTACCATTACAAGCATATAAAGTTAATTGTTTGTCATGTTTAATACCAAACCCTACATATATTTGTCCACAATTCTCAAAATTAACTTCTGGAATAACATAAACATTTACATCAACTTTATAATCCATAGATTTCAGCTCGTCCAATGTCAATTCAACAGATTCAACACCAATTATTTCGTTTCCTTCTTCATAATATGAAGAACTATACACAGAATAATCAAACGAACCTCCAATTATAAAGCAAACTATCGCTGTAAGCAATGATACACTCTTTTTTAATATACCTTTCATAAAAGAAACCTCCTCTAATGTAAAATAATCAACCATTTTCGTTATATCTACTGAAAATTTTATTTCAGTTTTAATAATTTTATTATAACAAAACAAAAAGGATAGCATATGTATTAAATGTAATAAAATTATTAACTTTAAAATTATAATAAAAATGCTCTATATAAAAATAATATACAGAGCATAAAATATATATTTATTCAACTTTATTTCTTATAAACTAACCTGTAAAATCTTCTAATAATACTCGCAGTTCTGCTTCTGTTTCTACGCTGATTCCTTCCTCCATAAGCTTTCTGTCATACTCTGAAAGCATATTCACCGGCATGTCCAGTCTTTGATATGGTGTTTCACTTTCACCTCTGAATAATGCTAAATATCCCTCATACTCTTTTAATGTATATCCATACTGAGGCATTGATGTCACTTCGTCCTGCTCCTTAATGATTGCTTTTTTATGTCTGACTGTATATGATGCACTTCCTACAATAATAATTACGGAAATAACCATAGCTGTCAAAATTATATACATCCATCTGATTTTTTTTGACATATAAATTCACTTCCTTTCTCTATAAGTAACATAAACAGTATGGGCAGAATATAAAAACTTATACATTGTGTATATTTTTTGAAAATTTCTCTGAACCGCTTAACACAAATAATTTTTTGTGGTATAATAATTCTGTACTGTATTTCGTACAACATATCATTTTTCATAGATGTGTCAGCATTTAAAAATAAACTAACAGAAATATTTACATATTTTTAGTAAGCTTTTGCAGTTTTATAAATGCTGGCATAAATCCGATTTTAAATCTTATGGAAGGAATTTAGTATCACTATGGACAAAAAGCATATTCAAGCAGAAAATAATTTCCCCAAAAAGGGAAAATCATCTGCAAAATCTGCTCCCAACAGGGGAAAAACATCCGCTTCAAAAAAAGTCGCCTCAAATAACACTAAAAGACGACCTGCTGAAATGAAAAAAATGACCGGAAAACCGTCTTCCTCTGGAAAAACTTCTGCAAAAAGAAATCCCTCAAACAATAATAATCAATCTGAAAACAAGAAAAAAAACCATATTTCTCAACAGGAAATGCAACAGCAAATTAAAAAAAATCTTGAAAAAAACAGAGTCTCACCTAAACATAATTCTAAACCTCCACAACCTGCACTACCTCAGCCAACAGAAAACGAATCATGGAGAAAACCTCCAAGCGGTACACCTGAATACCCTTATTACAATGAAAATCTCCGTGCTGCAAAACCAAAAAAATTTCCTGTTCTAAGGCGTGCAATATCTATATTTACAACAACACTCATATCACTTTTCTTAATTTTTATAATTACAGGTACTATTGTTGCAACTGCAATGACTGTTTATGTAATGAGTTTTAGAGACGAAGTTTCAAATGTAACCATTGAAGAAATGGAACGACGAAATAATACTTATATTTATGCAAACGACGCTGAGGGAAATCCTACAGTCTGCTTATATGAGGTAAATAATAATACTGAACGTATTCCTGTTACTATAGACCAGATTCCACAACATGTAAGAGATGCTTTCGTATACGCTGAAGACAGTAAATTCTATACACATGATGGCGTGGATTATAAACGTACTTTCTACTCTTTCGCTAATATGTTCATGCACATCTATGATACCAAAATAGGTGGTTCTACTATTACTCAACAGCTGGTTAAAAATATTACTGGTGATGATGTTCAGTCACCGTCACGTAAAATCAGAGAAATTTTCCGTGCTATGGAACTTGAACAGCGTTATTCCAAAGATGAGATACTTGCATATTATCTGAACTATATAGGTTTTGGCGGTGCTACAAATGGAATACAAATGGCATCACAAAAATATTTCGGAAAAGATGTTGGTGAATTATCAATTGCCGAAGCTGCTTCACTTGCAGCAATTCCTAAAAGCCCTAATACCCTTAACCCTTTTGCCTCTTACACAGATGAGACAACAGGAGAAGAAATTAACACAGGACGAGAAGAAAATGCTAAACGTCAATATTATGTTTTAAATCAAATGTATGAAAATGGTGCTATTACATTCGACGAATACCAACAGGCACTTAATGAAAAACTTGTTTTCACTGATTCTGAAGAATATAAAGAATCACATCCTGAAGAAGAAGAAAATCAATATCTAAAAGCAGTAGTAACTTCATGGATTGTTGATACTGCAATTTATGAATTCGCAGATTACCTTGAAAATACTTATAACCTGACATTAGAAGAAGCCATTGAACGTATAAATGCTGGTGGCTATCGTATTGATGTTACAGTAGATTTGGATATGCAATCATATGTAGAGGAAAAATATCTTGATTTAAATAATTTTGTTTCTAAAGAAGAAGTTGCTCTCTACCTCGATGAAAATGGTGACGAAGAATACACTACTGATGAAATAATGTATCCTCAATCCTCATTTATTGCTATGGACTATGAAGGAAGAATTAAAGCTATTGTAGGAGCTGTAGGAGAAAAAACTGTGCCTTTCTGCTGGAACTATGCAACTATGGAACCTCGACAGCCAGGTTCTACAATAAAACCTCTTACCACATATGGGTATGGCCTTGAAAATGATAAAATCCATTGGGGCTCTATGTACATGGACGAGCCTTTAAAGAAAATTGATGACAAAGACTGGCCATCAAATTATTCAAACACTTATTCACGTAATAAAGTACCTGTATATGATGCACTTGCAAGGTCTCTTAATACAGTTCCTGCAAAAATATGCGACCAGTTTACCCCACAAGCTATATTCGACTTTGCAAAAAATAAAATGGGGCTTAAACTTGCAGAAACTGCTACTGACGGAAAAACAGATAATGACCTTTCACCTCTTTCTGTAGGTGCTTTGACATACGGCATATCACTTAAAAACCTTGTAAACGGATATATTCCGTTCGGAAACGGTGGAACTTATTATAATGCTCACATCATAAGTCGTGTAATGCAGGGAAACGAAACTCTTATTTATGAGGATGACGGAAGTCCAAGAAGAGTAATCAACGACCAGACGGCATATGTTATGAATAAACTTCTCCAGAACGTTGTCGATAACGGAACTGGCAGCGGTGCTAAACTTAAAAACAAAACTGTCTGCGGAAAAACAGGTACTACAGAAAACTGGTATGACCTTACTTTTGTGGGTATGACTGAGGATTTTGTAAGCGGTGTGTGGATTGGATACACAGAACGTCATTCATTACCTGAAACATTGAAAGCAGCTGAAATGTGGTCTAAAATTATTGGTGAATACGCCGATAGTATTGTAAGCGGCAAAAAATATCCTACTAACGATAGCGTCATAGAAAACTATGTATGTAAAAAATCAGGTAAAATTGCTGGACCTTATTGTACTAAAGGTGAATTAGGATACTGGAAATCCACAAATGCACCTACATGTAATGAGTGTACAGGATACGTTTATACAAGACCTCCTGTACAAAACACTACACCAATATATGACGACATTGATGATAATCCTTCTTCAGATGGAGATTTAAGTGGCGGTGATAGTGGTCAATCCAGTGGTGGCGATTCCAGCGGTGGAAATTCAGGCGGTGACTCTGGAGGAAGCAGCAGCGGTGATTCTGGTAACGGAAGTTCTGGTGGTAATTCTGGAGGAAACAGTGGAGGCGATTCCCCAGCACCAGAAAGCTAATTGATGGATAATATCGCATAAATCAATTCAGAGAGTACTTTAAAAGTACTCTCTGAATTTAAATAAACAAAAATTCAAATATAAAATAATAAGGAGCTTTTTTATGCCTAATTCTTTTCTCATGTGTTGCCCTTGTCATTTCGGACTGGAACGCACTTTACATTTTGAAATTTCAAAAATAGGAGCAACTGATATAACAGTACAGGATGGTCGTGTATTATTCCATGGTGATTTCATGACTCTTGCAAAAGCTAATCTATGCCTTTCTACTGCTGAACGTGTTTTAATTCAACTTGGAGAATTTTCAGCATATAATTTTGAAGAGTTATTTCAGGGAGTAAAAAAACTTCCTCTTGAAAACTGGATTGGTAAAGATGATGCTTTCCCTGTAAAAGGACATGCACTTGATTCAAAACTGCATAGTGTACCTGATTGTCAGTCAATTATTAAAAAAGCAGCTGTCGAAAGACTCAAACAACATTATCATACAAGCTGGTTCACTGAAAGCGGTGCAATACATCAAATTCAATTCTCAATCAGAAAAAACATTGCTACTATATATCTTGATACTTCAGGAACTGGACTGCATAAAAGAGGATACAGACGAAATGCTAATGCTGCACCTATCAAAGAAACCCTTGCTGCTGGTATTGTTGACTTAGCAAGAATTCGTTCAGATAGCGTTGTATGTGACCCGTTTTGTGGAAGCGGTACATTTTTAATTGAAGCAACATTAAAAGCTTTACATATAGCTCCAGGATTAAACAGACACTTTGCTGCTGAAAAGTGGGATTGCATTCCTCACAATGTATGGAAAGAAGCTCGAATGGAGGCAATAAGCTCAATCAGACGTGATGCTACTTTCACAGCATATGGCTTTGACTGTGACCCTTCAGCTATAGCATTAGCTGAAGAAAATGCAAGAAAAGCAGGTGCAAAGCCAAGAATACATCTGCAACAACGTGATATTGCTGACTTTACACCTATTGCTGACAGTATTACAATATGCAATCCACCATATGGCGAAAGACTCTTAGATGTCCGTCAAGCTGAATCTCTATATCGTATTATGGGAGAAGTTTTCCCTGCTAATAAAGAAAATCCATGCTATGTAATATCCCCTGATAAAGAATTTGAAACATTTTTCGGAAAAGACGCTATGAAGAGAAGAAAATTATATAATGGCATGATTCCTTGTCAGCTGTTTATGTACTACTAATAAAAAAATAAAAGCACAGTTCTCTAAATCAAGAGAATTGTGCTTTTTATATTATTGTGATTTTTTTCTGAATATTATAGTAGACAAAAGATAAAATAAAATTGATGTGCCTATTAAAACTAATATATGCCCCCAGAAAGGAAATACAGTATCACCAAAATTAAATGTAATTCCAAGCTGTTCAGAAAAATCTGAAACAACTTCAGATGAAGCTCCTGCAAATCCCTCCTGCATAGAATCTTTCATAAGCAAAGTACGAAATAATGCTGCTGCATGAGCACAAGGAAAACATTTTACAACCATTTGCACTCCATCAGGTAATTGACCTACCGGTATATACGCACCAACTAAAAAACCAATTAAAGTTCCAACTAAAACACTGAACGCTGTAAAAGCACTGCTCGTTTTAATAAATCTAATCAAAAAACATACAATTGCACTTGATGCTAATGTATTCAATAAAATTACCCCTAAGCATTTTAGTAATATTTCAAATGCAGGAAATTCTCCGCCTTTAGCAAGCACATAAATAACACCTGCTACTAATGTAAACAAGCTCATAATTATTCCAATCAATACTCCCGGTATCCAGTAACCACCGGTTATTTTCCATCTTTCTATAGGAGAAGACATAAAATCTTTTCCCTGCTTATGTTCACGGTCACTAACCATTAAAGTATATGCACCAACGCTTGTTGTCATTGCTGAACTGGCAAGCATTCCAGAAACCATCCAATAGTTAATCATCTCTTTTTCTCTTGCGAGATTCTCTCCAAATGAAATCGTATCTCCAAGAAAGAAAACAAACAAACAAAATATAATAATTACTCCCAGCATAGAAAAAAATACGTTTGCCTTATCTCGAAAATAACAAGTTAATCCTCTCCAAATCAGACCTTTCATACTGTTCGTATCTCCTTTCCTGTAATATTCAAAAATACATCGTCCATAGTTCCATGTACAACTTCAAAGCTTTCCAGTAAATTTTCTGTTTCTTTTAAAATCGGAATGCCTTCCATTGTGTTTTTTAAAGAAATACAGACAAACGGAGAGTTTATTTGATAGGTAACTCCCAAATCCGTTAATTTCTTGCATAAGTCAACTTCTTGTTTTGCTTTTAAACGCAGTTGGTCTGACGCATACTTTTCTTTTAAATTGTAAGGCGTTCCTTCAGCGACAATTTTTCCATCATCGATAATAGTGACAAAATCAGCATCTGCTGCTTCCTCCATATAATGCGTTGTAAGAAAAATTGTCATTCCCTTGGTTTTCTTTAAATTTAAAATTGTCTCCCAGACATATTTTCTTGTCTGTGGGTCTAATCCTGTTGTAGGTTCATCTAAAAATAAAATCTCAGGCGTATTTAATAATGCCCTCGCAATATCTGCTCTTCGACGCTGTCCGCCAGAAAGCTTTCCATACTTTCTATTCCAGAATGCTTCAATATCTGTCTGCTTTGCAACACGATTAACTGCTTCTAATTTTTCTGCTTTTGTTTTATAATAAAATCCTGCTCTCACCATTAAATTTTCTTTAACTGTCAAAACTTTATCCATAATACTATCCTGAAATACAATGCCAATCTTCTCTCTTACAAGATTCTCCTGACCTTTTAAATCACATCCTGCAATTTTTACTTCTCCGGAATCCATTTTTAGTAATGTACAGAGAATATCAATTGTAGTACTTTTTCCTGCACCATTAGGTCCTAAAAAAGCAAATAACTGCCCTGCCTGCACAGAAAAACTAACATCTTTTACTGCCTGAACTTCACCATATGACTTTTTTAAATGCGATACACAAATAATTTCTTTCAAAATAGCGATTCTCCTTTCTGCAATGTGAATAAATTTATGTTTTTATCTTAGCATAAAAGAAATTAACTGTAAAGCTTTTTTATGTAAGTTGCAAATAGCCCTTGGTGAGTTGCACCAAGGGCTATTTAAAATGCAAAATATATTTTTTATTTTTTCTTATTTTCTCTTACTTCTACAATTAAATTATTTTCTGAAAGTTGATTATCCGCTTTTTTTCTGTTTTGAATCTGTTTGTTAATTCTTCTTGCCTCACGACAGCTCTCTGTCCATGTTGTAAGAGCAACCAAAACATAAATAATAACAACTGTGATAGCAATACCGGCTACACCTTTCCAATTAGAAACAAAGTCCGCCCAAAAAGCAAAAATAATAACGACAATTTCTAACACAACAAAATGCAAAACCATACGAATTCTCATGTTCCATTTTCCTGCATTCTCAATATTGTACAATATAAAGGACGGCAAATCAGAGCAAACTGCACAAAGTGCAATCATTTTTAATTCATGTGCATTTAGTACTTGTCCCTCTTTCATAGAAAAAGCCTGTATTAACAGAATGCCACCAAAAATTAAAAAGAAATCTATAAAACGATTTTTTAAAAAAGAAAGCATTTGCATTCTCCTTTCCCTATAATCCTAATAATTTTTTTAGCATAGGAACATACTGCCTTGATATTATAACTTTTTCTCCATTATCAAGAACTGCTTCAAATCTTCCATAAAGAGCTGGCTTTATTGAACTGATTTTTTCAAAATTTAATAAAACTGAACGTGATGCACGAAAAAAATACTTCGGGTTCGTTGTCTGTTCCAACTCATAAAGTTTTTGCTTTATAGTATAAACTTCTTTCGCAGCATAAGCAAAAACATGATTATCAACAGCTTCAAAATAGTAAATATCTTTCTCTCGCAAACGGCAAATCATTTCTTCCTGATACCCGATAATTTCTGTATTTTTATTTATTTTACTTTGTATTTGCTTTACAAGAGAAAGAACAGAATCATCTATAGTATGACAACTAATTACAATACATTCTTCCTGCTCTGATGGAATCTCATCAATAATAATCTTCATACATATCTCCATTTTTTATTACAAGCAGTGACAAAAATAAACTACTTTTTCATTTAAATTTATGTACGTTTAATTATTTCATCAGAATCAAGTATAATAGTAAATGGACCATCATTGCAGAGCTCAACTTTCATATCAGCACCAAATACTCCTGATTCAACAGCAATTCCA
Source organism: Ruminococcus sp. (assembly GCA_017465305.1). GTDB lineage: Bacteria > Bacillota > Clostridia > Oscillospirales > Ruminococcaceae > Ruminococcus_C. The sequence continues at coordinate 40,658 of JAFTWL010000155.1, read as the reverse complement.
GATTTGCGACAATATGCTTTAAAATATTCATACAAAGCTTCTGCCTTGTCAGGCTTTCCTGCATAAATAAAACTTGGTCTGTTTCCATGCTTACAGTCAGCGTAAAGAGTAAACTGCGATACAATAAGCAATTTGCCGTTTACATCACTTAAAGACAGGTTTATTTTATCATTATCGTCTGAGAAAATTCTAAGACGCATCATTTTATCTGCCATTTTGCGTGCAATTTCTTCAGTATCTTCCTGACCAACACCCAATAACACTAAAAATCCCTTTTCAATTTCTCCTGTAACATTTCCGTCTACTTTAACACTTGCATGTGTTACCCGCTGAATAACAAGCTTCATTTTCTATACTCCTTAATTTATTTAGTATCCTTCTTTAATCAATTTATGTACTTCCTTAAAAGCTTCTTCTTCACCCTTTTCAGCAAGTACTTCTAATAAATACATAAGCTTATCAGCAGTATCAGGGTGAAACATTCCAACCTTTCTGGCAGTTGATTTCTGAAAATATTGCAAGGGACAAGTATCTTTATAATCTTTTCCCATATATATTTTACTTGCAGCAACTCTATCACAAAACATCTCTGCAAGATATTTTGCGGGCATCTTTACAGGCGTATTTAATTTTGTTGCTGGATTATAATCAGTCCAGTACTCAAAGTGATGACGATTTCTTCCCTTATGGTGCATCCAGGCAAGAGAATATCCTATAGTTTCACGCTCTTTTTCGTTCGGACTTCGTGTACCCTGATAATATTTTGCTCCTGCTAAAAATTCTGTAGGACTGTATTTTGAAAGGTCATGAAAAAGTCCCTGCCAGAAGATTCCTGCCTTCATACAGTGCAATATTACTTTATGCCGGTGCTTAGTAATTGTTTTAAAATGTTTCCATGCTTTCATTCAAAACACCTCCCATATAATCATTTAACTAATTGAAGTTATTTTTTGTATAAAAAATTGGTCATTTTTTATTGACACTTGTAAAAATATCTGATATAATAAACAATTAGAGCATATCATTAGCGGTAGGCGGTTAATCCTGCTCCCGGAAGGGAGTGATTGCTATGTCATGGAATGATTTCTTTCAGTTCATAATTGCAATATGCAATGTACTTTTAGTTTACAAGGCATTCAGCAATAATAGCAATAAAAGAAGATAACTGCCCTTGAGCTACCAACTTAGGACAGTTATTCTTTAATGACTTTTACTTATTGATTGGGAGCAACCGCCTATCGGTATGCTCTTTCTATTTATATTATACTATAACCAAGGTAATATGTCAAGCATGATTGTAAAATATTTTTGCTTTTTATTTTGTCAACTTCTGATACATCTTCATAAGTTCAGCCACACACTCGCTCTCAGTTATCTTTTTGTCGAATCCATAGGCAGCCATAACAGCGAAATCATTAGACTGATGAGCTTTTCTAAGTTTCGGTGGCATAGTGAGTTCGTCATATAAATCAGCAAGAGAACAATCTGGATATTCTGCACGAGCATCAAGGATAGCTTGTGCAGTTTTTTCAATAGTCTCCCTTTGTTTTTCTGTAGGATTGCACCATGGAAAATTATTGTAAACTATATCTTTCGAATATCTATATCTCATTTCTAAACGTCCGCAAACTGTACGCATCCACGCCATATGTACATTAGAGGTAAGTACTCCAAAATGATATAATGTAGCGTTGGGAATAATCAAATTTGCATCTCCACAAATTACATCAGGAGAAATATAGCCCATAGGTATATATCTTCTTTTTTCAGAGGAATGACGTGGAATTAGTATATATTCCGTATTAGGCTGCCTTATTTCTCCAAATAATGTTGGCGTATTTGCTTGTTCTCTTGTACTTTTTCTTGAACTTCTTGTTCTACTTTCTCTAACACCTTTTACTGCTTCATATATCGGTGGAACACTTATTATTTTATTTGGAGATATATCTATCAACCATAAGCACCACCTTGTTTTATTATTTATAAATTCATTAGCACCTAGAAAAGGTCTAAATAATTCAGATGATTGTGGATATTTGTTAATAATCTCATTTTTTAATTCATCAGAATAATTGCTTAATAATCCTTTATTATCATTAGGCATACTCCCAAACATTATATTAGGAATTTTTGAAATAGGTTTTGTTCTATTTTCAATAATAATATCATCAGCTTCAACAAGATAGCAATTTATATTTTTAACTATTTTTTCTACACCATTATCAAAAAGTCTCTTTTTCGCTGTATTTGGTGCTTTGCTAAACCCTACAATGACACAATGTACTTGAGCTTTTATACTTGCTTCACTGCTCCATTTAAAGCTTTTGTATGCAAAATCTATATGTACTCCAAATCTTTCAAAAAGCGGTTTCCATATACTCGAAACTTGTTCACCCTGACAAATAGAATTTGTAGAAACAAAAGCTGTTCTAATCTCTGTATCCTGCATAAAATCAGATGCTTTATAAAACCATGAGGCACAATAATCCAAATTTTTGGACTGACTATATAAAGATAAATCTGCCTTTTGTTGATTACTCTGTTGAGAATATCCAACAAAAGGCGGATTCCCCATAATGTAATTTAATTTTTCTTTTGGTACAATACTTTCCCAATTAACACGGATAGCATTATCTTCTATAATATTAGGATAAGATTTTAGTGGTAAAAATTCAATATCCTGCTTAATAATTTTTTCTGTTTCCTGCATCATCTGACTTTCTGCAATCCACAATGCCGTTTTTGCAACTGCCACTGCAAAATCATTGATTTCTATTCCATAAAATTGACTAATTGAAACTTCTATTGGATTATAACTAAGAGTATATTGACTTTCAAGAATACCTAAACTTTCATTAATTATAATTAAAGCTTCATTTTCAAGTTTTCGCAATGAAATATATGTCTCTGTAAGAAAATTTCCTGAACCACATGCAGGGTCTAAAAATACAAGCGAAGCAAGTTTTTTTCTATATTTTTCAAGGCGTTCTCTTTTTAATTTTTGTTGCTTCAGGGCTTTGATATCGTTAAGTTCGTTTTTTAAATCATCTAAAAATAATGAATCAATTATTTTATGAATATTTTCTATAGATGTATAATGTACTCCTCCTTTACGACGTGTTTCAGGGTTTAATGTAGATTCAAAAACCGCTCCGAAAATCGTTGGAGATATATCCGCCCAGTCAAAAACGCATGCTTCATTGATGATAATATTAACTATTTCCTCAGTAAATCGTGGTATTTCTATATTTTCATCTGCAAACAGTCCACCATTTACATATGGAAAAGCATTTAACTTTTCATCTTCATCTGGGTCACGGTTCTCTGCCTTAGTATCAAGAATCTTAAACAAATCTTTAAGTTCTCTATGCCATTTATTAACCGGTATACTACGCATATAATTTTTAAACTGATTACGTGCAAAAACACCCGAATTTTCAGCATAAAAACAAAATACAAGACGAACACAGAGCATATTAAGACTTTTCAAGCTTTCTACAGAGTCAGGATTTTGATATTGCTGAATCAATGATTTATACAGCTTTTCAGTGATTTTTCCTGCATCAACTGAAATCTGCATTTCTTTCTGAAAGTCAATATTTCCAATGTCAACAAGAAATTGTAGTCTATAATATTCTTTTGATAAATTTTTTAGTAAAATTTGTTCAGGTTCACTGTTTGGTTTATTCATATCATAAACAAGAAATTCACTGAAATTACAAGTCACAATCCAACGTGGTCTATCATCATACGGCAATTCAGCGGAATATCTCTTTGCTTGCTGAAATGGCGATAAAACTGAACCATCTGACTGTTTTATACCTTTTCTCAAGTCTTTCCCAAGACTTTTTTGCTCAATCATAACATGAGTTGCTTCTATATAACCATCAATAAATGATGTATGGTCTAAATGTACCTTGTCTTCAAAACTTATATACCTTATTGCATCTTTAACACCATACACATTTTGAAGCAAGTCTATCCAAAATTTCTGTGATTCACCCTTTTCATATCCTTTGTCTTTCCAATAGGATGAAAATTCTTTTGCTGCTTTTTTCTGCTGTGCATCCGTCACAATAATCACATCCTTTAAAATAATTATATAATACTATTTATATCGACTTGCTGCTAATACTGCGAGTTCATCACAACGTTCATTTTCTGCATGACCTGCATGACCTTTAACCCATACCCATTCTACTTCATGAAGTTCAAGCAAAGGCAATAATTTTTCCCATAAGTCAACATTCAGTGCTGGCTTCTTATCTGACTTTATCCATCCTTTTTTCTTCCATCCATAAACCCAGCCTTTTGTAACACTGTCAACAACATATTTACTATCTGTAGTCAATATAACTTTACAAGGTTCTTTCAATGCTGAAAGTGCTGAAATTACAGCTGATAACTCCATTCTGTTATTAGTAGTATTACGCTCTCCGCCTGAAAGCTCTTTTTCATGTTCTCCATATTGCAGAATTGCTCCCCATCCGCCTGCTCCAGGATTCCCACTACAAGCACCATCTGTAAAAATTTTAACAGTCTTTTTCATATTACTTTTCTCCTTTTTATCATTCAGCAAAGAGCTTCCGCCAACAAATTCTCCATGAAGTTTATGCTACATTTATTTGCTTTTCAATACTGACTCCTTCACAATAACGATTTCGCTTGTTTTTAACTATTTTTGTTTTGAATTTTAAATTCTGTTATATCACCCCCCTGAGGGGGAAAGTTTTTTAACATATAACAGTATTGTAAAGGCTGGGGGCGGTAAATGGTCAAGCTGATTCAGCTTGAAAAATAATTTTTTATAGCTTCATTTATGTCTTCAAAATAAAAACCTCTTCTTACAAGTGAAGCTTTTACTTTAGCAATTGAATTTATATCTTTGGCATCTGTAAGTTTCTTTGCATATTTTCTTCTCAATAAATACATAAGCTGAGGCTGTGCATGTTCAATATATGGAGCAAGTGTCTCAGTTATAACTACCTGCGGTAACTGCTTTTCTTTTAAAATATTTGCTACTCTTATCACACCATAATATTTCTGTGTTACATAATATTCCGCCAGCTGTTGTGCATATTTCCTATCATTGATAATGCCACGCTGTGCAAGCCTGTTTAAAACTATATAGCAAATATCCTCTGGAAACTCTTTATTTAAACGCAGGAATAATGCCTTATAACTATACATACGAAAATTTAACCAGTACAAAGCTCGCTGATAAGCATTTTTTACAGACTGTTCCTGTATTAGTTTTTCTGCTAATGTATCTGAAATTTCTTCTTTGTCCAAAACAGAAAATTGATACAGCAGTTCTGTATCAATACAAAACTGCTGTCCATCTTCTAAAGTAATCTGCCATAAATTATCTGATTGCTTCTCTACTTCTATTTTTTTCATCTTTTTTTACTCATGTCAATGGAAATTCGTTAAAATCATCGTCGGCAGCAATATCTTCTATGTCATCCAAATCATCAATCTTTATTTCAGCAGCCTTTGTTGCGGCTGCTTCAAGGGCATCAAGCGAGTTATTATTTGAATTTGATTTGGCTGGTGTATTCTGTGCTTCTTTCTGCTGTCTCTGTTGTTCTTTATAGATATCTTGTATCTTCTTTTCTATTTCAAGCATCTTATCAGGATTATCTTTAAGAAGTTCCTTTATATTGTCACGACCCTGACCGAGACGCTGACCATCATAACTAAACCATGAACCACTCTTCTGAATGATATTATAATCTACTGCAAGGTCAAGCACCTCTCCTGTTCTTGATATGCCTTGTCCGTACATAATATCAATAATACACTCTTTAAATGGAGGGGCAACTTTATTTTTAACAATTTTAACCTTTGTAGCATTTCCTATAATCTGTGTGCCATTTTTAATTGCTTCGCTCTTGCGTACTTCCATACGTACTGAAGAATAGAATTTTAATGCTCTTCCGCCTGGAGTTACTTCAGGATTTCCATATATAACACCAATTTTTTCACGAACCTGATTTATAAATATTGCTACACAATTTGACTTTGATATAATAGATGTAAGCTTACGCATAGCCTGCGACATAAGACGTGCAAGCATTCCAACATGATTATCACCCATCTCTCCATCAATTTCTGCACGTGTTGTCATAGCTGCTACAGAGTCAATAACAAGAACATCAATTGCACCTGAACGTACAAGAGCTTCAGCAATTTCAAGAGCCTGTTCACCGCTGTCAGGCTGTGACACAAGTAAACTATCAATATCTACGCCCAAAGCACGTGCATAGACAGGGTCAAGAGCATGTTCTACATCTATGAATGCAACTTCACCGCCAAGCTTCTGTGCTTCAGCTGCAATATGCAATGCAATAGTTGTTTTACCTGAACTTTCAGCACCATAAATCTCTACAATTCTTCCTCGTGGAACACCGCCAATACCAAGTGCCATATCAAGTTTCATAGAACCTGTAGGAATTACATCTATGTTCATATTTCCTGCTTGTCCAAGACGCATTACAGCTCCTGCTCCGTATGTTTTTGTAATATGTGCTATTGCATTTTCAAGTGCTTTTTTCTTACTCTCTTTATCAGCTGAAAAATTAACAGCTGATTTTTTTCCCAAATCTGATTTTGCCATGATACTTATAACTTCCTTTCATTTTTAATTATTTAAATTATAAATTTATATTTAAAACTAAAGCATCTCATGCTTTAAGAAATCCATGAGTTGCTGTTCAAAAAGAGTTCTTACTTTCTGATAAGAAAAATCCTGCTGACGCTTACGCTGCTCTGCAATTATTTCTCTTCTGAGTTTTGAATCTCTTAAAATACGGTCTGCCATCATCGCTGTTTCCATAGGGTTTTTACTATTCAATAAAACACCGCTTCCGCCTAATGTATCAGGTACAGCACACGAATTATATGCTAATATCGGAACTGAAAAATACATAGCTTCCACAAGCGGCACACAAAATCCCTCATGTTCACTCATACACAAAAATAAATCAGCAATATGATAATAAGCAAGTATTTCTGAAAAAGGTATATGTCCTGTAAATATTACATCATCCAGTTCCAGCCCTGTAACATATCTACACAGACGACGATAATATGATTCAAGTCCCTTATATGAACCAACAAGTATTAAACGTGATTTTGGATTTATATATTTCTTATAGCAATAAAATGCACGTATTATATCTTCTTGTTTTTTATTAGGTGCAATACGACCAACAAATATGAAATTAACATATCCATCATTCTCATATTTTTTAATAATAGACTGTTCCGGTTTTCTTGCATAATCTGAAAATGGTATCAGAATAGGTCTTACAGTAATATCACAAGTGTAGCCTACCTTCTGGAGTTCCTGTTTATTAAATTCAGAATCCGCCATGCAAAAATCAACCTTATCAGCAAGATGACAGACACCCTCTGCACCATATTCCATAAGCCTAGTAAGTTCTGAATTATATGGTCTGAAAAATCCTGATGGTGTTATATTGTGGTAAATAAGACCTTTGCGGCATGGGTAATTTTCAAGTTCAAAATTCAAATCAGAACCTGTAGACATATGATATAATATAACATCATCTTTTGTAAGCTTTGGCATACGTGAAACAGGCTTTGCTATTCCAGCAGGAAGACGGCGGTCTATATTTTCTGCATATATTCCCGTTTGTGCCCCCATATCACGTAAAACTTTTGACAAAGCCATAGCGTCATTGCCGACAGCATCACCCATGGAAAGCGTTGGAAGCATTTGCAGTATTCTCATATGTCTCCTTCTTTCTTATATTCTGAAAGTTCCTTCTGTAAAATTTCAATCTGTTTTTGCATTGATTCAATCTGAATTCTGTTATTTTTCTGCTGAAGTTTTAAATCATCTATCTGCTTTGAGAGGTCAGCTGTACTTTTTGACTGAGAATCAATTATATATAATTCAAGCTCCTGTAAAGCCTGTGCTGAGTTAGCATTAAAATATGTCTGGTCTTGTGCAATAGGCTCAATGTAAAATTTAACAAGTTTACGTATAACTTTCTGAAAAAATACTTTTACAGGATTTCCGCTAAGTGGTCTATAAGCATTTAATTGATATTGAGAACTTACATATTGTACGTTACCTCTAAGAGTATCTGGGTCATATGCGTCCGCAGAATTTTCAGGATTTGCATCACTCTGAACATCCGCAAAAGAAAGCATTGCATTATTTAAACCTTTTTTCTTAATGTCAGAACGAATTTCCGACATTATATCTTCAACATTTACACTCATATCTTTAATTTACTTTCAATAAAGAAAGTCCTCCTTTATAATATTTATTTTTTACTACTTAATAACAACTTTTATTTTTCACCTATCATAAGCTTATATTTATTTAAATCAATAAAAACAGAATTTATTCCGGAAAAAGCATATTCAGCATATCCGATATTCTGCATAAAATCAAGAAGTTCTACATTTCTGTTTCCAACAGGCAACTTTGTGGAATATGGTATCATTTCAAGGATAATGACAAGTGGTCTGTATTTTGAAAAATCAACCGATTTTAAAATTTCTAGTTCCATGCCTTCAATATCAATATTTAAGATAACTGGCACTTCACCCATTTGCTTTATCAAATCATTTACACAGATTGTTTCTATTGGAATAGTTTTTAAAAGCTTAACTTCCGGATTTTCAGCAAGTATTACGGAAATATCTCCAGGTGCAGAAAGTCCATCAACACTAAGAATATTAAAATCAATTTTTTCCCCTGAAACAGGTGCAATACATTTATTAACTATAGTATCGCCTTTTCTCTCTTTTTCAAGTGCAGGAATAAGAGATGGATTTGCTTCTACAAGTGTTCCATTTGCTCCTTGTGCATAGAAAAAATATGTGTTACTCATCTCTTTCGGACGATTTGCTCCAAGGTCAAGATATGTGCATTGAGAAAAAGGAATCCCTAAAACAGCTAACATATACGCTAAAATCGCATCTTCTCCTGACTGTGAATATGTCATCTTCTGAAGCATATTCAAGGTTTTAGGTGCCTCTGATTCATCATTCTTTTCCAGTCGCTCAAGACGTGCCACACGGTCTAAAAGTGAAAGAGTTGTCAAATCATCCTGCTGCATACGTGCTAAAATATTATCAATTGACTTATAAATTTTTTTTATTTCATTTCTGTCATTGCGGATATCCACAAGCTCATCATAAGTTATCCCAAGCTTCTGACAAATTGAAAGACATTTTTTATCTACCTCTATTGTCTGAGTACTCATAATAATTCATCACCATCTTTCTTTTTTTAATTAAAAAATAATTTTATATAAGCATATTAAATTCTCTTATAAGCAACCTAAAATTTTAATTTTTTTGACTGGACTATTATAAACATCATCATATGATTTTCTATTTTTATATGCATCATCATTGCAAATCAAAGGATACAAACCTGCCATGAGCAAAGAATATTAACCACTATTATCGATGTGAATCAAATGTAATATCATCAACTTCCCACTTTGTTTCAAGACGGCATATTCCAATATCACGTTTAACTGCTGTTACAGTAAACGCCTGTATACGTCTTATATCATCATAAAACACACCATCTTTTGAGTGAATTGCAACATCAAGAAAATAATTTCCTGCTAATAACTTATTTTCAAATGTAATTGTTACAGTTCCCTCCTTTTTTAATGGGATTATTTTATCACACTCAATATCGACATTAGTTCCGTAACAGTGAACACCGTCTTCTCTGAAAATACCAAACCCGAAATTTCCTTCAAGATTTGATTTCTTACTTCTATAAGCAAGTTTTAAAGTTATATATGAACCTGTAGGAAATACATTTGTTATTGTTCCATCCTCTGAAAGCATCTTTGCGTCTGTAAATTCTGCATCACCAGTTCCAAGACGTACAGCTGTAGCATCACAAAAATCTGGCAATGTTCTTGTTTCTACAGGTTCAGTCTGTCTTTCTTTAGCATCACGTTCAATGCGATTTGATTCCATAACAGAAAGATAATGCTCGTGGACATATTTAGGTATACCCTCTTCTCTGATTTCGCCATTATCAATCCATATTGAACGGTCACATATCTGTTCTATTTGTTCCATAGCATGAGATACTATGACAATAGTTGTCCCTGATGATTTTATTTCCTGTAGTCTGCGAAAACATTTCTGCTGAAAACTAACATCACCAACTCCAAGAATTTCATCAATAAGCAATACATCAGCATCAACATGAATAGCAACAGAAAACGCAAGTCGCATATACATTCCTGAAGAGTATGTTCTTACCGGATTATCAATAAATTCTTCAAGTTCAGAAAATTTTATTATTGTATCAAGACGACTGTCAATTTCTTTTTTAGTAAGTCCGAAAATTGAAGCATTTGTATATATATTCTCTCTGCCACTCATATCAGGGTGAAAACCTGCTCCAAGTTCTATAAGACTTGAAACTCGTCCTTTTATTGTAATGCTACCACTGTCAGGATATAAAATTCTTGTCAGAAGTTTCAAAGTAGTGCTTTTTCCACATCCATTATGACCTATAAGACCAATTGCCTCGCCTTTTCTAACTTGAAATGATATTCCTTTAAGAACTTCTCTTTTCTCATAGCGACGACGATTCTGAAATAAAAGTCTCTCCTTTACACTCTGACCCTTGTCCAGAAATACTTTAAATTGTTTCTGTACATCCTTTACAACAATTGCATATTCTTCTTCATGAGGCATTTTTAAAGCTCCTCCGCAAATCGTTTTTTTAGTTTTGAAAATACAAATACCCCAAGAATCAAAAATCCAACACCTAAAAATACAGCTTCTGAAAGTGTAAGCAGATTCGGAACTTGTCCATAATATAATATATCTCTATATGCTGTGATAACAGATGTCATTGGATTTAAACGATATAAGCTTTGCAATCTTTCAGGTATCAAATCAATTGAATAAAGTACTGGTGTCATGTACATCCATACCATTGATATTATTCCGAGAATATGCTCTAAATCACGAAAATATACTGTAATTGCTGATGACAACATCGCCATTCCCAGTGCAAGAAGATATTCTACAATCCATACTACGGGAAGACATAATATAGCTGTAAAATTCCAAACAGAACCAGTAAAAAGCATTACAAGAAAAATTATGATAAAACAAAGAAGCATATTTACAAAACAACTTGTAACGTATGATATTGGTATAACTTCTCTTGGAAAATAGATTTTTTTAATTAAATCTTTCTGTGCAACTACAGAACTTGCACCGCCTGTAATAGACGATGAGAAAAAAATCCATGGTATAAGGGCTACAAATAAATGCAAATAATAACGGTCTACATCAGCAGGTAGAATAACAGTAAATACAAATGTGTAGACAATAAGCTGCATCAAAGGATTTATGAAAGTCCATAAAAATCCAAGAACTGAACCTTTATATCGTCCTCTGAGGTCTTTTTTTACCAGACTAAAAATCATCTGGCGGTATAAATAAAGTTCATGTAATAATTTCATTGTATTACTTCCTGTGACAGCATGATTTTTTGCTGTTTTTTATTTACAGTTTCGTTTTCAACATATACTGTATTATATAATTGAGAGTTATACATGATATTATACTCGATTAAGATAAAAAAGTCAATCATTTCACTGCATTTTTCTAAAAAAAACATCTATATAAACAGTTTAACAAACTTTTCATATGATTTATTGACTTTATATGAAAATAAATACATTTTAATTTTATATATAAATCACTCTTCTTTGACACAAGTGGTTTCAGGATAATAATATTGAAGTATTTCTTTCCAGTCAGCACCACTTTTAGCCATAGAATTTGCCCCGTACTGGCTCATACCAACGCCATGACCATAACCCTTTGTTGTAAACTCAGCATTTTTATCTTTATCATTAAATTTTATAGTAAAAGCAGCCGAACGCAATCCAAGAGCTGAACGTATTTCCTGCCCTGTTACAGTGCATCCACATATATCAGCCTTCAAAACTGTTCCTGCTTCAGAAGTAGATTTTATTTCAATCCAGTTCTTGAATGGCTTACTGTCAAAATCAACTTCATGAAAAGCCCCTGATAATTTTTCTTTTAAATCTTTCTGTGAAATTTCAATCTCATCAAGAAACTGAGGTGCTGAAACATCAGCAGCACTATCTACAGATACAAGATAATCTACGGCTGTTCCCCATACATTTTCAGCTGATTCTGTACGACCTGATGACATAGAACAAAAAGCTGCTATAATAGGCTCATCCTCATATTTTAAGATATAAGGCAATACTTCATCAACAGCACTGCTTATTTTTTCATAATAAATATCAAACTGTTCCCCATAATACTGTTTTATTTGACTTTCTGTAAAATATGCCTGATAATGTTCACTATCATTTGAAAAGTCAGCTCCACATAATTCAGGTGTCGGATGTTCAGCTTCAAGTTTCTGCTGCCGTACGGCATATGTATGAGCTGCTACTGCTTGTGCTTTTATTGCCTCTGGTTCAAATGTCGCAGGCATTTCAGCACATACACAACCTATTACATATTCACGCAATGATAATTCAAGAACTGTTCCTGTGCTTACATCTAAAACTGAAAATGATTTGCCATCAGGAATATCATCTTTACTGTTATCAGTTTCATTACTGCCATTATCATCTGATAATAATTCTGATACATGAATATCATTTGCTTTATGTGATAAAATTGCCGGAACTACTGGTATAGCAGTCAAAAATATTGCAAATAATGCAATCATACTTTTATAACGTCTCATATTTTTTCTCCTTTCTCCTGCGTTTTTAAAAATATTATTTTTTATACCCTATAATGCATTTAAATCTATATAATAAAACTTTATTACCCTTGATTCTTTATAAAATTTCATTATAACAGTTTTGAGCTTCCATATATATCCTTAGATACATTTTACATTAAAAATGTATTATTGACACCAAGTAAATTTTCGTGTATAATGATAAAAGAATAATAAATAAAATTTTAGCACTAAATACGTGCTTAAAAGCTTCTCCCTTAATAATACGAATACAACATAACTTACTAAAATACCTGTATTGGTTGCATAGCTTGTATTGTCTTGTATTGTAAGGATTATGAATTAAAATTATTCAGGCAATCAGAATATTATGAAAGGAAAAGCTGTCTAAATTTCAGACATTTATAATTATTATTTATGTATTATATATGTTTTTTAGCAGCAAGGTAATGTTTAAGATGGCAAAACAAAATTATACAAACTCAGATATTAAAGATTTATGCGAAAAATTAGTGGAGTATTCCCAGATTGATGCCGGACTTTATGAAAAATTTCATGTTAAACGTGGCTTGAGAAACAGCGATGGTTCAGGTGTTGCTGCTGGAATTACAAGAATTTGTAATGTTCATGGTTATATGATTGATGAAGGCGAAAAAACACCTATTCCAGGCGAACTTATCTATCGTGGGTATAGCATCAATGACCTTGTAGAACATGCTGAAAAAGAAGACAGATTTGTATTTGAAGAAATTGTTTACCTGCTATTATTCGGACAACTTCCTACAAAACAGGAACTTGATAAAATAAGCAATGCTCTTGCTTTACGCCGTGAATTGCCTCCAGGATTTTTAGTAGACAGTATTATGCAGTCTCCTTCTAAAAACATTATGAATAAACTTGCAAGAAGTGTTCTTTCCCTTTATTCATATGATGAAAAACCAGAGGAAACTAACATAGAAGATGAAATGCGTATAGCTCTTGGCCTTATTGCTAAAATGCCTATTTTAATGGATGGAGCTTATCAGGCAAAACGTCATAAATTTAATAATGAAAGTATGATTATGCACCAACTTCGCCCTGAAGAACATACTGCTGAATCTATTCTTTCTCTTATAAGAAATGATAGAAACTATACAAAAGAAGAAGCCCAACTTCTTGATATAATGCTTGCTATACATGCAGAACACGGAGGTGGTAATAACTCAACTTTCGCTTGCAGAGTATCAACTTCTTCAGGTACTGACCCATACGCTGCATATTCATCAGCTATAAATTCATTAAAGGGTTCTCGTCATGGTGGTGCTAATATTAAAGTTGTACAAATGCTTGATGATATAAAAGCCCATGTAAAGAACTGGAATGACGAAGGCGAAGTTGCTGACTACTTAACAAAAATTTTACGTCGTGAAGCTGGTGACCGCTCAGGTTTAATTTATGGTATGGGACATGCTGTTTACACACTTTCAGACCCTCGTGCTGTTATACTTAAGCGTAAGGCCTTAGCACTTGCTGAAGGCAAGGAAATAGAAGCTGAATTCAAACTTCTTCAAACTATAGAAAAATTAACTCCTGAACTCATGGCTAAAGTTCGTGGCATTGATAAGGTTGTATGTGCTAATGTAGATATGTATTCTGGATTAGTATATCGTATGCTTGGAATACCTGATGAACTCTTTACTCCATTATTCGCAAGTGCAAGAATGGTTGGCTGGTCTGCTCACCGTATGGAAGAAATAATCACAGGAAAAAGAATTATTCGTCCTGCTTACAAGGCAATTGCAAAAAGAAAAGAATACAAACCTTTATGTTCAAGATAAAAGCTTCTAAATACTTTAAGCTCATTCTCCTGATATGTGTAATTATCATTTCAGGAGGATGCTCCTTTGGAGCCACTGTTGATTCTATGCTCTCACCACCAAGCTTAAATGGTGAACAAGAACAGATTTATCGTACACTTCAAAATACAGTGGGAAAGAATATTTTACTACAGTATCCTAAAACCGGGGATTATCTTTCTTCTTTCATAGTTTATGATATTGATGGTGATAAACATGATGAAGCTATTGTATTTTACCGCAAAAAAGGTGTTTCAGCTGCTGAAAATGACCTGCGTGTAAATTTGCTTGACCAAATGGATGGAAAATGGATGTCCGTTTGTGATATTCCTGCTGAAGGTGCTGAAATTGAACGTGTTATGATTTCCTCACTTGGCGAAGAAGGCGGAATAAAAATTATTGTTGGTTATTCTGTTGTTGACCGTTCAGAACGTGCAATTGTAATATATGATTATAAAAATAATCAGCTCGAAGAAAATTTTAAAACATCATATTCACTGTTTGATATACATGACATTGATAATGATGAAATTAATGAACTTATAATTTTACAATCTGCTGAAGCTGATGAAAATGCACAAATGCTGATATATAAACCAGACAGTATGGGCAATTACAGAAGATGGAACGTAGAACTGAGAAGTAAATTTACGGATTTCAGCCAGATACTCTATGGACTGCTTGAAGATGGCACAACAGCTATTTATATTGATGCTATCGCTGGTGCAACAACAATGCAAACGGATATTCTGCACTTTACTGGAGATAAACTTGAATATATGATTCGGCAGGAAGATAATTCATCAAATACAACACGCTCTATAGGTAGCCTTACTATTGATATAGATAAAGATGGTATACCTGAAATTCCTGTTCAGGATGTTTTTCCCGGATATGATGCTGCTGCTTCTGATCAGATTAAACTAACACGATGGATGACAATTTCAAATAATAAGCTAATAGAAAAATATCGTGGCTATTATAGTCAGAGTGATGGTTATGCTTTTATGCTTCCAAAAGAATGGATTGGAACTGTTACGGTTGTTCTTGACCAGCTAAATGGAGACCTTGTATTTTGTCGTTATAATGGCTCCTTGAGTGAAAGTACAACAGAACTTATGAGAATTGGAATCGCTGAAGGCACAGAAAATTGTAATAATAAGCTTGATGAGGGATATTATCTTCTTTATTCAAGAGGAAAAGCTTATTATTTCATAAAAACTGAAGAAAGTACAGATTCAATTTATCTTAATGAAGGCGAACTTCTGCATTGTTTTATGATTTCATAAAAAATAAAATAAATATATTTCTATAAGTAAATATCTTATATGCCCTAATGGAAAGGTGTGAAATTTTTGAAACGCATTTTAGTATGTGAAGATGAAGATACAATAAGAGAATTCGTGGTAATAAACCTGCGTAGAGCAGGCTATGAGGTTTTTGATGTAAATTGTGGCGAAGACGCATTAAAAGTATTTGATGAGTCAGGCGGAAATTTTGATATTGTTCTTCTTGATATTATGATGCCTGGTATTGATGGTTTTTCTGTATGTAAAAAACTCCGTGAAAAAAGTTCAACACTTGGAATTATAATGCTTTCAGCAAGAACTCAGGAAATGGACAAAGTCAGCGGTCTGATGATTGGAGCTGATGACTATATAACAAAACCATTCTCACCTTCAGAACTTACTGCCAGAGTAGATGCAATATATCGACGTGTTTGTATGAGCTTTACAAAAGATGAAAATGTATCTGTTATTACAAGCGGACCTTTTATTCTTAATCTGAAAAGCAGAACTATTACTAAAAATGGCAGCATAGTTGATTTAACTCAGGTAGAATATCAGATTATGGAGTACTTTTTATCTAATAAAAATACAGCACTTGACAGAAGCAGTATTTTACACCATATATGGGGCGACGGCTATATTGGCGATGATAAAATTGTAGATGTAAATATCCGCAGAATCAGAATGAAAATAGAGGATGAACCATCTAATCCAAAATATATTACAACCATCTGGGGTTATGGGTATAAATGGAATGACAACTAAGAAAAAAAGAAAACGGTTAATAAAAAGCACAATCACAAACCGTTGGGTATTTAATAATCTTGCTGTTGTATTTTTGCTATTGCTTGTAATTGCAACGGCATTGATTTTTGTCCTGCAAAATTATTATTACAACGCTGCAAGGCAATACTTAAATACAAAAATATCTTCGGTTGCTGGTGTTCTAACTCAATATGCACAATCTGCTAACTCTAATTTTTCAGCTGATTTAAGAAGTACTATGGAGAATTTTTCTGATAAAGAAAAAATGGAACTTATGGCAATAAATTCAAAGGGGCATATCATACTGACCTCTTCAGGTTTTCCCCCCTCCTCTAATACATCTATGCCAGATTACGATGAAGCAATGACAAGCGGAAACGGCTATTGGGTTGGAAGAAACAATGGAGAAAAAATTATGGCTGTAAGCATAAATATTTCAGCTATAAATATGGAGTATAATGCTATCAGAGTTGTAACATCAATGTCACAAATTGATGCAACTTTAAGGACATACAATATAGCAATTATTATATTATGTGCTGGTATTCTGCTTTTGCTTATACTGACAGGTACTTTTTTTATGCGTTCTATTGTAAAACCTATTTCTATAATAAATGAAACTACTAAAAAATTTGCAAAAGGTGATTTCTCTATAAGGATTAAAAACAAAAGCAAAGATGAAATAGGAGATTTATGTACATCTATAAATCATATGGCTGACGCACTATCAACAACAGAAGCTATGAAAAATGAATTTATTTCATCTGTATCACATGAACTGCGTACACCTCTTACAGCTATTAAAGGATGGGCTGAAACAATATCTCTTGAAACAACAGACCCTGAAACAATGAAAAAAGGTGTTGAAGTAATTATAAATGAGACATCAAGATTATCTGACATGGTGGAAGAGTTACTTGACTTCTCAAGAATGCAAAGCGGAAAATTCTCTTTACAGCGTGCTTCTATGGATGTACTTGCTGAGCTTGGTGACGCTGTTTTAATTTATACTGAAAAGGCACGACGTGAAAATATAAATATTGTATATGATGAGCCTGAAATGCTCCCATTTATAAATGGCGATAAAAATAAAATACGTCAGGTTTTTATAAATATCATAGATAATGCAATTAAATATTCAAATCCTGGGGGAACTGTTACAATAAAAGCAGAAGCAAAAGAAAATAATATTCAAATAACAATATCAGATACTGGTGTTGGAATAAGTTCATCTGATTTGCCAAAAGTAAAAACAAAATTTTTTAAAGCTAATCATACAAGACGAGGCTCCGGAATAGGACTTGCAGTCGTGGATGAAATAGTAAATATGCATGGCGGAAATTTAAAAATAGAAAGCGAGTTAGGAGTAGGTACAACTGTTATTACAACTTTACCTGCTCAAAGCTGACTTTATATTATACTTTAACAAATTGAAATTTTATAAGCCAATATTAAATTAAATAAATATATAGAAAGGATTAGATGGTAATGGGTAAGACAATAAAAAGAGAAGATTCCAAACATCGTTCTAAAATAGGCGGTCAAGCTCTTATTGAAGGCGTTATGATGAAGGGTGCTTATACAGGTGCTATGGCTTGCCGTCTGCCTGATGGTACTATTGATGTTGAAACATGGCCTGAAAAAAACGGAAAAGATATGCCTTGGTATCGTAAATGCCCGCTTGTAAGGGGCAGTTTTAATTTCGTTTTATCTATGAAAGATGGTTACAGATGTTTAATGAAATCAGCAGAAAAACAAGTTGTTGAAGGCGAAGAAGAAGACGAAACAGAAGAAATGGGTAAATTTGAACAGTGGCTAAATGATAAACTCGGTGATAAAATATTTGGTATTATTATGAGCATTGCTATGGTAATCGGAATAGCTTTTGCTGTATTTGCTTTTGTTTTTCTTCCTAAATGGATTATCGGATTTTTAATTTCCCATACTCCTATTAACGATGACAGCAGATTTATACGTTCACTTTTAGAAGGAATTATTAAAATAGCAATTTTCCTTGTATACATGATAATTACAGGCTGTATGAAAGATATAAGACGTACTTATGAATATCATGGTGCTGAACATAAAACCATTGCCTGCTTTGAAGCTGGTGACCCGCTGACAGTAGAAAATGTAAAAAAGCATACTCGTTTTCACCCTCGCTGTGGAACAAGCTTTATTTTTATAACACTTATTGTAAGCATTCTTGTCATGTGTCTTGTTCCTTTAACAATTGTATGGCAGCGTGCTATTGTAAGTATATTACTTCTTCCTCTTGTAGTCGGTATATCATATGAATTTATACGAATTGCAGGAAAAAGCAATAATATTATTACCCGTATATTATCATGGCCTGGCTTGCAGATACAGAGAATTACAACACGTGAACCTGATGCCAGTCAGATTGAGTGTGCAATAGAAGCTTTAAAACCTTGCATTCCGGAGAATTTAGAAGATGATGAATGGTAATAATATTATTACACGAAGAGAATTATTCAAAGAAATAAATCAGATTCTAAAAAATTCAAAGATTGATACGCCTGAAACTGAGGCTTGCTTTATAATGGAATATATCTTTAAAAAAAATATAGGTTATATTCTCATGGACGGAAATATGCCTGTAACTCTTGAAATAATCAATAAAGCATATTCTATATGCAAGCGTCGTATTCAGCATTATCCATTACAATATATTTTCGGAGAATGGGAATTTTACGGTATTTCCTTAGAGATAGGTGAAGGTGTTTTAATTCCACGTGCTGATACTGAAATTTTAGTAGATACTGTGTGTTCATTACGCTCTGGAATGAAAGAAACAAAACTACTTGACTTATGCAGTGGAAGTGGTTGTATTCCTATAGCCATATCTTCCAATCTGCCTAATGTCAGCGGATATGCACTTGAAAACGATTATCAGGCTTTTGAATATTTGAAAAAAAATTTAGAAAAACACGCTCCAAAAATTATCCCTTTTAAATGTGATGTTGTGCAAAGTAAAACTGCTTGCAGATTTCCAAAGTTTGATATAATCACTTGTAATCCACCATATCTTACAATAAATGATATGGAGTGCTTACAAAAGGAAGTAACCTTTGAACCTGAAGCAGCATTATTCGGAGGAGATGACGGACTATTTTTCTACAAACATATAACAAAGTTTTGGAAAAATTCTCTATGCAAGGGTGGATATTTAGTGTACGAAATAGGCAAGGGACAAGAAAATGATGTCACAAATATTTTAAAACAAAACGGTTTTGAAAATATTCAGTATTTTAAAGATTTTAATGGTATTATAAGAGTCATTACAGCAAGCTCAAGCTGAACCAGCTTGGCGGAGAGCTTCAGCTTGCAATTCACCCAATATATCGATTTAAAATATTTGTTATACTATCATAGCACCCATAGGGCAATTTTGGGTGAATTGTATTTAATCACTCAGCAAGCTACGCTGATAGATACTATTTTAGGTTAGACATATAAAACAAAAATAGTTAAAATATAAGTAATATCGCCCCCGTGAGGGGGGGCAATATGGAAAAATAAATAATTGTAGTATAAATTTCAGGGGCGGACATCGGTCAAGCTGGCTCAGCTTGAATGGAGGTTGTTAACAGTTGAAAACAAATTATAAAAAATTATAAATAAGCTGTTAGCTTTTATAAGAGAAAAGATGATAAAGGAGCTTACAGAAAATGATTAAAACCATAAAAGTAATGCTCTGCCCGAACAATAAGCAGAAAACAAAACTGTTTTCCTGTGCAGGTACAGCAAGATTTATCTATAACTGGACGTTATGGTATCAGCAGACAAATTATGATTTCGGGTATTCGTTTGTGAGTGATGTGGAATTAAGACGTATTCTGACAACTCTGAAACAGACTAATCCGAAGTTCAGATGGCTTAATGATTACAGTAATAACATTGCAAAACAGGCTGTAAAAGATGCCTGTAAAGCATATCTGAATTTTTTTAGAGGTCTTGCAGACTATCCAAAATTCAAAAGCAGAAGAAAGTCAAAACCAAGCTTCTATGCTGATCCTGTAAAAATCAGTTTTACAGGAACACATGTAAAGCTGGAAAAGCTGACAACAAGCAAAAAGAAGAACAAGCAGAAGTTCAATCTTGTCAAACTTGCTGAACAAGGAAAAATTCCTGTAAATGCAAAGTATTCCAACCCGAGAATTACTTTTGACGGCTTGAACTGGTGGATTTCTGTAGGAATTCAATGTGAAGAATCACAGGAAAAGTCAACGAATCAGGGTATTGGCATTGACATAGGTATAAAAGACCTTGCTGTATGCTCTGATAAAAAAGTTTATAAAAATATCAACAAGACTGCAAAAGTCAGAAAACTAAAGAAGAAAAAGCGTAGATTGCAACGCAGAATATCTAAGAAATATTCAAAAAACAAGAAAGGAGTATGTTACTGTAAAACACGCAATATTGTAAAAAGTGAAAAAGAACTTTTAAGAGTAACACACCAATTAACAAATATTTGTCATAACTACCTGCATCAGACCACTTCCGAAATTATAAGCCGAAAGCCAAAGTTTATCGTTCTGGAAGATTTGAATGTAAAGGGTATGATGAAGAATAAACACCTTGCCAGGGCAGTACAGGAACAATGTTTCTATGAATTTTACAGACAGATGGAATACAAATGTCACTGGAATCATATTAAATTTATCACAGCTGGCAGATACTATCCGTCAAGTAAGCTATGTTCCTGCTGCGGATATGTTAAGAAAGATTTGAAACTTTCAGAACGTGTCTATGTCTGTCCTGAATGTCATAATACGATTGACAGGGATTTTCAGGCAAGTGTGAATTTGATGCGATACGGATTAACAGCATAGCTGAAATAATTGCTGTTGATATTTACCGATACGTTAGTCGGGAATTTACGCCTTCGGAGTGTTATACCAAACGTGAGTAGATTTTATCAAAAGCGGACACATTGAACAAGGAATGAAACATAAAAGTCGACTTATAACTTTTTATAAGTTTTCAGTAACGGGTTTTTATTATGTATAAAATAGCTTTTGTTATTCCATGGTATGGAGAAGGAATACCTGGCGGTGCTGAGATGGAACTCCGTGAAGTAGCAGGTCACCTTCAACATGCTGGTATGGATATAGAAATTTTAACAACATGCGTTCGTTCATTTAATTCCGACTGGAACGAAAATTATTATTCATCAGGTACAGCTTTTGTTTACAATATACCAATCCGCCGTTTTCCTGTACGTCAAAGAGATACACGTACATTTGATAGAATAAATTCAAAACTTATGCGTGGAAAACAAATAAGCGTCAAAGAAGAACAACAGTTCTTACAAGAAATGATTAACAGTCCCCTTCTATATGAATATATAGAATCACATGAATCAAATTATGATTTGTTTGTATTCATCCCATATATGTTTGGTACAACATTTCATGGCGTTTTATCATGCCCTGAAAAGGCTGTAATGATTCCATGCTTCCACGATGAGGCATACGCATATATGAGGATGTTCCGTCAGACATATGTAAATATAAGAGGTATGATTTTTAATTCAGTGCCTGAAATGCAACTTGCAAATAAATTATATGACCTGCAAAATGTTGCACAGCTTTGTGTAGGCATTGGAATGGATACTGAAATAAGCGGAAATCCTGATGCCTTCCGTGAGAAATATGGCATAAATAAACCTTTTGTTCTCTATGCAGGCAGAAAAGATTCCGGAAAAAATGTTGATACTCTTATCAAATATTTTTCTGAATATCATAAACGTGTCCGTTCAGAATTACAACTTGTTTTAATTGGTGGTGGTGATATTGATATTCCATCTGATATTAAGGATAAGGTTTTTGATTTGGGCTTCGTTGATACTCAGGATAAATATGATGCTCAAAGTGCTGCACTTCTACTCTGTCAGCCATCTAAAAATGAAAGCTTTTCACTTGTAATTATGGAAAGCTGGCTATGCGGAAGACCTGTATTAGTTCATAATGATTGTGCAGTAACTAAAGACTTTACTAAACGTTCAGAAGGCGGACTTTATTTCAAAGATTATTTTGAATTTGAAGGTTGTCTGAACTGGATGCAGGGCTACCCTGAAAAGGCTGATTTAATGGGTCAGAATGGCAGACAATTTGTATTAAGAAATTTTGACTGGGATGTCGTTGTAAGAAGATATAAAGCTTTTTTCAAAGAACTAATTGAGGGGTGAGAAAATGAAAAGAATTGCATTAGTAAATCAGCGATATGGATTAGAAGTAAATGGCGGTTCAGAATATTATACAAGAATGATTGCTGAACGACTTGCAACACGTTATGAAGTCGATGTATTGACAACAAAAGCTGTTGATTATACGACATGGAAAAATTGGTATGCAAGAGATGTCGAAAATATTCATGGTGTAACAGTAAGACGCTTTCCTGTCGAAAAACAAAGAGCTGATGATTTCAACAAATATAACGAAGATTATTTAGCTGAATGCGAAAAGGGAAACAGAAATCTTAGTGTAGAAAAACTCTGGTTTGAAAAACAAGGTCCTTATTCTCCGAAATGTATTGAATATATAAGAAAACACAAAGATGAATATGATGTTTTTATATTTGTGACATATCTATATTATCTGACAGTTTTAGGACTTCCGGAAGTTGCTGACAAAGCTATTCTGATTCCAACTGCTCATGAAGAACCTTATATACATTTTCAAATTTACGAATATCTTTTCACTCTTCCTAAAGCTTTTGTTTTTCTGACTGATGAAGAACGTATGCTTGTAAGACGTTTATTTGCAACAGATGGAATCCCTTGCGAAGTAATGGGAACAGGTATTGATGTGCCAAAACGCATTTCTACTTCTGCTTTTAGATATAAATATGATATACGTGAACCGTATTTAATCTATGTAGGTCGAATCGATGAAGGAAAAGACTGTCCTACACTATTCCGTTACTTTATTGAATATAAAGAAAGAAATCCAAGTCCACTTAAATTAGTTCTTATGGGAAAAGCTGTTTGCAGAATACCTGACCACCCTGATATTATATCACTTGGATTTGTATCTGAAGAGGATAAATTTAACGGCCTTGCTGGTGCAAGAGCTTTAGTTCTTCCATCATATTTTGAAAGCCTTTCTATTTCTGTTTTAGAGTCAATGGCTGTTGGCGTTCCTGTTATTGTAAATGGTGCATGTGACGTATTACGAGGTCACTGTGTCAGAAGTAATGGCGGTTTATATTATCGCAACTATTTTGAATTTGAGGGAACCATAAACTTTATGATGACGCAACATGAAGCATATGAACAGATGAGAGAAAATGCAATTGATTATATACTTGACAATTACGACTGGGATATTATTCTTGAAAAATTCAATGTTGTAATTGAGCAAGTAATAGGTACAAAGTAATGACGATATTTGTTATATGCTTTGTTGCTGGAATACTTCTTTCAATATTTGAAACAGTTTTACTTTTTCCAAAACAAAATATAGTCTTTTCTTCTGTGATTGGTGTTTGTCTTTACTTCTGCATTTATGTCTTAGGAAGTGTATTTTTATTTATTTCAGATATATTTACATTAAACAGAGCTGTTGCTGTTACTGGCATACTATGCAGTATAGGAGTAGCTTTGACTGCTTTTTTTGAGCATCGGAAAAAAGGAACTATTCACTTAACACCTGATTTAAGCATTAAACCTGTTTGTATACCCATTATAATATCAATTATATGTTTACCTTTAATTATGAATAAAAACGAGTTATTTGGAATGGGACAAGACCAGGGAGTTTATCAGGTCGTTGCAATAAATATTTTAAATGGACTATCACAGCGACAACATGATTTTGCAGAATATCATCTACTAACTAATTCTGAGGCACAGGCGACTTTTACTGAATTTGTTCATTCAAATCTTGTAGGATATGATATTTCACCAAATGATTACCCTGATACAGTTTATGATAGAAATATAAGCCCTGTTTCCGGCATTTATCATGGAATCCCTACTTATCCGGCAATGCTTGCATTATTTGCTAAACTATTTGGAATTTCAAATATGATAAATCTTCAGACTGTATTCTGGATTGGAATGATATTCATTGTGCATGAAACTTGTAGAAACATGAACTGTAAAGCAAGCATAAGAGTACTTGCCTGTGCATTAAGTGCCTGTGCCCCTGTAGTTATATGGGTTGCTAAATCATCTTTGACAGAGATGTTCCTTGCTGTTATTCTAACTTTATTTATATTCTTTCTGACGGATAAAAAATATGAAAAAAGCAAATGGCTGTCTATTCTCCCTATAATCATATTTGGATTCTATCATGTTTCTTTCTATACTATACTACCTGTATTTTTAATAATTTATGCAGGATTATATCTCTTCAAAAGAGAAAAAGCATATGGCATATTGCTAATTTCCTCTGTAGTAATTTATGCAGTAAGCTTCTTCTCTATGAGACATATGCAACCATTTTATACAATGAATAATTATCGCAACATTTTTGTATTTGGAATAAATGTATTTAATTTACCTGTTGTAGTTTCAATTGTATGTGCAGTTCTTTTATTGTTTACAATAGGATATGTATGGCTTCTTAAAAGAAAATCTATAGGCTTTTCCTCAGAAAATTTCTGCGAGAAAGCAAAAAACTGTCGTTTAGCTCAAATATTTATTATTTTATTACTTGTACTTCCAACTGCATATTGCATTATAAAAGCTATACTAAACGTTGAAAACTTGCAGGAACTCAGATATGTCACAGTATATGGATTTGTAGTACAGACAGGCTTGCTTTTAATTCCTGTAGCCATGCTTACAGCACTGTTCAAGACAAAAAAAATATTGCAAAGTCCTGAAATCTTAGTATCATTTGCAATGTTTGTTTACTGCATTCTAATATATTCTGCGCTGCTTCGTCCTAGCATTCAGTATTATTATTACTACAGTCGTTATATGGCTCCGTTTATCCCTGTTGCTGTTATATTTGGAGCTGTCATGCTTAATACATGGAAAAAACGTACAGCCATATCATCTGTTTTAATTACAGCAGTAGGCATATTATCATTATCACCATATACACATTTTATTGCATCAGAAAAAGATGATACTCGTTCACAATGGCAGATTCTTGAGGATATAACTTCTATTATTACAGCTGATGACTGTCTTATAATTGATAATAATCTTGCTCCTGCTTTCTATCTACCTATAAGAAATATTACAGGTGCTGACAGCTATCCGATAATAGGAGACATTCAAAATCAGATGGAGAATTACAGCAAAAATTATTCTCATGTATATTATCTGACAAACGATGTTACAAAAATAACGGAAACTGATAATTATTCTTGCAAGTATTATAATACAGTTCACCATAGTGAGGACGACTTAACAAACTCAGGTAACTTATTTGTATTGCCTACTGACTTTTTAAAATATGATGAACCTATATGCTTGTATAGGTTTCTGACATTTGAAAACAATTATCCTGCTTCTGAATATACAGGCACAAATTATATTGGCTTTGGAACATTAGAAAACGATTTTTGTTGGTCAACAAAAGAAAATGCACAAGTAAAATGTTCATTAAAGCCTGATGATTATACACTAACTGTAGAACTTGGTTGTTCTATACCTTTGGATGCCATAAAGAAAGAAAAAATAATTGTTGATATATCTATAAACGGTAAATCAATAGGTAAAGAAGAAATTACAAAAGAAAATAACGGGAAATCATTTTCAATAGAAGTTCCTGAAAAGGTATTGACAGATAAACAAAACACAGTGACTTTTTCATGTGATTTATGGAATGCTTCAGATTTTCAGCAAGAAGATAACAGAAAACTTGGTATTCCTATAAAATCATTGTGTTTTACAAGGTCTTAAAAATTTACATTGATATTTAATAAATGTATAGAAAGGATTGTTTATTATGCTCAAATGGGAAGTAAGAAATGGCGATTTAAGTGAAGAAGAAATTGCAAATTATATTCTTATAGTAAAAAAACGCTGGGGAAATCGCATATCTCCTGATTTAAAATTGATTTTTAATGTAAATGAAAACAATCAGGTAGATGTCATATTTGACCCACCTATAAATCGTGAAGTTTATCGCAGTACAGATTATTTAGTCAATAATCTTGAAAAATTAAATTGTGCAAAAAAGACAGAACAAAGTGATAAAATTATACACATGGATTTCAGAAAGGAAGCTTAAATTATGACATGGGTTTCAAAAAACTGGAAAGGTATTGCACTTTGCTTGCTAATATCCTTACCTTCATGGCTTTTAGTTTCTTTTATACCAGTATTAGAAGTTGTTGGTGCTCCTGTAATTGCTATAATAGCAGGTATGCTTATTACTTTAATACTAAAAGATAAATCAAATTTAAAAAGCGGTATTGCATTTACATCAAAAGCAATTTTACAATGTGCTGTTGTACTATTAGGATTTGGTTTGAATTTAGCAACCATTGCAAAAGTCGGTTCAACATCACTTCCTATTATTATTTCTACAATTGCCACAGCTTTGATTTTATCTTTTATATTATGTAAACTCTTAAAAATTCCATCAAAAATTGCTACACTTGTTGGTGTAGGTTCTTCAATCTGTGGAGGGTCTGCAATTGCAGCTACTGCACCAGTTATTGATGCTGATGATGAAGAAATTGCACAATCTATCTCTGTAATTTTCTTATTTAATGTATTGGCTGCTCTTATATTCCCTACTTTCGGAGGTATGATTGGACTGTCTAATGAAGGTTTCGGACTTTTTGCTGGTACTGCTGTCAATGATACTTCTTCTGTAACTGCTGCCGCTTCTACATGGGATACAATTCATTCTACAGGAGGAAGCGTTTTAGAAACTGCAACCATTGTTAAGCTTACAAGAACATTAGCAATTATTCCAATAACTTTAGTGCTTGCATTTATACGTATAAACAAAGAAAAGAAAGCACAACGCACAGGCGGAACAAAAATAAATTTCCGCAAAATCTTTCCTATGTTTATTTTATATTTTGTATTAGCTTCTGTTATTACAACGCTTGTAAATACATTTTGCAGTGGTGCTGTATTAGATGGAGCAAGTACACTTTTTCAGTGGCTTAAAACATTGAGTAAATTCTTTATTGTTATGGCTATGGCCGCTATAGGGCTTAATACTAATATTGTTAAGCTCATAAAAACAGGTGGAAAGCCTATTTTACAAGGCTTTTGCTGTTGGGTAGCAATTACAGGTGTCAGCCTGCTCGCTCAACATCTTCTCTCCATATGGTAACGGCGAGTCGCAATCAAGCTGAGCCAGCTTGACCGCTGTCCGCCCCCAGTCGTTTTGTTACTATTAATTTTAAAAAACTTTCCCCCTCACGGGGGTGATGGAACAGAAAATAAATTTAAAACACAATATTTAAAATAAAAGTAAAATTGCCCCCTTGAGGTACGGGGTCCGTGCAGACAATCCACCCCAGCCGTTTTGTTACTATTATTCTTTTAAAAACTTTCCCCCTCACGGGGGTGGCGGAACAGAAAATAAATTTAAAACAAAGATAGTTAAAATAAAAGTAAAATCGCCCCCTTGAGGGGGCAGTATTGAAAAATAAATAATTGTAGAGTAAACCTCAGGGGGAATTTGTCAGCACGGACTCCGTGCAGAAAGGAGCGTTTATGCTGATTCGTTTAAATGATGTAAACAAAATATATAATGGAAATCCTATCTTACAGCATATTGATATGACAATCGAAGACAACGACAGAATAGGTCTTATCGGTGTAAATGGCTGTGGTAAATCTACTCTTCTAAAACTTATTACAAATCAAATTTTACCTGACCATATGATAGAAAATGATGGTCAGATTATACGTTCAAGTAAAACTACTGTCGGATATCTTGAACAGATGAGTGGATTAGATACTAATAATACTGTCTGGAACGAAATGCAAGGTGCTTTTAAGTCTCTTTTAGAAGCACAGGACAGAATGCGTAGCCTTGAAATAAAAATGCAAAACGGCGATGAAAAAGCTTCTGACGAATATCATCGCCTTTCTACATGGTTTGAAGCTAATGACGGATACCAGATAGAAGTTAAAATAAAAACTGTACTTAATGGTATGGGCTTCAGCAGTGATACATATGAGCGTCTTATATCAGGCTTCAGCGGTGGAGAGAAAACACGCCTTGCTATAGCCAAATTACTGCTTGAAGAACCTAATCTTTTAATACTCGATGAACCTACTAACCATCTTGATTTTAAAACTGTAATGTGGCTTGAATCATATCTTCAAAATTATAAGGGTGCTTTATTACTTGTATCACATGACAGATATTTTCTTGACCGCCTTTGTACATCAATATGTGAAATTGAACGTTGCAAATTAACACGCTATAAAGGAAATTACACTGCTTTTACTGCACTTAAAGAAGCAGCTGTAATACGTCAGATGAAAGAATATGAATTACAGCAAAAAGAAATTGCAAAGCTTGAAGACTATGTTGCAAGAAACCTCACAAGAGCATCTACAGCAAAAAGTGCTCAGAGCCGTGTAAAGCAACTCGAAAAAATTGAACGCATTGAAAAACCTATTTTATATCACAAACAGGCGAGAGTAGAATTTACTTATGAAATAGAACCACCTCAACAGGTTCTGCAAGTAGAAAATGCTGATATCTCTGTTGGAAGCGGAAAACAACGCAAAACTTTAATACCTTCTGTTTCTTTCACCGTAAGACGTGGCGAAAAATGGGGTATAATCGGAGAAAATGGTGCTGGTAAATCAACACTATTGAAAATTATACAGAGAATACTTCCGACTGAAGGAAAAATCCGCTGGAGCAGTCAAATTAAAATCGCTTACTTCGACCAGGAAAGTGCTAACTTGCATCCGCAAAAAACTATCATGCAGGAATTACATGACCGTGTTCCAACATGGACAGATTTAGAAGTACGAAGTCTATTAGGTCGTGTACGTATTACAGGTGAAGATGTTTACAAACCAATAGGAGTATTAAGCGGCGGCGAACGTGCAAAAGTCTGCTTTGCTGTTATGATGCTAGAACATGCTAATGTAATTATTCTTGATGAACCTACTAACCACCTCGATATTTCTATGAAAGAAGTAATAGAATCAGCTTTAAAAGATTATACAGGTACACTTATTTTTGTATCTCATGACAGATATTTACTTGATAAAGTAGCTGATAATATTTTAGAGTTAAAAGCTGATGGTATAAGCACATATAAAGGCGGTTTTTCTGCATGGCTTGATGCACAGAAACAACAAAATATTGATTCCGAAGAAAATACAAAAAATAATAATTCTAAAAATAATTCAGAAAAAACAGAAAAACAAGCATATCGTTCTAAACAACAACGTGCTCAAGCGGCTAAACAACGTGCCACTATGCGTGCATTAGAGAAAAAAATAGAAGATATGCAATCTGAATTAGATAATTTAAATCAGGAAATTGCAGAAGAATCAGTTTATACTAATTTTGAACTTATGCAGAAAAAATGTAATCGTATGGATTTTCTCAGAACTGAAATGGACTCTGCACTCGAAGAAATGATTCTATTAGAAGAGTCTATTTAATTTAATTCTATTTTTAAATAATATATAACATATTTAATTTCAAACATGAATATAATAGCTCAAAAAGAAGGAGTTATTATTTATGAAAAAGGAACTTACTCAGAAAACACCCACGCTACATCACAATTTAATTATGGAAGACCGTTCTAATATGACACTATCAGGAGTTACTGATGTAGATTGCTTCGATGAACGTGTTATAAATCTATATACCCAGCTTGGAGAGCTTACAATAAAAGGACGAAATCTCCACATTGACAATGTAAGCGTTGAAACAGGTGATATGCGTATTACTGGTGATATATGGTCACTACAATACGGAGACCGTGATAAACGTGGTCCAATATCACTCCTCGGAAAATTATTCCGATAAAACTTAGTAAATACATTATGATAATTCCTGAAACATATTTTTCGATTCAAGAGCAAACTATGCTCTTTCTATGGTCATGTCTTATAGGTTTTCCTCTTGGAATATTATTTGATGTGTTCAGAACAATAAGAACATTTATTCCACATGGTAAATTTATTATTGCTATAGAAGATATCTTCTTCATGATTATATGGGCTATACAGCTTATATGCTTTACTTCTTTATTCGCCCGTGGAGAGTTCAGAATTTTTTATGCTATAGGAAACTTCTCTGGATTTCTGCTATACCTATGCATTATAGGAAATTCTATTATAAAGCTTCAAAGAAATATAGCGGAAAAAATAAAACATATATTAAAAAAAATATTTTCTCCTGTTACTAATATAATAGTAAAAAAATTCGGAAATACAAAAGAGAATTTTAGTAAACATAAACAAAAACAAAAACTTTTTCAAAAAAAATTATATTTCCCCTTTATTATAATAACTAAAATGTTGTATAATAAAAAAAATGAATTACAAAAACAAGGTGTGAAAAAAAGCAATGAAATACACGAAAAAAAAGCCATACATAGGAAACAAAAATCTATTCATGGTAGCAGAAAATCCTAAAAATAAAAGAGCAAAGTTTTTTGTCAGCTTATTTGTAAATATTGCTGCTTTATTGGCCATTATCGGTTGTACAATTATGGTTGTATCAATACAATCTAATATCGCAGAAAAAAAAGCAGAATTAACACAATTAAATACACAAATTGAAGCCTATGTAGCAGAAAATGAAGACCTTAGAAGAGTCCTTAACAGTGGTGATATTGATGTTTATATGGAAAAACTTGCACGTGAAGAGTACGGATATGCTTATCCGGACGAGTACAGATTCTATGATACATCAAAAAATTAGTTTATTAAATCATTACTATTATGGATTTATTGGATTTAGTTTAATTTTGCAAATGTAAAAATATTTAAAGCATTTGCAATTTAAAAATTTTTATCGAACAGGGAGTAATCAAAATCAAATGCAGGTTGAAATCGGAAAAATTTATGAGGGAACTGTAAAGAATATCACCAATTATGGAACCTTTGTTGATATTCATAATCCGGAGAACGAAAAAATCATGGGTATGGTACATATTTCTGAGATTTCAAAAACTTATGTCAATGAAATAAGAGATTTTGTCAAAGAAGGACAAAATGTCAAAGTAAAAGTTATTGGAATCAATGAGACCGGAAAAATCAGCTTATCTATGAAACAGGTCGAAAATTCTGAAAACACACCAAAGTCAAATCAAAAATCACAGCAAACTCAACAACAAAATAATAATCGACCAAGACAGCAAGGTCAAAAACGTGATAAGCCTAATGTTTGGGAACCTAAGAAAAAACCACCTATGGCAGAGTTATCCTTTGAAGATATGCTTTCTCGATTTAAGCAAAACAGCGAAGAACGTATTTGTGATATAAAAAGAAATACTGAGAGAAAAAATCGCTCTCGACGTAAGTAAAATTTCAAAGTAAAAACAGGTTTGGCAGTTGAAAACTGTCAAACCTGTTTTTTCATATATATTTTATGCTCCAGCTGCATTTACTTTTTTCATATGGAAAACACGCTGATATGCAGTTAATGCAATAGGTAACAAAATAAACAGTAAAGGTAAATCAATTACTAATTCAATTACGTTTTTTGCCGTTCTTGTAACAATAGCTGCACCATAAGCCTCTTGTGGTATAAATCCATAGTGAAGGTTTAATGCTGTGTTTAATAAAAGATTGATAATAATTACATCTAAAATTCGAGCTACTATAATTCTCAAAAATAATGTAATATCTTTTGACTTTCCTGTGCGGTTATTGACAAACTGAATTCCATGTCCGTCCATGCGATGATAAAGGCAAATTCCATAAATAAATCCTTGCAAACCTGCTACCAAAACATATATTGGAAGAAATGCACCCGCAGGATGAACCAGATAACCTACAATGTCACAAGCAAGACCTGATACAAAGCCTACACATGGTCCAAACAACATACCAATGATTGCAATAGCAATGAATGCAAAATTTAATTTTGCAAACTGCAAATCGATTGAAAATCCTTCAATCAACATAGATACAGCAATAAAAATTGCTGTTACCGTAAGACTACGGATTTTGGTGAATTCCTTTGCAGAATCCTTGAAAGAAGACAAAAAGCCCTTCATAAATAAAAAACCTCCTTCCGTCATTACGACGGCATTAAAATAATGGTGCTTAGTGCACATAAGGAGTCTTTTATTTTGAAAGGCTTCTTATGATGCATTCAGC
This sequence comes from Ruminococcus sp., assembly GCA_017465305.1. Classification (GTDB taxonomy): domain Bacteria; phylum Bacillota; class Clostridia; order Oscillospirales; family Ruminococcaceae; genus Ruminococcus_C. The sequence goes on along the minus strand of JAFTWL010000155.1, from coordinate 7,736 downwards.
GGGATGCGGAAGTGATACCGCAAGTACAAGGAATAAAAACCCTGCCTCTTTTCGTTCCAGCAACAACTCCCCGTCTGCCAGACACTTAACGCATCACTTCCTACTCTGGAAATGCAATCTATTCAATTTTTAAATTATAGAATTGCCGAAACTTATTTTGCAATTATACGTACACGGATTACTCCGTCAATTGCTAATAAATCGTCTGCCATCTTCTGAGGAACATCACTCATAATTTCAAGCATAGTATAAGCATAGTTTCCACGGCTTGCGTTAACCATATTTTCAATATTAAGTCCAAGCTTGCCAGCTTCTGCTGTTACAGTTGAAATCATAGATGGTACATTTGTGTGAAGAATACAAACTTTTGTTCCTCTTGCGTTCATCTGAGCATTTGGAAGATTTACACTATTAGAAATGTTACCTGTTTCAAGATAATCAATAAGTTCTTGTGCTGCCATGCTTGCACAGTTATCTTCACTCTCAGGTGTAGATGCACCAAGATGTGGTGTAGCAATAATTCCTTCTGCATTACAAGTCTTTGCATTCGGGAAATCAGTACAATAGCAAGCAACCTTTCCACTTGCAAGTGCTTCGAGTATTGCATCATCATCTACAAGTTCACCACGAGCATAGTTCAAAATACGTACGCCATCTTTCATTTTAGAGATAGTTTCAGCATTAATCATGCCCTTTGTATCTTTATTATATGGAACATGGATTGTAAGATAGTCAGCTTCAGCAAATACATCTTCCTGAGTTTTTACTACCTTTACAGATGGTTTCAGGCGAAGAGCTGCACCTACTGACAAAAATGGGTCAGTACCTACAACCTGCATACCAAGTGATACAGCTGCATTTGCAACGAGTGCACCAATTGCTCCAAGTCCTATGATGCCAAGAGTTTTTCCCTGAATTTCAGGACCTGCAAAATTGCTCTTACCTTTTTCGACAAGTTTGCCTATTGAATCGCCTTCGTTTTCAAGAGAAGCTGCCCATTTGATAGAAGCAGGAATTTTTCTTGATGAAATCAAAAGTCCTGTTAAAACAAGTTCTTTTACAGCATTGGCATTAGCACCTGGTGTATTAAATACACAAATGCCTTCTTCTGCACAGCGGTCAACAGGAATATTATTAACACCTGCACCAGCTCTTGCAATTGCAAGTAAATTGCTTCCGAATTCCATATCGTGCATAGATGCACTTCTTACCATTATTGCATCTGGATTTTCAGCTGTATCCGCTACAACATAAGCAGAAGAATCAAATTTATCTGTTCCAGCTTTAGAGATTTTATTTAATGTCTGAATTGTATACATTGGTCATAATCTCCCTTCTATTTTTAGGCGTTTTCTTCTTCAAATTTCTTCATGAATGCTACAAGTGCTTCTACGCCTTCAATTGGCATTGCATTGTAAATAGAAGCACGCATACCACCAACTGAACGATGACCCTTCAGATTTTCAAATCCGGCAGCTTTTGCTTCAGCTACAAATTTAGCATCTAAATCCTTATCACCTGTTACAAATGGTACATTCATAAGAGAACGGTCTTCTTTACGTACAGTACCCTTGAAGAGCTTGCTCTGGTCTAAGAAATCATATAAAATAGCAGCTTTCTTTTCGTTATGAATCTTCATAGCTTCAAGACCGCCCATTTTCTTAATCCATTTAAATACCTTTCCGCAGATATAAATACCATAAGCCGGAGGTGTATTATAAAGAGAATTTGCATCAGCATGTGTTTTATATAAAAGCATAGTTGGTGTATTTTCAACAGCTGGTGTTTCAGGAATCAAATCTTCACGGATGATAACAATAACAACACCTGCTGGTCCGATGTTCTTTTGTACACCACCATAGATAACACCATACTTTGTAACATCAATTGGTTCACTTAAAAAGCATGATGAAACATCAGAAACGAGTGGCTTACCCTTTGTATTAGGAAGTGTCTTAAACTTTGTACCATAGATAGTATTGTTTTCACAAATATAAACATAGTCAGCATCTTCATCAATTTCAAGATTAGAACAATCAGGAATATAAGAAAATGTTTCATCTTCAGAAGAAGCTACTTTAACAGCCTTGCCGTATTTTTGTGCTTCCTGATATGCTTTCTTAGCCCACTGACCTGTTACAATATAATCAGCTACACCATTTTTCATAAGATTCATAGGAACTGCTGCAAACTGCTGAGATGCACCACCCTGTAAAAATAAAACCTTATAATTATCAGGAATATTCATCAAATCACGCAAATCCTGTTCTGCGGTGTCTATGATTTCCTGAAAAGCCTTGGAACGGTGACTCATTTCCATTACTGACATACCAGTTCCCTTATAATCAAGCATTTCGTCTGCTGCTTCTTTCAGTACTTCTTCCGGTAATACTGCCGGACCTGCACTAAAGTTATATACTCTTTTCACAGCTGATAACCCTCCAATAAATAAAAATTATTTAAGAAAACACTCTTTAATATATGTTTTCCAATTCAAAAATTATAATATGGGAAATCTTTTCGCTAAATCTCCCATATCATATTTATTATACTCTTTTTTTTAAGTTCTGTCAACAACAGTATTTATATAAGTTTATGCAAGGGAACTCTGTATCCCTGCACCCTTTGGAAATCCAATTATATTTTCGGATTAACCTAAAATAGTATAAACTCCGTCTTTTTCAGCCATAAGGAGTTCCATATTTTCCATAATAGTTTTTTCTTCACCGTCACAAGTACCTGTCATAGTGAAAGAAACTACAAGTATATTGTCTGCATTTGCTTTTGCTTCTTTAGTAAAGCTTTCACCAAGAAGAGTAGAATATTGAGCTAAATAAGTCTCTGCTAAATCAGTATCTTCTGAATCTTCTTCTGTAATTTGAGCCGGTTTTACTGAAATGCCTGAAATTACAATATTTTCTGTTCCTGCACGGTCAAGAAGCATCTGGTGAAGCTGTTCCATAGATGTCTCCATACCATAATTATAATTATCCTTTAAATAACTATTATATGTCTCATAATAAAAAGGGAATAATGTTGCCTTATAAGCATCATAGTCCTGATATTCAATAGCAGTAAAATAATCCTTAATTACATTAGCACAAGACTCATCTAATTCTTTTTCATCATATTCTACTTCATATTCACCATAAACTACAGAAGATTCGTCAACAGAATTACCTGAATTTTCAGAACTTTCTGAGCTCTCATCAGAGCTGTTTTCATTTTTATCGTCTGCAATATCTTCTGAACTTTCAGAATTTGAAGAACTATCACTGCCTTTGTCCGTTCCACAGCCACAAAATGAGAATGCTAAAACAGATACTAAACCTATAGCAATTATTTTTTTCCAAGTGTTCATGTTTTTCCCTTTCTTTAAGACAATGGGGATGTATTAAATCCATTCTTTTCTGCCCATTCTTCTATAGGTGAACCTACAGGGCAAGTAATAACAAGGTCAGTTGAGTTAACTTCTTTATCTAACCCCCAACTTGTATACTGTAATGTATCACTTTCTATTGTCAAGTCGATTAATTTAGAACAACCTGTAAAAGCTTCCTCTTTTATTTCTGAAACACTTGCAGGAATATGAAGTGATTCAAGAGACGTACAGCCTACAAATGCAGCACGTGAAATTGTTCCTACAGTATCAGGAATTACAATAGCAGATAAGCTACTACAATCACTGAATGCACTTTCACCAATGTCCACTAAACCGTTTGGCAATGTCACACTTGTAATATCATGATTAGCTTCAAAAGCATGGTCACCAATCTGAGTTACAACATATCCATCAATAGTAGTTGGAATTTCTAAAGCTGTATCAGCTCCGTTATATCCGGAAATAGAAATTGTGCCATCAGGGTTCATAATATAAGCATAATCTGTTGATATTGCTTCTGTAGAGCCTTCATCTACCATAGCAGAAGAAATGTTAGACAAGTCAACAGAAGATTCATCATTATTTTCATCCGATTTACAACCAGTAACAGTCAATAAAGTTGCTACTGTCAATATAGCTGCCCACACCTGGCTTTTCCAAATATGCTTCATAAATATCCTTTCCTTTCTGTTTAATCTGTAGCGAGTCATAATTGACAATTCACCTCAAGGGAAAGCTTTTAGCTACGCTGACTAAAATATTTAACATGTTAATTTTATTTATTTTTTCCACGCTGTTTTGCACGAAGCTGATTACTGAGAATTTGCTTACGAATTCTCAAAGACTCAGGTGTTACTTCAAGCAATTCATCATCTGCCAAAAATTCAAGGCAATCTTCAAGACTAAGATTCTTTGGAGGAACTAAACGAAGTGCATCATCACTTCCGCTTGCTCTTGTATTTGTCAAATGCTTACGCTTACATACATTTACAACAAGGTCTTCTGTTTTAGGAGAAGCACCAACTACCATACCTTCATAAACAGGAACACCAGCTCCAATGAATAATGAGCCTCTTTCCTGTGCATTATAAAGTCCGTATGTTACTGCCTCACCTGTTTCAAATGAAATAAGAGAACCTGTATTACGACGAGGAATATCACCTTTATATGGTTCATATCCATGGAATATACTACTCATAATTCCTTCGCCCTTTGTATCAGTTAAAAATTCGCTCTTATAACCAAATAAACCACGTGCTGGTATAAGGAATGTAAGACGTGTACGGCTTCCCTGTGGTGCCATATCCTGCATTTCAGCTTTTCTTGCACCAAGTTTCTCCATAACTGAACCTACACAAGCTTCAGGAACATCTATTGTCAATTCTTCTATTGGCTCGCAACGCTTTCCATCGATTTCTTTATAAAGTACTCTTGGAGTAGAAACGCCCAGCTCATAACCTTCACGACGCATATTTTCAATAAGAATTGACAAATGCATTTCGCCTCTGCCTGCAACTCTGAAAGAATCTGTTGTATCTGTTTCAGTAACTCTAAGAGAAACGTCACGTAAAAGTTCACGCATAAGACGGTCTCTCAGCTGACGAGAGGTAACAAATTTGCCTTCTTTTCCTGCAAAAGGACTATCGTTAACGCTGAATGTCATTTCAATTGTAGGTTCACTTATTTTAGTAAATGGCAACGGTTCAAAATTTTCTGCATTACATACAGTATCACCTATGGAAATATTTTCAATACCGCTAATCCATACAATATCTCCTACAGAAGCAGTTTCTACAGGAACACGCTGTAATCCCTGAATCTGTAAAAGAGAAACTATTTTATTTCTTTTTGCATCATCAGGATTGTGATAATTTCCGATTAAAATATTCTGACCAACGTTAATTTTACCACGAGCAATTCGTCCTACGCCAATTCTGCCTACATATTCATTATAATCAATAGAAGATATAAGCATCTGTAATGGTTCTTCATCTTCACCCTCAGGAGCATCAATATAGGAAATAATTGTATCAAACAAAGGCTTTAAATCTGTACCTTCTCCAAATGGTTCACGGCAAGCTGTACCAGCACGGCCTGAACAGTAGAGAAAAGGCGTATTTTCAAGCTGTTCTTCACTTGCATCCAAGTCAATAAGGAGTTCGAGGACTTCATCAGCAATTTCACCAAGTCTTGCATCAGGACGGTCGATTTTGTTTACAACAACAATAATTTTCAAGTTCATTTCAAGAGCCTTCTGAAGAACAAAACGAGTCTGTGGCATAGGCCCTTCAGCAGCATCTACAAGAAGTAAAGCTCCGTCTACCATACTTAAAACACGTTCTACTTCTCCGCCAAAATCAGCATGTCCAGGAGTATCGATGATATTTATTTTTATATCGCCGTACTGTACAGAAGTATTCTTTGCAAGGATAGTAATTCCACGCTCACGCTCCAAATCATCAGAGTCCATAACACGTTCAGCAACAGCCTGATTTTCTCGGAATACACCACCCTGCTTCAGCATCTCATCAACCAGAGTAGTTTTTCCGTGGTCAACGTGGGCAATAATTGCGATATTTCTCAAATCTTCTCTTATCATCTTTTAACAGCCTCTCTTATTTTTTAATCTCATCTTTTTTTGCAATAAAAAATATTTGACAAGAAATATTCTCTGTCAAAATGTATATATAATACACTGCCAAAAAAATTTGAATTCAGATTACAGCGATTATAACTAAAATAAAAAAACAGGTAAAACATTTATCTGCTTTACCTGTTTTATGGTGGGGGAGGACGGATTCGAACCATCGAAGCTAGAAGCAGCAGATTTACAGTCTGTCCCCTTTGGCCACTCGGGAACTCCCCCGTGTGTATGTAATATAATTGAGCGAAAAAATGGAGCTGGTGGACGGACTCGAACCCCCGACCTGCTGATTACAAATCAGCTGCTCTACCAACTGAGCTACACCAGCGTTTCACAACGTTATTTATTATATCACACTTTTTTTAATTTGTCAAGTCTTTTTTTCAAAAAACTTTTTTAAACTTTTTTTGAACAAGCTTTCAAAAATAAGTAAGTGGTCGAGGCGACAGGATTCGAACCTGCGGCATCTTGCTCCCAAAGCAAGCACTCTACCAAACTGAGTTACGCCTCGAAAAATTTGTTTCAGCTGCCTGACTTTGTTTCGTTTCGTTCTCGTCTGTGTCATTCAGCTTTATTATTATATCACAGGATTTTTGATTTGTCAAGGGTTTTTTCAAAAAAAAATATAAAAACTTTTTATGAATTAAAAGACAATATTATTCATCAAATTAAGACTTAAAAAAAGCGACTTATGTTTTAATTTAAATATTTTTGTAAATATAAAAAATGCTCCTGAAGCATACAAATGTTTCAGGAGCTAATTTTAATTATTCATCAGAATCATTATCTTCAGATTTCTTTTCAGAATCTTCTTCTGAACTATCTGACGTTTTTTGTTTAGGTTTCTGTTTATCTTCTATTTTTTCATTTTTTTCATCTTTAGCATCAGATTTCAAAGCAGAATTTTTCTTCAATTCTGCAACTTTATCTTCAGATGACAGCTTTTTAACTTTTGGCTTCTGTTCGCTTACACCCATTTTCTTTTCACGAGCAATAGCAATAAGAACCTTATTATTCTTCTTATCATACATAAAGAATAATACAAGTGCTGCAACACCAAATACAAATGCAATTACGCCAAATGTCCATCCTGGAGGTGTATATTTCAGCTCAACAGTATGTTCACCTGGTTCAAGTTTTATGCCCACAAACGCATCAAGTACTTTAACAGGTTCTACTCTCTTACCGTCTACTTTAACTCTCCAGCCATCACCGATAATTGTATCCATAAACTTGCTGTACTTCTTACCAGCTGCATTTCTTATTTCTTCTGTATATCCATCTTCCCATGGAATACTTGTCAACATAATTTGACCTTCTTCAGCTGTGATTGTACCTTTAATTTTATTATCTTTCCAGCCGTCTTCAATCTGCCACTGATTATTTTTAAGTGTATCAATATCCTGCTGGAACAGCTCATCATTAAAGCTATAGAAGAAGAAGTTTCTTACAATTGTATACTCATTAGCAACTGTCATACGAAGTCTTATATTCTGTCCTGGTTCAAATTCACCAAGCTTCATAATTGTATAGTTGTCGCCTTCAAAATATGCACTGAAGAATTCAGCATCATTTTCAGTACTTCCTTCATCATTAAACCATCCTGTTGATTCATTAGAATCAAGCCAAAGGTTTACAGATTTTTGATTGTCTGTCCTGAAATAAATATATATTGGCTTATCATCAGGTGCTGTCAATCAGAATGTAACG
>JAFTWL010000154.1 GCA_017465305.1 Ruminococcus sp. | reverse complement strand
CTTCTTCCCATACGTGATATTTGTATGATATTTTATTTTTGTCTAATATTCTGATTACATTAGTTTTATCTTTTGTCATATTAATAATCTCCTTGAATATAAAATTATAATAATTTAGTTTGTATTAAATTATAGAAAAACGGGTATCACTTTAATAAAAGGCGATTCCCGTTTTTTATATCTTTTTTGCTTTATTGGAAAATAGATATTGCACGTTTTGAAGCTGAAAAATAATCTTCTAAAATTGCAATGTATGAACGAAAACAGATATTTCCATTAAGATATAATACATCTATTGTCTGTGGAACGCCAAGGCGTTCTAAATCTGGGTCAGATAAGCTATTTAAATAAATTGTAGCGTCAGGTGCATAACCTAATGTTTTTTTATCACTGGCTGATAGTTCTATAGTTGTATTTTCATACATTTGTAGTAATTCATTTGTAACATCCTGACGAGAAGCAGCCTTCCATTCCAGATTATTTTCTGTTTGGATAGGACGTTCTATATAAACGATTCTTTTATATCCTTCAGCTGAAAATGTCATAATTCCCAAGTTAATATCAAGGTCATTTGGTTCAATAATAACTGCTGTGCTACCATTTGAACTATCTTCAGTATTTACAAGTGAATATCTGTAAGAACCAGATGGCGAAACTTCAGATTGAATAGTTGTGCTTACTGTTGTAGTAGAAAAAAGAGAAATTGCAAGAAAATAAATCAATGAACCTATAACATACAATAAAAGATAAATTGTTCCGAAAATAGTTTTTATATTTTCTTTGCATCCACATAAGAAAAATACAAGTAATGCTGTAACTACAAGTGGAATGATTAGAACCCACTCTCCAAAACATAATAATACAATAGGAAGTAAAACTGGAAGTAAAATGACGCTGCAAATACGAGTTAATAATTTTTTTCGTGAATATAGCATAGCTGCAACAGTTCCAAATGAAATAAGCGATAATATTATACAAAATATAATTTTATTAGGTATAATAATAGTATAGAAAATTGTTAAAACTGATGTTATTAAAACTAAGCAGCAATAAATTAAACCTATAAAAGAGGCAGCTATTTTTTTACCATAATCTGATGATGATTGTTTCATAACTTGTATCTAAAATTCTGTTTTAGCATAAAACAGAAACTCCTTTCTTGCACTTACTGAATGTTGTTAATATAGCTGTATTATATCAAATTATATTTGGTTTGTCAAGGGTTGAATATTTATTAAACTATGAGTTGGTATAAAATCAGCTATTTATATTTTTATAAGTTAAGAAAGATGATAAAATTATAAGCTTTTGTTTTTATTTTAGTTTATATTTATCTCTTAAGCAAGCAATAGCTCTTTTTTCAATTCTTTACACATATGAACGTGAAATACCAATTTTTTTATCTGTTTCTTTTTGTGTCATAGGGCGGTGTCCATAAAGACCATAACGATATACTAAGATTTCTATTTCACGTTTTGACAAACATTCTTCTAAAAACTGATACAATTGACGTGATTGTATTAGTGTATCAACTTGTTCATGAATATCATTTCCATCATCAATAATATCCATAAGTGTAAGTTGATTTCCGTCTTTATCTGTATCTATAGGGTCGCCCATGTAAATTTGTTCTCTCTGTTTCTTTTTTGAACGGAAATTCATTAAAATTTCATTTTCAATACATCTGCTTGCATAAGTTGCAAATCTTGTTCCTTTGCTGTAGTCAAATGTAGAAACTGCTTTAATAAGTCCGATTGTTCCTATAGAAAGCAGTTCCTCCTGTTCATTACTGTTAGTATAATATTTTTTAATTATGTGTGCAACAAGTCGCATATTATGAAGAACTAAATTATTTTTTGCTTCTTTGTCGCCTTGTTTCATTTTTAAAAAATAATCTTCCTCTTCTTTTTTTGACAATGGTCTTCTGAAGAAACCTAATTCTTCTACATGCAGAAATAAAAATAAAACGTTCTGAATGATATTAAGAAACATATATAATCACCTCGTATATAGATATGCATATAAAAGATAGTCCTATGTATTTTTAAGATTTTTTGTCATATTATGTTGGACTTGCTTTTTTTTATAAATTATGCTACAATATAAAATATCGGGGAAATTTAAAAATTTTTAATTAGAGGTTTATTATATAATTTCATTGAAATATTATTTTTAATTAAAAAATGAAAGGAAGATTAACCCTTATGATTGTAAAACTGATAAAAAAAGTATTTAGTAGAAATGCAACATTTATCATTATTATGTTGCTTCAGGTTGCATTCTGGGTGCTTTCTGTATTGCTTTTAAAGCAGCATTATACGTGGGTATATGGAACAATTGTATTAGTAAACCTTACTATTATAGTTTATATTACAAGTTCAAAACAAAATCCGAGTTATAAGATGGTATGGATTATTTTAATAGCTGTTGTGCCGGTTTTTGGCGGACTAACTTATCTTTTTTTAAAGACACGTCTTGACTCACGTCATTTTTATCGTATGTATTGCAAAAAAGAAGATTTAACAAAACATTTTTTCAAATCGGAAAACAATAAAAGTGACATACTTGAGATAAAAGACAAAAATATATCAGCTTATAATTTAACTAATTATATATATTCAACAGGTTTTCCGGTTTATAAAAATACTGATATTATATATTATCCTTTAGGAGAGAATCAATTTGAGGCTATGAAAAAAGAACTTAAAAAGGCTGAAAAATTCATTTTCATGGAGTACTTTATAGTTTCTACAGGTGTTTTATGGGATGAAATTTTAGAAATTTTAAAAGAACGTTCTGCCGCTGGAGTTGATGTCAGATTAATGGTTGATGGGATAGGAACACAATTTTTTAATATGTCAGGTTCTTATCTTAAAAATATTGAAAAAAATTATGGTATACAGTGTAAGGTTTTTAATCCTTTTCGTCCTTTTTTGTCATCAGTTCAGAATAACAGAGACCATAGAAAAATAACAGTTATTGATGGAAAGATTGCTTTTAACGGCGGTACAAATATTGCTGATGAATATATAAATGAAAAAGTTAGATTTGGACACTGGAAAGATACTGCTATTATGTTAAAAGGTGAAGCTGTATGGAGTTTTACTATGCTTTTTTTACAGCTTTGGGATATGAATGATACTGAGAATCAGATGTATGAAATATATAAACCAGATTTTTCATCAAAAACAGTAAAAAGCAATTATAATGATTGCGGATATGTACAACCTTTTGGAGATAATCCTATAACAGATGAGCATATTGGTGCCATGGTATATCTTGATTTAATAAATAATGCGAAAAATTATGTATACATTACAACTCCTTATCTTATTCCAGACCATGAACTTATTACAGCGTTAAAACTTGCTGCAAGAAAGGGTGTTGATGTACGTATTATTTTACCTCATATTCCTGATAAATGGTATGTTTATGAGATTGCATGGAATTATTATTCTGAATTGATTGAATCAGGTGTAAAAATTTTTGAATATACTCCTGGGTTTATTCACGCAAAACATATTATTGTTGATGATGAACTTGCTGTTATTGGAACTATAAACTTTGATTATAGAAGTTTATATTTACATTTTGAGTGTGGTTCTCTTATGTATAAATGTAATGCAATTTCTGATATGTTATCAGATTTTTATGAAACACAAGAAAAGTCTGAGAGGATTACAATAGAAGATTGTAAAAATAGGCCATTTTATCAGAAAGCATTCAGCTATATATTGGGGCTTTTTGCTCCATTGTTATAGATTATAATAATTATTGATTTACAGAAAGGAGATTATGGACAATGAGTTCATGTAATCAGGATTGTGGTTCTTGCAGTAGCAATGGAAATTGCAGTGTGCAGGATAAAGAAAAAGAAGAGCGTGTTAAACGCAATACAAACGGTGTAAAGAAAGTAATTGGTGTTGTTGGCGGAAAAGGTGGCGTAGGAAAGTCACTTGTTACAAGTCTTCTTGCTATACAGATGCAGAAAGCAGGTCATCAGGCAGCTGTTATTGACGCTGACATTACAGGTCCATCTGTACCAAAAATTTTTGGAGTTAAAAAAACAGCTGAGGCACAGGATAATAATTTACTTCCTAATATCACGGAAAACGGAACAAAAATTATGTCTATGAATCTTTTGCTTCAAAATGAGACAGACCCTGTTTTATGGAGAGGACCTGTTATTTCTGGTGTTGTAAAGCAGTTTTGGGAAGATGTTATATGGGGTGATGTTGATTTTATGTTTGTGGACATGCCTCCTGGAACTGGTGATGTTCCGATGACAGTTTTTCAGTCCATTCCTGTTGATGGAATAATAATAGTTTCTACTCCTCAGTCACTTGTTTCGATGATTGTGAAGAAAGCTGTTACTATGGCACAAATGATGAATATTCCTGTACTTGGTATGATTGAAAATATGCGTTTTGTAAAATGCCCTGATTGTGGTAAAGAAATACCGTTATTCGGTTCAGATGAAAATATAGACAGCGGAGAAATTCCTGTTTTGGAACGCATTCCTCTTGACCCTAAAATTGCGGCAGCTTGTGATGCAGGTGAACTTGAAAAACTTGATATAGATTATCTCGCTTCTACTGCTAAACTTTTGGCTGATTCATTTTTAAAATAATATATAAGTTGAATTTAATTAAATTGTCAATATAATTTGAAAAACATAAATGGGAAAGTTACGTTTTAAAATAGCGTACACTTTCCCATTTGTGCATATATAATAGAAATATATTAACTTTTTTATGCGTTTTGTCTTGTTTTTATGAAAATATAAAATGACAAAAAAATTCATATAATTATCTTGCATTTTACTTTTTTCTATGATATAATTAACGGCGTTATTAGATAACATTGATATTTAATAACATTATAAAATATTACTTTCTTGTTGATTCGTGTATGACTTAATAATTTTAATGGGAGGTGATTGCTTGGATTCGCAAAATGATTCACTTTTTTATACTTTAGACCGTCTGAGACAATTAGATTTTTTCTCAGTTACTAAATTATCTCGTAATGAGGCTTTGGTTTTAAAAGCGGTTCAGATATGTATAAAAGATAAGAAAGATGGTGCAAAAGTTTTTGAAGTAGCTAATTATATGGGCGTTGTTTCACCTATAGTATCTCGTACTTTAAATCAATTAGAAAAGAATGGCTATGTTTTAAGAACTATCAGTCGTACAGATAGAAGAAATGTATGTATTACTCTTACAGAATCAGGAAAACAAGTTCTGGAAGAAACAAATATGCAGATACATTCTATTGTGGAATCTGTTCTTGGTCGTATGGGTAATGTTGCAGTGGAACAGCTTCAAAAAAATTTGCAGAAATGGTATGATGCTTCTGTTGAAGAATTAAAATTATTTAAACAAAATAATCAGAAAGGGTGATAAGCTTATGGGAAAACTTTTTCGCAATATAAAACCTTATTGGAAGTCTGTAATTATAATTATAGCACTTCTGGTAGTTCAGGCTTTTTGTGATTTGTCGATACCTCAGTACACATCAAATATTATTGATGTTGGAATACAAAATCAAGGTGTTGAATTTATGATTCCAGAGGCCATAACTGAAAGAGAATTTGAAACAGCTAAAATTATAATGAATGACGATGAAAAAAATCAATGGGAAAGTATATTTGACAAAGATGGCATTATTTATCGTTGTAATGTAAAAGACAAAGATGAGCTTGAAAGTTTAGAGCAGACATTTTCTGTTTCATTATTACTTAATTATCAGTTATCTATGATGGACGCTGAAGAATTGAGAAATATGCTTGTATCTCAGTCACCTGAGAACTTAGGTAATTTATCTCTTGAAGAAATAGGAGATTCTATGGGAATAGAATTTAATATATTTGAAAGAGAGCAGGAAGATGATTCAGGTGAAAAGATAACAGTAAAATGTGTTGATGCAAGACCAGTATTTCAGGCAATGCAGAAACAAGGTACATTTACTGAAGAATCAAGAGAAGAGATGAGAAGTAATATTCAGCCTATGCTTGACACAATGGGCGATTCATTAGTTTCTTCAATGGGAATAGCATATGCTATACAATGTGATGCTCAAGCAGGGCTTGATATGGATGACATACAAATGGATTACTTATTGCTTGCAGGATTAAAAATGCTTGGCATGACACTTATTATGGTTGTAGCTGCTATATCTGTTGGATATATTGCTTCTAAAGTTGGTGCAGGCGTTGGACGTGATTTGAGAAAAAATACATTTTCTCGTGTAGTTCAATTTTCAGATGCAGAAATGAATCGTTTTTCTACAGCCTCTCTTATAACAAGAAGTACAAATGATATTCAGCAAATACAAATGGTAATTGCTATATTTTTAAGAATGTTATTATATGCTCCGGTTTTAGGAATTGGTGGCGTAATAAAAGTAATAAATACAGGTGCAGGCATGGGATGGGTAATAGTACTTGCTGTATTATTACTTTTAGGAATTGTAAGTATTCTAATGGCTATAGCAATGCCTAAGTTTAAGAAAATGCAACAGTTAGTAGATAAATTAAATTTAGTTTCACGTGAAATTTTAACAGGTTTACCTGTAATTCGAGCATTCAGCCGTGAAAATACTGAGGAAGAACGTTTTGATAAAGCAAATAAGATTTTAACTAAAACAACATTATTTACAAATCGTGTTATGACATTTATGATGCCTACAATGATGCTTCTTATGAATGGTCTTAGTATTTTAATTGTATGGGTTGCATCACATAAAATTGACGGTGGTAACTTACAGGTTGGTTCTATGACAGCGTTTATAACATATGCAATGATGATTGTCATGTCATTCTTAATGCTTACTATGATGTCAATAATGATTCCAAGGGCTTCTGTTGCTGCTGGAAGAATTGATGAAGTATTAAAAACAGCTCCTTCTATTAAAGAATCAGATAATGCAAAAAATCTTGATGACATAAAGGGAGAAATTTGTTTTTCAAATGTAAGTTTCCGTTATCCTTCTGCTGAAGAAAATGCTCTGGAAAGTCTGAACTTTACCGCTAAACCTGGACAGATTACTGCTATTGTAGGAGGTACTGGAAGTGGTAAATCTACATTAGTAAATCTTATACCAAGATTATATGATATTACTGAAGGTCAAATTACATTGGACGGAGAGGATATTAAGAATATTTCACTTAAAAATTTAAGAGATGTAATTGGTTTTGTTCCACAAAAAGGGGTATTGTTCTCTGGTACAATTTCTTCAAACCTTCGTTTTGGAAATGCTGGTGCAACAGATGCTGAGATACAGGAAGCTGCATCAATTGCACAGGCAACAGACTTTATAGAAGAAAAGGCAGACCGTTATGAAAGTCCTATTGCTCAGGGTGGTACAAACGTATCAGGTGGTCAGAAGCAACGTTTAACAATAGCTCGTGCAATTGCAAAAAATCCAAAAATCTTTATTTTTGATGATAGTTTTTCTGCCCTTGATTTAAAAACAGATTCAGCACTTAGAAAAGCTCTTGCTGAAAAAACAAAGGATAGTACAGTTTTGATTGTAGCACAGCGATTAAGTACTATTTTAAATGCTGACCAGATTCTTGTTTTGGATGAAGGTAAAATTGTGGGAAAAGGTACTCATGAAGAATTATTGCAAAATTGTGAGGTATACCAGCAGATTGCAAAATCTCAGCTCTCTGAAAAGGAATTGAAATCTACAGAAAAACAGGAAGGAGGTAATTTAAATGGCTAATCAGACTCAGCGTTCACGTGGACCACGTGGTGGCGGTGGTGGAATGGCACCAGTAGAGAAAGCAAAAGATTTTAAAGGTTCTATCGGAAAATTGATTAAATATATTGGTTCGTTTAAAGTTGCTGTTATTTTTGTTATGCTTTTTGCAGCAGTTTCTACAGTTTTTACTGTAATAGGTCCTGATATATTAGGTAAGGCAACAACTGCTTTAGCTGATGGCCTTATGTCTAAAATTTCAGGTACAGGTGGTATAGATTTCAGCTATATTGGTAAGATATTATTATTTGTACTTGGGCTTTATCTTTTAAGTTCTGTATTTGCTTTTTTACAAGGCTGGATTATGAGTGGTGTAACACAGAAGATTTGTTATCGCCTGCGTAAAGAAATATCACAAAAAATAAATCGCATGCCTATGAAATATTTTGAAAGCAGAACATATGGCGAAGTATTATCACGTATTACTAACGATATAGATACATTAGGACAGGGATTAAATCAAAGTATTACACAAATTATTACTTCTGTTGCTACTGTAATAGGTGTATTGATTATGATGCTTAGAATATCACCTCTTATGACCTTAATAGCAATTGTAATTCTGCCTATTTCTGTTGGCTTAATTTCTATTGTCGCAAAGCATTCACAGAAATATTTTAAAACTCAACAAGAGTATCTTGGACATATTAACGGTCAGATAGAAGAAACTTATGGTGGGCATCAAGTAATAAAAGTATATAATAAAGAAGAAGAAATAATAGATTCATTTGATAAAACAAATAAGGTATTATATGAATCAGCATGGAAATCTCAGTTTTTCTCTGGTCTTATGCATCCAATTATGATGTTTGTCAGCAATTTGGGGTATGCAGCTGTAGCCTTGTCAGGAGCTGTTTTAGCAATACGTGGAGCAATCACGATTGGTGATATTCAGGCATTTATTCAATATGTACGTAGCTTTACACAACCAATACAGCAAATGGCACAAGTTATAAATCAGATTCAGTCTATGGCAGCAGCAGCAGAACGGGTATTTGAATTCTTGGGAGAAGAAGAGGAAGACCAAACTTGCACAGAAAAACTTGACTTAAATAATCTTAAAGGCGAAGTTGATTTCTGTAATGTTAGCTTTGGTTATCGTCCAAATCAGATTATTATACATGATTTCAGTACGAGCGTAAAGGCTGGACAGAAAATAGCAATCGTCGGACCTACTGGAGCAGGTAAAACCACGATGGTAAAATTGCTTATGCGTTTTTATGATGTAAACAGTGGAAAAATTTTACTTGATGGAAAAAATGTAAAAGATATAAATCGTCAGTCTCTGAGAGAAGCCTTTGGAATGGTATTACAAGATACATGGTTATTCCAAGGTACTATTATGGAGAATATACGTTATGGTAGATTAGATGCTACTGATGAAGAAGTAATAGCAGCTGCTAAGGCTGCTCATGCAGACCATTTTATACGTCAGTTGCCTGATGGATATCAGATGGAATTAAATGAAGATGCAAGAAATGTTTCACAAGGTCAAAAGCAACTTTTAACTATTGCACGTGCTATTTTAGCTGATAATAAGGTAATGATTTTAGATGAAGCAACTTCTTCAGTTGATACAAGAACAGAAATTCGTATTCAAAAGGCTATGGATAATCTTATGAAAGGCAGAACGAGTTTCATAATAGCACATAGACTTTCAACTATACGTGATGCAGATTTAATTCTTGTAATGAAAGACGGCGATATTATAGAGCAGGGAAATCATGAACAGCTTTTGCAAAAAAATGGTTTCTATGCAGATTTATATCAGTCACAGTTTGCAAAATAAATTATTTAGTATAATAAATTTAATTGCAGTATTTAAAATTTATATAATAAAAACAAATCCCTTGCCATAACAGGTAAGGGATTTGTTTTTTATATAATTTTTAATTATTATACTAAAAACTTACTGAAAGCTTCATCTAAAGATTTCTTTAATGCTTCAGCTTCTTCTTTTTCAGGAGCAGTTGTTGTATAATAAGCTTTGATTTTTGGTTCTGTACCAGAAGGACGAATTATAACCTTTGCACCCTTTTCAAGTCTGAATGAGAGAACATTTGACTTTGGAAGTGAAATAGGTGTTACAGTACCTGTTTTAATATCAAGAGCTGTCTGATTAAGATAATCTTCAAATGCAATGACAGCTAAACCATCTATCTTTTCAGGACGATTTTCACGTAAATTTGTCATAATTTCATTCATCTTAATCATACCGCTTTCGCCTTCAAATGTAAAGCTATGCTGTGAATGAGCATATACGCCATATTTTTTATACATATTATTTCTTGCTTCAATCATAGAAATGCCTTTAGTTCTATAATAAGCAGCCATTTCACAGATTAACATTGAAGCAACTACAGCATCCTTATCTCTGACATATGTTCCGGCAAGATAACCATAGCTTTCTTCAAAACCAAATACATAGCGATTTTCTTCGCCTTTTGCTTCGAGGAATCCAATCTGTTCGCCGATAAATTTAAATCCTGTAAGAACTTCAATAAGTTCTACATTGTATGCCTTACAGATAGCATCTACAATGTCAGTAGTAACAATTGTTTTAACTGCAATTGGTCTTTCTGGCATAGTTCCGTTTTCTGTACGCTGCTCACAGATGTAATCAAGCAACATTGCACCTACTTCATTACCACTGAACAGAGCATAGTCATCACCATCAGGTACAGCAATTCCTACACGGTCTGCATCCGGGTCAGTTGCAAGAAGTAAATCAGGTTTAACTTCTCTGCAAACTTTAAGACCACATTCTAAAGCTTCTCTTATTTCTGGGTTTGGATAAGGACAAGTAGTGAAGTTTCCATCAGGCATTTCTTGTTCTTTTACTATTGTAACATCCTTTATTCCGATTTCAGAAAGAATTTTACGAACTGGTTTATTACCTGTACCATTAAGAGGAGTATACACAATTTTTAATCCACTGTCAGCACAAAGGGATGTATTTATGCCCTGATTTAGTACATTTTTATAATAATCATCAATAATATCTTGTTCTATATATGAGATTGTTCCATCTGATAAAGCTTTATTAAATTCAATATGAATTACATCTTTGAAAATATCTAAAGCATTTATTTTGGAAAGAACAGCATCAGCAGCTTCGATTGTCATCTGACAACCGTCACTGCCATAAGCCTTATATCCGTTATATTTTGCCGGATTGTGACTTGCTGTAACCATAATACCAGCACTGCATTTTAAAGCACGAACTGCAAAGGAAAGTGCTGGAGTAGGCATGAGTTCTTTATAAATATATACTTTTATACCATTAGCAGCAAGTACTTCAGCTGCAGCTTTAGCAAATAAGTCTGATTTAATACGACTATCAAATGAAATAGCTACACTTGGTGTTTCAAATGATTCTTTTACGTAGTCTGCAAGACCTTGTGTAGCACGTCTTACAGTGTAGATATTCATTCTGTTAGTACCTGCACCAAGTACGCCACGCAAACCACCTGTACCGAATTCTAATTCACGATAAAATCTATCACGAATAGCTTCAGAATCATTTTCGATTTCTCTTAATTCTTCTTGTAAATCAACATCTTCAGTAGCACACTGAAGCCAACGATTATACAGTTCCATTTCAGTCATAGTATAAAACCCTCCATTTTAAATATTTAATATAAGTTTATTGTTCTAATTATATCATATAAAGAAAGATTTTAAAAACAAGTTTTTTGTATGTTTTATAAAATAAATTAGAATTAAAAGCTATAAATTGATAAATTTACATAGTGATAAAGATATAAAAGAAATATTTTATTTTAATAAAGAATAATATGGTTTAATTTTAAAGTAATCAATATAAAAATAATTATTTTATTAATATGTTTTATGATTCGATTAAATTAAGTTATTTTGTAACTGCCATATTGAAAGCGTTTTAAAAATATCATTATATACAAGTTCTTTTTTTGATTCATTTAAAATCTCATGTCTCATATCTGGAAAAAGATATGATGTTACATTTTTATATCCTACTGACTGCATAAGTGATACGGCCTGATTAAATTTGTGGTCATTAGTACGGCATGGGTCATCAGCACCTGATAAAAATCTTATTGGCATATTAGGGTTTGTTACATTCCAGTCATTTTTATCATAAGTTGTTTTTATTAAAAATAACAATGCTTCATATCCATTTAAACTGAAATTAAACTGGCATAATGGGTCATTGTTATATGCTTTAACAATAGAAGAATCACTGCAAATCCATGTATTTCTTTCTTTATCATTTTTAAAAGGAAACTGAAAAGCTTTATATATTATTTTTTCAATAAATTTACTATGATAATTTTCTCCTTTTCTTTCAATTAAACGCTTTAAAACTTTTTGCAGTTTTTCTATAGCAAGTGGTTCACTTGGAGAACCGCATACTATTAAACCATCTAAAGCGGATGGATAACGTTTTAAATAACTTCTGACAGCAAGAGAACCCATACTGTGTCCGAGAAGAAAAACAGGCAAATCAGGATATTGTTCAGTAATCCAGTTTGTCAGTTGATGAAGGTCATCAACTAATGCTGAACCTCCGTTTTTATAAAAGTATCCTAAATCTGATTTTTGCAAGATACTTTCGCCATGTCCACGATGGTCATTTATCAGACATATGTAACCTTTATCAGCCATATATTCCATGAAGTTAATATATCTTTCTTTATGGTCACACATTCCATGAGATATTTGTAAAATGCCACAAGGTTTCTTTTCATCTGGCATTATAAGAAGTACTGAAAGCGGTAATTTATCATATTTGGATGGTATAGTAAATGATTTTATCATAAATTAAAACTCCTTTCTTATTATATACTATTATAGCATAAAAATAAATTATTTCAATAATACTTTTTGTCTTTGTATTTGTTATATTATATATTTTTATAAAATTTTGAATGTTTATGTTGACATCAGAGAGCATATGTGTTATAATAGAATAAAATTTCATAAACTTTATTATTTAAAATATTAAGATGTCGTTTCATATGCGACCAATTATTATTTTTTCTATGATATAATAAGTTTGTAATAAAGAAATCTTAAAGGATAAATTAAAACAATTTAGATTATTTGGAGGTAATCAGCATGAAAAAAAAGAAAATTATAATTATAGTACTTATTATTGTAGCAATAATCATTTTAGTACCTGTAGGAATTATTGCAAGTG
>JAFTWL010000153.1 GCA_017465305.1 Ruminococcus sp. | reverse complement strand
CATTTAGAGATATGTACATCTTAAATATTTATTATTTAAAATTTTATACTTTTCAGAATCTATTATTCTTCCTGAAAAAATATATCGTATTTATTATATCACAATTTTTATCTTTTTTCAATAGTAATTCTCTATAAACAAAAAAATTTTACATATTGCACAATTTAACGAGGTGGCTTTTTTCGCTTTACATTGACACCTACAATGCCACCAATGCAACTACAAATTATAATTAAAATAAATTTCATAAAAGTTCCTGTACAGGAAAAACTACGAAGTAAAATTAAACCTATCAGGAAAACAGCACAATACATTACTATTCCACATCCTAAACCAACAAAAAAACCATGCTTTCTGCGATGCTTAGCAGCTGTATATCCAGCTGTGAAACTTCCTGCACACAAAGCTATACACGCCATGCAGTTAACTAATAGTTCAGGGGCATCCATATTTGAAATAAGAAGTGAAAAAACAGAAATGCAAATAAACGTTGCTACTAAACCAGCAATAACAGCTAATATTGTACAGCGACAAGGTGACTCCCATATACTGCAATTTGGCTTTCGTCTAAAATTATTTTGGTTTGACGAACAACAGTTGTTTTTATCTTTAAAAAACAAACTCATATATTCCATCCTCCATATACGATTTTTAAATTTTATGCGAAAACTTATTTTTATATGCAGTTTCAATATTATTTTAATCTAACAAATAAAAAAATGCATGACAAAATTATAATCTGCCATGCACTTTTCTTATTTTCAATTGTTTAATCTTTTAAAGCACCTTCATCTTTAGAATCTTCAATCTTCTTTTTCTTTTTTTGTTTTGATTCTTCTGATGCTGCACGAGCTTTTTCATTATTTTCCTTGACAGTCAAATTTTCCTGAATTGCCCATGTCTTAATTCGCATTTTATTTTTATCTCCGCCTGTTTCAATTACAATAGTATCTTCTGCTACTCTTATAACAAGTCCAACAATACCACCAATTGTAACAATTTCGTCACCAATCTGTACTGTGCTTTGCATTGCTTTTTGCTCTTTATCCTTTTTCTTCTGCGGACGAATAAGTATAAAATACATTACTGCAAATAACAGAACCATAAAGAGAAGAGAACCAACCATACTGCCACTACTTGCGCCTGTAGCAGTTGTACCACTCTCAGCAAAAGCCTGCATTGTAGTCATTGATGCTGTCAGTGCAATTACACTTGAAAGCAAACCGATTTTTGCAATATTCTTTTTGCTCATGAAAATAATTCCTTTCCAGTTTATTGAATAAAAATTCAATCAACCTTTTGATTTTATATATTCATCAATGGATTTAGCAGCTTTTTTACCTGCACCCATTGCAAGAATAACTGTTGCCGCCCCTGTAACGGCATCACCACCAGCATAAACAGCATCTTTTGTTGTTTTCATTGTATCTTCATCAACAACAAGACAACCATGTTTGTTAGCTTCAAGTCCTTTTGTTGTAGAGCGAATCAATGGATTTGGAGAAGTTCCAATAGACATAATAACAGTATCTACATCTAATACATATTCGCTTCCCTCTACAGCAACTGGTCTGCGACGACCACTTTCATCAGGTTCTCCAAGTTCCATACGAATGCACTTCATTCCACAAACTCGTCCATTTTCATCACCAATAATCTCTACAGGATTATTCAAAGTCAAAAACTCTACGCCTTCCTGCTTTGCATGATGTACTTCTTCAAGTCTTGCTGGCATTTCTGCTTCAGAACGACGGTAAACAATGTATACATGTTCTGCACCCATACGCAATGCACTTCTTGCAGCATCCATTGCTACATTACCACCACCTACAACAGCAACTGCTTTAGAGCGAATTACTGGTGTATCATATTCAGAAAGATAGCCCTTCATAAGGTTAATACGAGTTAAATACTCATTAGCTGAACATACTCCAACCAATGCTTCACCTGGAATTCCCATAAAGCGTGGCAGACCTGCTCCAGAACCAACAAATACAGCTTCATAACCATCTTCTATAAGCTCATCTACAGAAAGAATTTTACCAATAACCATATTTGGCTGAATTTCTACACCCATTTCTTTAAGCTGGCTAATTTCTTCCTGAACTATCTGCTTAGGAAGACGGAATTCAGGAATACCATACATAAGTACACCGCCAGCAGCCTGAAATGCTTCAAAAATTGTAACCTGATAGCCAAGGCGTGCTAAATCTCCCGCACAAGTAAGACCAGCTGGTCCACCGCCTACAACAGCAACTTTATGACCATTAAATTCTGCTTTTGCAGTCTTCTTTCCGCCATTTGCACGAACATAATCAGCTGCAAAACGCTCAAGTCTTCCAATTGCAACAGGTTCACCTTTTTTACCACGAACACATTTTCCCTCACACTGACTCTCCTGAGGACATACACGTCCACAAACAGCAGGTAAGCTATTTGTAGTTTTAATAATATCATATGCTTCTTCAAATTCTCCGGAAGCAATTTTTGAAATAAAATTAGGAATTTTTACACCTACAGGACAGCCATTAACACATGGCATTGCCTTACAACCAAGGCAACGAGTTGCTTCTTCCTGTGCCATTTCTGAAGTATAACCAATTGCTACTTCTTCAAAACAAGTAGCACGTTCTTTTGGGTCACGTTCTGGCATTGGTACTTTAGTTAATGCCATATTTGCTTTTGCCATATCACAAAACACCTGTTCCAGTGATTGGAACATTCTCCTTTCAAGAATTCTTATAATTTTCCATTCTGCACTCGTGTTCCTGTTCTCTGTAAGTTCCACCACGACGCATAAGTTCATCAAAATCTACTTGATGACCATCAAAATCAGGACCATCAACACAAGCATACTTAATCTTTCCGCCTACTGTAACACGACAGCCACCACACATTCCTGTGCCGTCTATCATAATAGGATTTAAAGAAACAATAGTAGGAATGTTATATGGCTTTGTAACCTTAGAAACAAATTTCATCATTGGAATAGGACCTATTGCAATTACAACATCATATTTTTTACCTGCATCAATCTGTTCTTGCAAAGCATTTGTAACAAATCCTTTTTTACCATATGAACCATCATCTGTACAGATATAGAAATTATGACTACACTTATTAAATTCATCTTCTAAAATCACAATTTCTTTATTTCTAAAGCCTGCAATTACATCTACCTGCAAGCCTTTATTATATAAATATTTTGCCTGTGGATAAGCAATAGCACATCCTACGCCACCGCCAATTACACAAACAGATTTTGCATCTTCAGGAATTTCTGTTGCAACTCCAAGGGGACCAACTAAATCAAGAATAGCATCTCCTTCTTCCAGAGTTGCAAGACGCTGAGTAGAACGACCAACAATCTGAAAAATCAATGTAATAGTTCCGCCTTCTCGGTCATAATCCGCTATTGTAAGAGGAACTCTCTCACCATATTCATCAATACGAAAGATTATAAACTGTCCTGGCAATGCTTTTTTTGCTATTAATGGGGCATCTAACTTTATTTTTATAACAGACGGATTTAAAACTGTCTTTTCTACAATTTTAAACAATACAGTCACCTCTCTAATTTTAATACTATTATAAATAATTATAAATGCAAATACTATATTAGTATAACATAAATATAAAAAGAATACAATAGTATTTTTAAAAAAAATAAGCCGACAAAAAGTCAGCTTATTTTCAGCTCTTTGAAAACCTTAAAATTTCATCAATTAGAATAAGCTAAAAATTCTAATTTATTCTTCATTGTTATCATCAGAATCAGAATGTTCAAACTCATCAATAGTAAGTTCACTAAAATCAAATTCTAATAATTCATTACAACATGGACAATGCATTGAACCTTCATCTAAGACAGAATCTGTTAAAACGATAGTATTGTTGCAACTTGGACAGACAACTTCATATTGTTCATCGTCATCATAGTCATCACAACAATCATCTTCGATAAAATCAGACATATCGTCATCATCTTCTTCGTCTTCGTATAAAAAGCTTTCTACATCGCCTAAATCTTCATCGATAGAGTCACAAAGTTCTGTAAGTTCATCTACCTGATTCTGCAAATCATCTACATATAAAACAGTTTCCTGCATAACTTCCAGAATATTTGCTAAAACTTTACCTTCCTTTGTTGTGAGGTCAAGTTCCATTCCATCTACCATACCACGAAGATATGCCATTTTATCAGTTAATTTCATAATATCCGCCTTTCAATCTGGTCGGGGTTTATAACTTGTAATTATAGAATATAAAATATTTTTTATATTATTCTAAAAAACAAAT
>JAFTWL010000015.1 GCA_017465305.1 Ruminococcus sp. | reverse complement strand
TTGAACACATGATTCTACTTTATCAAGAAAAAGGCGTGTTGTTTCAGCAAATACAAGATGTGCTTGTATTGGGTCAGGATATGTTCTTGTTGCTTCGCAATACAAGATTACAAATAAATAATGACGTAATCGGTCTTTTTGGACTTCATGATAGTCTTTTAAAATACCCATTTTTAAAATACCTCTCTTATTCAAATCTGAACATTTGGAACGCTGTATATATTCCAACCTGGAAAGCCGTTCTTCTTGACTGATTTTCTATTTCAGAGAGCAGGGCGAAAATATGTTCTTTTTCTTCGTTATTGTCTTCACATTCTGCCATGTCTATAATGTAATCATAGGCTTTAAAAAATGTGTTTGTAGATTCTTCAGTGTCGAACTTACCTTTATCAAGCAAGTCCAAATAAATAGGGTTAATAACTTCGTTCATAATAAAAAATACCTCTCTTACTCACAAACACCATATTTAATAGCCATATCTTTAACAACAGCTATATAAATTTCAGTTAGCTTCTTATCTCTTGCAATAATATCAATTTTACTAAGTGCGTTAATTTTTGTATTACTTGCACCGTTTTCTCTCATACGTTTACGTGCATTGTTAAGTTGTCTTTCCAGGTTGCAACCTGCACGAAAATCAATTATTGAATAAGCTTCATTATATACTGCACCTATTCCAATACATCCCCAACCTGATTTATTGGCGATTTGTGCAATTATACGGCGACAATCTTCACGCCATGTTTCGCTGTTTAATGATACTACATCACGAATTGCATCTATACGCTGGTTGGTGTTAGCTATAGCCGTTTCTTGTTCTTGCTGCTTGGCTTCGATTTCTTTCTGCTTGATTTCCATGCCGATTAAGAGCTGTAACTGTGGGGACAAATCAGAAAAAGTTGATTTTATTGCTTTCGCTCTAAAATATTTATTTACAAGGTCACGTTGTACATCCCACGCCAAATCGTCGGTAAAGGACTTTACAAGCATTAAGTAGCCGGATTCGGTGATAAAAGTAGTTCCTCTATTATTGATTTCAGAAAGACGAATTTCGTCCTTCTGAATATCAGAAGGTTTAACTATATAAAAGTCCTCGCCTTCAATAAAGTGGTTACGATTTGTTTTGAAATTTCTGCTTGCTGTACCCTCTGGTCTATTGTGTATTGTGTCAATATCCTTGAATGTCACAACACGCTGACCGTCATACTCTTTTACAGACAAATCTCGCTTGTTGATTGTTATAATTTCATCCATAATAAAAACTCCTTTTTAATACTTGACAAGAAGTCTTATCTGATGTATAATAGATTTCAGATAGAGCATTCTGTCTGGTTTATAGAACACTTGGGATATAGCTTGACGACCTTCCCAGGTGTTCTATTTTTCGTTTTTGTCAAAATATTCTGAGCAAATCATTCTTACCAAAGAAGCAAGAGAGATATTTTTTCTTTTAGCCTCTTCTTTAAGTGATTCATAAAGTTCAGATGGTATTTTGATATTCAACGCTTTATCATTCAAATTGTTCACCTCCTAATAACTACAATTATACTACAACTATTGTAGAAAGTCAACCCTTTTTCAATAAAAATCTTGCACAAAAATAATAGTTGTGTTTTGTATATATTGCCTGCTCTGAAGAACGTTTATATCAATAGGCAAAATACATAATCTTATGTACGATTATTTGTCTATTTTGTATCTTGCACAAGATTGATTTTTGTGTTATAATATTAGTATAATAAATGAAAGAGGTGAAGTCAATGGCAGGAAAGACTGAATACAAAAATAAATGGCAGGCTCAAAACTGTGAAAGGATTTCATTAATTATTCCTAAAGGCAGCAAAGCTACGATTCAAGAAGCAGCAAATCAACACACAAAAGGCAGTATTAACGGTTATGTCAATCAAGCAATCAATGAACGTTTAGAACGTGATGGCTTTCAGCCAATGCAGAAGCAAAAACAGTCAGAGCAGGAGGAAAAGTCATAATAATGAATATTATATATACCAAACAAGCCGAAAAGCATATATCAAAATTAGATAAACCAACAAAGAAAAGAATTAAAGCTGGTATAGAAGCAATTCCAAGCGGTGATATTAAAAGACTTCAAGGAGTTATTCCTATTACATTTCGTTTACGTGTCGGTGATTATCGTATTATATTTGAAATGACACTTGAAACAGTTTTAATTCATGCCGTTCTTCCACGTGGAAAAGCATATAATAGAATTTGAGGTGAAAGGTTATGTCTACAAGAGAAATGATTTGCAATCTTATTAATGATAGCGTGCCAAATGATGAATTAGACCTGTTGTATAAGCTTGTTTTAAAGTTTATTCCAGCAGATGAACCAGAAGCAGACGAATTAGAAGCACTGACAAACTCATTTAACGAAACTGAATTTGTTTCTCATGATAAAATTGATTGGGATTGATACAAATAACACCTTGCTAATACGGCAGGGTGTTTCTTATTGCTCTTATAACGTTGTGAATGCCCTTATATTTCATTTTAGATTAAACTATATAAAATTATAGATAGAGTAGGAAACGGCTGAAATAAAGCTATTTGCCTTCACCTGCTCACTGGGTTAATATAATAAAATATATATAATCTCTTTTCTGTTTTGAACTTCTTTTAAATTTTATTTCTATAGATTTATATACTCAATATACTCAACTTATAATTTATCACGTATTTTAGGGATGTTTCAGTGTGTACATAGTTTATTGTATAATATACTCACATATACACAATATACTCAACTTAATATTTCTATTGCCTGCTCTTTGGGTTTATATAATATACAAAATGCACAAGATTCAAGTGATTATTTTATATATTTTTACACTTGAAATCAGTGTTTAATTATGATATAATATTAGTGTAAGAGAAATAAATATTTCAGATGAAAAGAGGTGAATAAAGTGCCAATAGGATATAAGATTGATGTACTTGCAACTTTAAAAGAAAAGGGCTATAATTCTACACGAATAAGAAATGAAAAACTTATAGGACAAGCAACCTTACAACGATTGAGACATAAACAGAGTGTTTCCTTTGAAGTGCTTTCTAAATTATGCGAATTATTAAAATGCGATATAGGTGACATATTAGAGTATAAGAAAGAGGAGAAGTAAGAATGAACATAGATTTAAGCAAAGCACAAGCTCATCTTGATTGGCTAAAGCAAAAGTTATTTCTTGATGAAACGTCTAAAAATGCTAATAAAAGAGTTGTAAAACGTGGACAAGTATATAATTGTGAGCTTGGCATGGGAATAGGCTCAGAATTACAGAAAAAACGCCCTTGTATAATAATTCAAAATGATAAGGGGAACACTCATTCAGCAGTTACTACTATTGTGCCAATTACACACACTCAAAAACCTCTTAATTGTTTTGTGCCTATTTCTAATAAATACGATAAAAACGGTACACTTATACTTGATGGTTTAGCTAATGTTTCGGCTATTCGTTCTGTAGATAAAGCAAGATTAAGTGACTATATTTGTGATTTAGAGCAAAATGAATTAAAAGATATTGATAAGGCAATAGCAATAAATATAGATATTTTTAAGCATTATTTAAAACTGCAAAATATGTATAATGATAAACTTGACTATATTGTAAAACTTAACACAATTATTAAAGAAATCAAAGAACTTTTAAATATTGATGATAACAAAAAAATTATTGAAGAAATAAAAAAAATACTTGACAACAACAATAATTCATGATATAATATAAGTACAAAGAAAGCTGTTCACGAGTGGGGCAGACATTAAATAATTCAAAATTTGGGAAGTCACGAGTGGGCTTCCTTTTAATTTATTTTTAGATATTTGAATATTTAAAATTTAAATTGCATATAATAATAAAACAAATTTTCCATGTCACGGGTGGGCATGGTTATATTTAAGGCGGAGTAAGCAAAAAAACTTGCTCCGTTTTTATTTATCATTATATATAACATAATATAAACTATAGTCAGAGCAGGAAACAAAGCTATATATAAGTTATAATGCTGTAATACTTTACCTGCTCATTATTGAAATATAACAATATTATTATTTTTAATGTTTAACTCTTGACTTAATCATAGAAATATGATATAATATATATATGATATTTCAATTTTGTAGCTCATTGATGATGTGTGTTTCTGTATCAAAGAAATGCACATCTTTTTTTATTTATGGTTATACGAAGTCTGATACTCCTTTTAGCTACATTCATATGTGAGGGCACTATGAGGGCACTAATATTACGAAAAGGCACTACAGGACACTACAAAAGACAATAAATAAAATTCAGAAAACAACGTATTACCGCAGCATACTACAAATTAGAGCAGGTGACAAAAAGTAAATCGCTACATTCGGGACGTAGGGGCCGCAAGTTCGAATCTTGTCACCTCGACCATAAAATCCATACAAAATATAACACAAAGAAAAAGTCCGAAATTTCGGGCTTTTTTCATTTTATAAAAAAGACATCTGAAAAATAACAGATGATGTTAGTGCTACATTAAAAAGATATGATTAAATTAAACTAATATCAGCTTGTTGACAAAGCAGGAAAAGTGTGCTATACTGTAGTCAGTCGAATTTATAAAAAGGACTGAAAATAATATGCTATTAGATAAGAATGCTCATTCAGTATTTTTATTGTGCTATGAACTTATTCTTGTAATTAAATACAGACGTAATGTATTTGATGACTCAGTTTCAAATCGTGCTAAAGAAATTTTTGAGTATATTTCTCCTAAATATAATATATCTTTGCAGGGTTGGGATTATAGTAGTGATTATATTCATATAAAGTTTAAAGCTCACCCAAATACTGAAATAAGTAAATTTATAAATGCTTATAAAAGTGCAAGCAGCAGACTCATCAAAAAGGACTTTCCACAGGTAAAAGAAAAACTTTGGAAAGACTATTTCTGGAGTCAAAGTTTTTTATTATTATCAACTGGTGATGTTTCTTCTGATGTTATAAAGAATTATCTTGATAATCAGAAAGAAAAAATTTAAAATCAAGAAGAAATAAAATTTATAAATTTATATAAATGTATTTTAAAAAATACATTTTTCCTGATTATATTTTTTATATTCTGCAAATTATATTTACATAAAATAATATAAGAAAGGGGATAGTTATAGACTTATAAAAAGTGATTTAATCACTTATTATAAATTCTCACTGACGATTTTAATGAATCAATATAAACGACTTGCCTCAAATACAATTATTTTTGCAATTGGTTCTTTCGGTTCAAAAATCTTGCTTTTGTTTCTGACAAAGCTTTATACTGCTAACCTTAATCCAGGTGACATGAGTACAAAGGATTTGCTTGAACAAACAGCAAATTTTTTAATTCCTATTATAAGTTGCTCTATAACAGATGCTATTATACGTTATGGTCTTGATAGAATGCACAACAGGCGAAAAGTCTTTTCAACTGCATACGCAATTTTTGGTATGGGATTAATTGTACTTTTTGCATCAATACCATTGCTTAAAAAACTTCCCTATACAGACGGTTTTATTCCATTGTTGTTATTTTATGTAATAGCTTCGTCTATGCGTTCTATAAACTCACAGTTTGTACGTGCAAGAGGGATGGTAAAACTTTTTGCTTGTGACGGAATTTTTGCAACACTTACATTATTTATTTTTAACTTAATATTTGTAGGCATATTTAATCTAGGCATTACTGGATTTATGTTATCAGTTATATGTTCGGACTTTATTTCAGCACTTATGCTTTGGGTTATAGCTGACCTAAGAAAATTTTTCAGCAGAAAATATATAGACCGCAGAATGATGAAAATGATGTTCAAATTTTCACTTCCTCTTATACCTACCACTATTTTATGGCTTGTGACAGAAATGTCTGACCGACTTTTTTTAAGATACATGGACGGTCCATCAGGTCTTGTAGGTGACTCTGCTGCTGGTATATATGGAATATCTACAAAACTTCCGAATCTTATATCTACAATATCGACTGTATTTTATCAGGCATGGAATATGTCAGCCATACTTGAAAATAATTCAAAAAACCGCAGTAATTTCTATAAAAAAGTATTTTCAGCATATCAGTCATTCTTATTTATTGCAGGAGCTTTTTTAATTGTATTTGTAAAACCTCTTTCAAATATGCTTATAGATTCTACAAATTATCCAGAATATGCACAGGCATATAAATACACTCCTATTTTAATTATAGCTGTAATTATGATGTGTTTAAATCAATTTTTTGGAAGCATTTATTCAGCTACTCAACATACATCTCACTCTTTCTGGACAAGTTTAGTTTCAGCTGTTGTAAATATATTATTAAACATAGTTCTAATTAAACAGTTTGGAATTATCGGTGCTGTTATTGCAACATTTGCAAGTTACTTTTCAAGTTATATTATAAGAGTATATGATGCAAGAAAATATGTTCCTTTTTATGTTGACCATACAAGGTTTGTATTAAATCTCCTTGCTCTTTTCTTCATGAGTTTTGTTGTTGTAAATGAACCAAAGGGGCATATTCCAATGCTTGTAATATCTTCGCTTTTTGTTCTCCTATATAATTTTAAGTATATTATGATAACATTATTAAGATTAAAAAGAAGATAACTCAATATTATTTAAAAACTCCGGATAATAATTTATAATTATCCAGAGTTTTTTGTTTATATATTCTGATAATTTATAGCTGTTTCAAGAGCAACTTCCATCATATTTGTAAAAGCAGTCTGTCGCTCTGTAGCTGAAGTAGAAAGTCCAATTAAAGGGCAATCCGAAATTGTAGTTATACAAAGAGCTTTTTTCCCTGCTTTTGCTGCGTTCATATAAAGGGCTGCCGACTCCATTTCAACAGCAAGTACATTCATACTGCCCCACCTTTTAAGTGATTCAGTTGATGAGTAGAAAACATCACTTGAAAGTATATTTCCAACATGATATGGAAAACCTTTTTTTCTTGCAATAGAAACAGCTTTTTCAAGCACATCATATGATGCAACAGGTGCATAAGTTCCAGACAGTTTATATTGATTTGCATAATTAGAATCAGTACAGGCAGCCTGACCGAATACAATATCCTTGAGTTTTACATTTTCAGAAATAGCTCCAGCTGTTCCTATTCTTATAATACAATCAACATCATATTCATTAAATAATTCATAAGAATATATGCCCATGGATGGCATGCCCATTCCGCTGCCCTGTACAGATACAGAAATATTATTATATTTTCCTGTATATCCAAACATATTACGTGTTGTGTTATAGCAGACTGTATCTGTTAAAAAAGTTTCTGCAATGAATTTTGCACGAAGCGGGTCACCAGGCATAAGAACAACTTTTGCAATATCTCCTTTTTGTGCCTGATTATGTGGTGTTGACATAAAAGAGTCTCCTATCAGTTAATATTAAGTAATATGGGGCTACTCGCCCCATACCCTCGGCAGCATTTTTCGAGAAAACTGCTGCACCGAAAAAGCTTTATTTAAAAATTATAGTACCTTACATATCGGGGGGCGGACTGCGGTCGAGCTGGCTCAGCTTGTTATTTGGAGTTGCCAAGGAATGCAGCACCGATAATGCCAGCATCATTTCCGAGCTTTGCAATTACGATTTCAGTATTTTTAGGGGAATTTCTTGTATAGTTTTCTCTTGCAACGATTTCTTTCATAGGAAGAAGCAACGGGTCACCTTCATTACATACACCGCCACCTATACAAAGTACATCAGGCTGGAATATATTTATAGTATTTGTAATACCTGCTGCTAAATACTTTATGTATTTAGCAACAACTTCTTTGGCAGTCTTATCACCCTTACGCATATAATCAAATGCTGTACGACCAGAAATTTTTTCTTCTTCTTTCATCATGCTGTCAGGATTTTCAGCAATTGCTTCTTTAGTCATACGAATAAGTCCTGTCGCTGATGAATAAACCTCAAAACATCCTTTTCTTCCACAGGTACACTGAGGACCATCAACTGAAATTACAGTATGACCAATTTCAGCGCCACCGAAGTTTGAACCACAGTAGATTTTTCCATCAATGATAATACCACCGCCAACACCTGTTCCAAGTGTAATGCAGACAGCATTCTTTGCACCCTTTGCAGCACCTGCTACATATTCACCATAAGCTGCTGCATTAGCATCGTTTTCAATAAATGCTGGTCTGCCAAGACCCTCTTCAAGATATTTTACCATAGGTGTATTTACAAAACCAAGATTATTGGAATATTCAATAATGCCTGTTTCACTGTTTGCAATACCAGGAGTACCAACACCAACCCATTCAATCTGTTCCATTGTAAGTTCAGCCTTTTCAACAGCCTGTTTTGCTACAAGAATCATATCAGCTGCTATTTCCTGTTCAGGTCTTGGTAAGTTTGTTTTCACACTTGCTTTTGATATAATGTTGTATTCTTCATCTACAACACCTGCTACAATATTTGTTCCGCCGAGGTCAATACCAATATAATATTTCATTTTTAAGTTCCTCCATAATGTAATAATAAATTATTTTTAATTTTCTTTTTTATAAACAAGATTGAATTCAGATAAAAATTCATCTAAATTGCCATTATAAACATTTAAATCAACAGGTATTTCTTCTTGTGCAAAACCTTTTAGTTTACCCTCAAAATTATATTGCCAAAAAGTCCAGTTAATTATAGGCTCACAATATAAATTGCTCATCCATATATCATATTTCAGGTAACCGCCCAGAAGATGAGAAATATACGTACTTGAATTAGTGTATATAATAGGCTTTACTCCATAGTGTGATTCAAGCATATCAAGCATAACATCAAGTTCTTTCTGCAAATCTTTTTTTTCAGGAATTACTTCAGCTTCATATATTTCAACATCAATGACAGGTGGCAGTACATTATCAGCTATCGGAACAGTGTCAATAAAATTTTCTGCCTGTTCTTTTCCTGTAGAGCCGAAAGTAAAGAAATGATAAGCTCCTACAAATACATCAGATTCCTGAGCTGCATTCCAGTTTTCAAGAAATTTAGGGTCTTTATGTTCTCTGCCTTCAGTTGCTTTTATGAAAGCAAATTGAACATGGTCTTCCTGAGATAAGATATTCCAGTCTATATCGCCCTGATAATGAGATATATCTATTCCTCTGACAGGAAATTCATCAGGGTCAGGTGTTTCAGGTGGTATATATCCATTCATAGCACGATAAAAATGGAGCATCTTCAAACCACAAAATCCGGCAAAGAATAAAATTGCGACGATTAGCAGCAACAGAATCCAGCGTCGAATCAATTTTTTATAGTTAATACGCCGCAAAACTTAACCCCCTCCTGCGGAGAGCCTCCGCTGGCAAATCTCCCCTGCGATTTACTCTACATTTATTTATTTCACATTATGCTGACCCCCTCAAGGGGGCGATTTTTCTTTCATTTTAACTATTTTTGCAAAGATAATTAAAATAAAAGTCTTATTACCCCCGGGAGGGGGAAAGTTTTTTAAGAAATAACAGTATCATAACGGCTGGGGGAGGACTGTCAGCACGGACTCCGTGCTAGTTTTTCATTTCGTAGTGTTCGCCAAGTACATCCTTATTCGCATCAAGAATAGGCTGAATACAATTAGCAACAAATTCTTCTGTCTGCTGTGAGCTTCTTCCTGTAAAGTTTTCAGGCTGCAGAATAGCATCAAGTTCTTCTTTTGTAATCATAAACATAGGGTCAGCAAGAATCATATCACATAAATCATTGTCAAGACCATCTTCCTTAACATGCTTTCCTGCAATCATAGAATATTCTCTGATTTTTTCATGAAGAGCCTGACGGTCTCCGCCCTTCTTTACAGCATCCATCATAATATTTTCTGTAGCCATAAACGGAAGTTCACGCATAATACGCTGACGAACCATCTTAGGATATACAACAAGTCCATCTGTTACATTCATCATTATATTCAAAATAGCATCAACAGCTAAGAATGCCTCAGGAACAGAAACTCGCTTGTTAGCAGAGTCATCCAATGTACGTTCAAACCACTGTGTACCTGCTGTAAATGCCGGATTAAGACTGTCAATCATTACATAACGGGCAAGTGATGTAATTCTCTCACAACGCATAGGATTACGCTTATATGCCATTGCTGAAGAACCTATCTGTGTCTTTTCAAATGGTTCTTCCATTTCCTTAAAGCTCTGGAGAAGTCTCATATCATTAGAGAACTTACTGCATGACTGTGCAATTCCACTGAGTGTAGCAAGTACCTGAGAATCCATTTTTCTTGAATATGTCTGTCCTGAAACAGGTACTACATCATTGAATCCCATTTCATTTGCAATTTTCTTTTCAAGAAGCTTTACTTTTTCAGTGTCACCCTCAAAAAGTTCCATAAATGATGCCTGAGTACCTGTAGTACCTTTAGAACCAAGGAGTTTCAGGGTTGATATACGATATTCAAGTTCCTCAAAGTCCATAAGCAACTCATTCATCCAGAGAGTAGCACGCTTTCCGACTGTTGTCAACTGTGCAGGCTGGAGGTGTGTATATGCCAATGCAGGCATTGACTTATATTCAAGTGCAAAACGTGAAAGATTAGAAAGTACATTTATCATCTTTCTGCGAACAATTTCAAGGGCGTCACGCATGATAATAACATCTGTATTATCACCAACATAACATGAAGTTGCACCAAGATGTATTATACCCTTTGCATTAGGGCAAACCTGTCCATATGCGTAAACGTGTGACATAACATCATGACGAACAACTTTTTCACGTGCTTCTGCACAGTCATAATCAATATTTTCAATATTTGCTTCTAACTCTTTAACTTGTTCTTCTGTTACAGGCAGACCGAGTTCCATTTCAGCACGGGCAAGTGCAACCCAGAGCTTACGCCATGTTGTAAACTTTTTATCAGCTGAAAAAACATACTGCATTTCTTCGCTTGCATATCGAGTACAAAATGGGCTTTCATAACTTTTTGTGTTTCTCATAAAAAAAGTACCTCTTTCTTTATTTTATATGATACTCTTATTATATCATATTATTAGTTAAGTAGCAAGAATTTTTTTTCATAAAGCTGAGCCAACTCCACCACTGTCCGCCCCTGAAATTTACGCATTTTTCAATACTAACTCCACCACAGGAACATTGACAAAACCACTTGTTAATGATATTATAGTAAAAACAGGGTATGCTTGTAAGGATGGCGGCAGTGCTTTCAAAGGACAATGGAAGCCTAATAAAGATTCAGAATGATTTTTAGGAAAATCAAATACAATTGCTGAAGTTACAAAAACTACAACAAAAGGAAGTTATAAGATGCTTGTAAAATATAATGAAAATGGATATGCAACTTATATTAGACACTACGCATGCCATAATTATCTAAATCAAGGAAAGCAAATTAATTATTTTAATACTACTTCAATACCATAAATTAAAAGATATTCACAAATGGAGGGCAAATATATGAACTCAGAAAACAACTATAACCCTGCTGATTATAAATTTAAAACATTAGGTGAATTCAAAATATATATAAATAGTGGTGCAAATGTTGCATTTGAATTTCATAACAGATATTATGGTATGGAACGTATTGATGATGAATTTCATCTTTGGGATTATGAACTTAAAGATGATATAGTACAAATGAAAAATCTTGAAGATATTCTTAATTTTTGCATAGATGGTGTAAAAATTCGTGATTTAATTTTAGAGGCTGAGATAGGTGAAAGACTTTGGTAATTAAAAAATTAATAAGTATTTTATGTAAATAATCCTAAAAATATTGTATCAATATAATTTAAAAATCATATAAAAAATTTCATTTACAAATTATAAAAAGCCAATGAGTTTTTATTCTCATTGGCTTTCAAATTATCTCATTATAGAATTACTATGAATATAAAACTCTTCCTGGCTTGGTTGCCACTTTTTCTCTTTAAAAGGAAAAGTAGAATCAAATTTCTTTATAGCTTTAATATCATTATCATAATTACAAAAAGCAGAGCTTTCATAAAAGAACCACTTTTCGCCATCAAGAACACCTGATTTTAATTCTTTTACAAGCAATGCTGTAGGATAAAAATCACCTTCCAAGCATACATTATATTTCTTACAGCTCTTGAAACCACGAGAAACATAATTATCAGGATTGCCAAAAATCACAATTGTATCAAATCCCATATTCAATGCTTTTTCAAAAGAATATTCCAAAAGAATTTTACTGTAACCCTGACGCTGATATTCAGGCAAAATGCTTATAGGTCCAAAAGTAATAATCTGTTTTTCATTGCCCTTTTCATCTACAAGCTTAGATTTTGTGTACATTACATTGCCAATGACTTTATCATCTACCTCCAGAACTAAGTCAAGTTCAGGGATAAAGTCCTTATGATTTCTCATAATATGCACAAGGTAATGTTCGTCACAACCTGGAACATTTACATTCCAGAAAGCTTCTCTTGTAAGATTTTCTATATTTCTATAATCGCAAGGTTTTTCTAAACGGATAACATATTCATTTTTAATCATTATTTTCTCCTCCTGAAAATTGTTGACTTTCAATATCGGGAGGATTTGCATGAGATTATATTTTCGCAAACCTCCCGGTTAGCATACAATCTCCAGTGTGTTGTAATTTTTCAAAAAATACTCTCCTTAAAATAAATTTATAACAACTGCAAAAGCAGTATTATATAACTAATAAAATATGTATATCTTAATATAGTTTATAATTATGAAAGTCCACATTCATCATAATCTTTCCATTTTTCATTATAAGCTTTATTATTAAGAGTACGGCACACAATATAAACAACTGATACAATAACTGCCATGAGAGCAGTGAGTACAGGGATAACTTTAAAAAAAGTAGCACGCTTTAAATTTTTACGGCAAACATCTAAATTTTCAAGTTCTTGTTTCATATAAATAACTCCTTTATAATTTTAATTTAACTTATTTCAGCCATAATACGATTTAATTCAGAATCGACCATGGCAGCGGTCTGAAGTTGTTCAAAACTATCAAATATTTCTTCATCATTATTGTCAAATTCAGAAAGAGCTTCTGATTCCTGGTGCATAACTTTTTTTTCTATACGACTGACTTTATTCATTGTATTAAAAGAATTTATTCCACCAGAAGAACGAAGCGGACGCTTCTGATTTTTAACCATACGTGAGCGTGTAATTAACATATCCTGCTGACTTTTTGATTCTTCAAGTCTGTATTTCAATGTTTCCAACTGAATGCAGATAGCTTCTGTTGTCTCTATTTGTGTACGGATAGCTTCTGTCTGATTAGTTATAGTTTCATACATTTGCTTATAGAAAGTAACATCTTTATCAAATCTGACTTTATTGGAAAGAGCTTTTTTTGCAAGTCTTGTATTTCCAGCAGAGAGAGCTGATTTAGCTTTGTTCTCCCATTCAGATGATTGACTAACGGCATTCTGATACTGCTGTATAACAATTCTCTGACTTGCCATTGCCTTGCCAAGAGCCTGAGTGGATTTATTTACTTCTTTTCGGAGGTCAACAACAATCTGTTTTACCATCTTTTCAGGATTTTCTGCACGGTCAACAAGGTCATTGATATTAGCTTTAAAGATGTCGCATATTCTTGAAAATACTCCCATAATGCTTAACATTCGTTACCGAAAAACAATAACAGCCAATAATAAATAAAAATAGCTTTAAAGTTTTGTTCCTTATTCAACGTATCCATTTCAGAATATTACTAAAATGATGGCATGATACTCCAAAGGCGTAAATTTCCCACAAAAAGTATAGGGTATATATTATAAAATTAAAATACGAATTATAATACCTGTAACGTTTCCTTTCTTTAAATTTGCCATTATCAGTTTCTACTGAACCACATATATTGTAACATATATTTTCATCCTTGTCAACTGGCTAGTCGCCAGAGACAATCCGCCACCAAATTTTATGATACTGTTATCAATGAAAAAACTTTCCCCCTCACGGAGATAGGAAACAAAATTTAAATTTTAAGCAAAAACAATTAAAATAAAAGTGAAATCGCCCCCGTGAGGGGGTCAGTATTGAAAAATAAA
Organism: Ruminococcus sp.; assembly: GCA_017465305.1. Taxonomy (GTDB): domain Bacteria; phylum Bacillota; class Clostridia; order Oscillospirales; family Ruminococcaceae; genus Ruminococcus_C. Next base: position 15,186 of record JAFTWL010000015.1, on the reverse strand, counting down.
TAAATGTAGTGTAAATCTCAGGGGCGGACTGCTGTCAAGCTGGCTCAGCTTGAAAAAGTCTTGCTATTCGTTTAAAGGTATGTTATAATAAATAGTACTGCTGTAATAATTATCATCTATATCAAAATTAAACCTATGTCTTACGCCCCTGCAAATCCATTGTGCAGGAATGCAAACTAAAAACCAAAGGAATGAGAAAGGCAAACAAATTTGACCATATAAATTAAATGGCATATCTCCATAATCCCATACATTCCACTTAAAAATTAAATTATCAACAATGCCAACACTCATCTCTATAGCAGTAATCATAAAAGCCCCTGTAACAGCCTGTAACAGCCATGTACCCTTTGGCGAAGTACAATTCAACCAATATAATAAAATCCCAACTATTCCACCTGTTAAGGTCATAGTCCAATGAGTAAAACCTCGTGCTAATATTTCCATAAGACTATAAACAAAACAACCCATCAAAAACATTATACCAAATTCATAAAATTCTATTTTTCGGTTCATGCGACTGCCTCCGTACATTTTGAAATTAAACTTATTATTCACATAAAATGGCTTTATATACAGTATTTATTTTTATATATTTATATGCTTGTATTATTACATATAATATAATTTTGTTAAAATCTATATCATTAGAATTTTTTCTTTTGATATAGCTATAATAATATATACCTGTATATTTTTATAAAAATATGCGAAAAACTGCTGTCAGCAACGGTATATATATGAAAGGAATGGAAAATATATGAGAAGAAGCGGAATTCTATTGCACATTTCCAGTCTTCCATCTGATTATGGTATAGGAAAGCTTGGAAAAGAGGCATTTGCTTTCGCAGATTTTTTGAAGAAAAGCGGAACATCAGTATGGCAGATACTGCCTATATCACCTACAAGCTATGGCGATTCACCATATCAGTCTTTTTCAGTTCATGCAGGAAATCCATATTTTATTGATTTTGAAAAACTTGAAGAAGACGGACTGCTTGAAAAGACTGATTATTCCAATGTTGACTGGGGAAACGATTCCCGTCATGTAGACTATGCAAAAATTTATGAAAATTGCTTTCCAGTACTGAGAAAAGCATTTAAAAAATTTGATACATCAAATACTGAATATAAAGCGTTCTGCAAAGAACAATCTGACTGGCTCGATGATTACTCTTTGTTTATGGCTCTAAAGTTTGCTCACAATGGTGACCCATGGAACAAGTGGGAAAAACCTCTTGCAATGAGAGAAAAAGAAGCCATAAAAGAAGCAAAAAAGAAATATTCAGAAGATATTGCATTTTTCAGTGTAATACAATACTGGTTTTATACTCAGTGGGGTGCATTGAAAACATACTGCAATGAAAATGGTATTTCAATTATAGGTGACATTCCTATTTATGTAGCTTTCGACAGCGTGGAAGTATGGGCACAGCCTGAATTATTCTGCCTTGATGAAGAACATATGCCTATAGATGTGGCAGGATGTCCTCCTGATATTTTTTCACCTACAGGTCAGCTTTGGGGAAATCCTCTTTATGACTGGGCATATCATAAGAAAAGCCGCTATACATGGTGGATTAAAAGATTAAAAAAAGCATCTACATTATATGATACAGTAAGAATTGACCATTTCAGAGGATTTGAGAGTTTCTACACTATACCTTATGGAAATCCAACAGCGGAAATAGGTGAATGGAGACTGGGTCCAGGATACAGCTTATTTGAAGCAGCAAAGAAAAAGCTTGGTGATATATCTATAATAGCTGAAGATTTAGGATTTATAACTCCTGAGGTACATGAATTATTAGAAAAATGCGGTTATCCAGGAATGAAAGTTCTGCAATTTGCGTTTGACGGAGACCCTGAAAATAATTACTTGCCACAGAATTATACTACTTCTAACATTGTAGCATATACAGGAACACATGACAATATGACATTAAGCGGATGGGCAAATGATTTGAAGGGTGCTTCATTAAGTTTTGCAAAGAGATATTTGAGAATTAAAGACAGAAAGGATTTGCCGGAAGAATTACTGCATTTAACATGGAGCAGTTGTGCTGAACTTGCTGTTGCACAAATGCAAGACTTTTTAAATGCTTCACCTAATGCAAGAATGAATACACCATCAACAGCATCAGGAAACTGGCAATATAGAACAATAAAGAGTGATTTCACATCAAAACTTGCAAAGAAAATCTTACAGTTCAACACTATTTACAACAGACATCAAACTGAGCCAGTCTGACCAGGAGCTGAGCCAGTTCCACCGCTGTCCGCCCCAACCGTTATGATACTATTATTTATTTCCCAGAAAGCTTTCCCCCTCACGGGGATGATATAACTTTTATTTTAATTATTTTTGTTTTATATGCCTCCCCTGAAAGGGGCAGTGCCACGAAGTGGCGAAGAGGTCAAATACAATTTACTAATTTTATTTGATTAAAATATTATATAATAAAAATTATCAATAAAGCTTTTTCGGTGCAGCAGTTTTCTCGAAAAATGCTGCCAGAGCTCGAGACAGCGTCTCGAATACAAAAATAACCTATAAACTGCATAAAGCAGAAAAGAAAGGAGTTCTTTCCAATGAATAAAGAACAAATGAAAAATCAGATTGTGTCTGCACTTGGAAATATAAATCCAAAATCAGCGACACCACAACAGTTGCATAATGCTCTTGGAAGCGTAATTATGCAGGAAATCCAGAACAACTGGAATGAAAGCAAAAAAGCACATCTTGAAAACCGTCGTGCATGCTATTTCTCTATGGAATTTTTAGTAGGACGTGCTGTTTACAATAACCTTATCTGCCTTGACTTATACGAAACAGCTGAAGAGGCATTTTCTGAACTTGGTGTTTCTCTCTCAGACCTTGAGGAAATTGAAGATGCTGCTCTTGGAAACGGTGGCCTTGGAAGACTCGCAGCTTGTTTCTTGGACAGTGCAGCTACACTTGATTTACCTCTTGATGGCTATGGCATTCGCTATAAATATGGTTTATTCAAACAGTCTATAGTTGATGGATTCCAGAAAGAAGAACCTGATGACTGGATGAAATACGGTGATGCATGGTCTGTACGCCGTGATGAAGATGCTGTGGATGTTTGCTTCAATGGTCAGACTGTACGTGCAGTACCTTATGATATGCCAATTATAGGATGCAAAACAAATCATATAAGCACACTTCGTCTCTGGCAGGCAGAACCTGTTAAGACATTTGACTTTGACCTCTTCAACCAGCAAAAATATCTTGAAGCTGCTGCTGAAACTGTATACGCTGAAGATATTTCTCGTGTTCTCTATCCTAACGATGACACTTGGGAAGGCAAAAAACTCCGTCTTAAACAGCAATATTTCTTCTGTGCGGCTTCACTTGCTGATATTCTTAAAAAGCACATGAACCATTATGGAACTGTAGAAAACCTTGCTGATAAGCTCGCTGTACAGCTCAATGATACACATCCTGTAATTTCTATACCTGAATTGATTAGACTTTTGACAACAAATTACGGAATGACTTTTGAAAAGGCTTTTGATATAGCTCAGAAAGTTTTCCATTACACAAATCACACTGTTATGCCTGAAGCTCTTGAAAAATGGGATTGCTATCTCGTTGAAGAACTTCTTCCATCAATTTATCCTATTATTATTCGTATCAATGAAAAGCTTATTGCTGACTTGTATAATAAAAATGTGGACAAAGAAACCATTGAATCTATGAAGATTATTCAGGGCGGTATGGTGCATATGGCACATATGGCTGTATATGCTTCATCTCATACAAATGGTGTTGCTGCTATTCATACTGAAATACTTAAAGATACTGTTTTAAAGACATGGTATCAAGTATGGCCTGAAAGATTCCAGAATAAAACAAATGGTATCACTCAGCGTAGATGGCTTGCACTCTGCAACAGAGAACTCTCATCATTGCTTACAGAATTATCAGGCAATGACCTATGGAAAGTAAAATTAAGCAACCTCAAAGAACTTGAAAAATACAGCGAAGACAAAGAAATATTAAATAAATTTATTGATATCAAGAAGATTAAAAAGAATCAGCTTGCTGATTATATAGCTTCCAAAGAAGGTATCAAAATTGACCCTGATACTATCTTTGATATTCAGATTAAGCGTTTACATGAATACAAGCGTCAGCTTTTAAATGCTTTCTCAATTCTGTATATTTACTATGGCATTAAAGATGGAAGCATTAAAGACTTTACACCTACAACATTTATTTTCGGTGCAAAATCTGCTCCAGGTTATAAGCGTGCAAAGGCAATTATCAAATTCATCAATGAAATTGCGAGAATTATTGAAAATGACCCTGAAGTTAATAAGCTTATCAAGGTTGTATTTGTATCTAATTACAATGTATCTTATGCTGAAAAACTCGTTGCAGCCGCTGATGTATCAGAACAAATTTCAACTGCTGGTACAGAAGCTTCTGGTACAGGTAATATGAAACTCATGCTCAACGGTGCTGTAACTCTTGGAACATTTGACGGTGCTAATGTTGAAATCGTAGAAGAAGCTGGAGAAGAAAATAACTACATCTTCGGTGCAAGAGTTGAGGATTTAGAAAAAATAGTTCCGACTTACGACAGCAGAAAGATTTTCTCCGAAAATAAGAAAATCAGCAGAGTTGTAGAAGCATTGATTGATGGAACAGTATCTGATGGCGGAAGCGGAGATTTCAGAGAATTGTACTATTCACTTCTCGACGGTGCAAGCTGGCATAAGCCTGACCATTACTACCTGCTTGGTGATTTGGAAAGCTATGTAGAAACAAAATTGAAATGCAATAGCGATTACAAAAATCGTGAAGAATTTGCAGTTAAGCAGTGGAAGAATATCTGTAATGCAGGTAAATTCAGTTCTGACAGAACAATTGCTGACTATGCAGAAAATATCTGGAATATAAAATCTGTATGATAAAGTTTAAATTCTGTTAAATAATTGAAACAATAAATAAAAAGCTGTTGTATGATTTATTTCATGGCAACAGCTTTTTACTAATATTTAATTGCTTAAATTAAAACTCTTATATAAACCATCTTTATTTAAAAGTTCATCATGTGTCCCCTCTTCAACTACATTTCCCTTATCCATTACATAAATATAATCACAATTTTTTATTGTATTTAATCTGTGTGCTATAATAATACATGTCATATTTGAAGAAAGATTATCTATTGTTTCTTTTATACTCTTTTCTGTTACAGTGTCAAGATTACTTGTTGCCTCATCCATTATTAGAATATCAGGATTTCTAAGTAATGCTCTTGCTATTGCAAGTCTTTGCTTCTGTCCTCCTGATAAATTGTTTCCGTTTTCTTCAAGTACAGTATCATATCCCATTGGAAGAGAATTTATAAACTCATCAGCAAAACATAATTTACAAACTTCTTCTATTTTTTCATTTGTAATATTTTCATTTCCCATTCTTAAATTATTATATATAGAATCAGAAAACAGGAATATATTCTGTGATATATATGCAATCTTTTCTCTTAATGCCCTTGGAGAATAATCAGAAATATCTTTATTATTTATTTTGATACTTCCTTTTTCAGGTTCATAAAACGACATTAAAAGTCTTGTAAGTGTTGTTTTTCCGCAGCCACTTTCACCAACTATAGCAGTTTTCTGTCCTTTTTTAAATTTCATTGAAACATTTTCAAGAACAAGTTCCCTGTTGCCATATCTGAAATCAACATCATTAAATTCTATATCACCAACTAATGAATCAGGATTTTCTTTTTCATTCTGTTCTTTCTCAACGTCAAGTATATCATTAAGACGTTCAGCTGCTACCATTGCAGTCTGCAATTCAGGCTGTAAATTGATGAGATTTTTAACTGGGTCAAGGAAATAACTTATAAGATAATAGAAAATCATTAAGTCAGAAATTGAAATAACATTCCTCACACATAAATATGCTCCTGCCCATAAAAGAACAACTATTCCTATTGACTCTGATGTAGATACAAGCGTCTCCTGAACAATATAAATCAAAGATGCTTTTACATTTTTAGATGCAAATTTATTATACAGCCCACTTGTTTTTTTCTTCGCAGATGGTTCATAGTGATAAGCTTTTAATGTTTCGATGCCGTCTATTGACTCTTTAAGATAAGAAGTAACCTGTGCTTCCTGTTCCATTATTTCATGATTTATTGTTCTTATAGGCTTTTTGAAACAGAACATTATAACAGCATATATAACCATTACAGTTAAAGTAATTAAAAATAATCTGTAATCTATAAAACACAAAACAACTCCGCAGGCTATAGCCATTATTGTATCAAGCATAATCGTAAGTGTTGCTGATGATATAGCTTCTCTTATCTTACTTGTATCATTAAAACGTGACATAAATTCGCCTGTTTTACGTGTTCCATAAAATCCGGCAGGCAAATCAAGAAGATGATTATAATATCCAAGCGTCAAAGGAACATCAACTTTCTTAGCAGTTAATGCAAGCATATATCCACGCATCACATTGATAAATAACCTTAACAGATAAAGAATTATTATTGAAATACAAACTGTATTGATATTTGCAAAAATAATTCCCATTTTTTCTTCAACACTTTCAAGGGCAATCATAAATTTACTTTCACCCTCGTGGTCATGTTCATCTTCTAACTCTTCTTCATGACCATTTGAATCCTCTGCTATTTCTGAAGAAGTCATTGCATCATCAAGCACATACTGAAATACAACAGAACCTGCAATATTTATAAATGATACTAACAAAGATAACACAAAAACAAAAACAAGAAGCTTTTTCTGTGTTGTAATATACTTAAAAAATTTCCTGAAAGAGCCTTTTTTCTCATTTATCTTTATGAAATCTTTATTAGTTTCAAATGTTACAATCTGCCCCTGCCACTGTTCTATAAAAATTTTAACTGGCATCAATGATGTTTTGGGTTGTGCCGGGTCTCCAACTGTAACAATATCTTTGTGTATATTATATACAACTATATAATGCTCAAAGCCAAATTCATTTATAATCCTTGCAATAAACGGAAATCTAATTTCTCCGTCTGAAATTCCCTGAAATAATTCATCTGGTGTCCCTTCAAGTGCATCTGCATCAAGACCAATTTTTTTTGCACCTGTTACAAGTCCATATATATTTGCTCCCTGATTATCAACCTTTATTAAATCCCTGAATTTTGCTATAGGATACTTAGCTCCATAAAATTCAGAAATCATTGAAAGGCAGGCAGCTCCGCAATCTTTTTCGTCATGTTGTTGTATATGTGGAAATTTCATTAGTATCATCTCCTATTTGTGTATCATTGTATGTTATAAACACAAAAGCCCGCACCCGTTAGACTGGGTACAGGCTTTTCAATTTAAGTAATTTGTTTATCGAGTTAAAGTAGTTTTATAGTACTTACCACATTTTCCGCAAAGCCAAGTATAATATGACTTTCTTCCGATTGTTGTTCTTTTAATTAAAGCAATTGACCAGTGCTGACAACCACCATTAGCTTCTCTCATAGAAACTGCAGACATCTTCTTCATCGGGATTTACCTCCAAATATTTTAAATTATACAAATAAAATTTTTCAATTAAAGATTGTTGTATTTGCAATATTTATGTGCCCACTTATGAGCTCCAAATAAATAACCGATAAAGCCTGTTGACTTACCACAGTAAATGCACTTGATTTTGCCGCCATTAGCCTTCTTCATAGCCTTTTCTGACATCTTCTGCATTGGTATGACACCTCCTGTTTTTTATTTTTTAAAGGGAAAACTAAAAGAAAGAGTACGATTTTTATTCCGCATCTTATGTACATATTATATAATATTTATGCACTAATGTAAATTATTTTTTTCACTAAATTTTCACCTGTTTTTCAGATTTCATTTAGTTAATTTGTATAACCAATTTTTTTAATAAAAAAACTTATGTTTTTAAGTTCCTTTTTAACATTATTCAATTTTCATAGTATTTGTAGTTTATTAAATAAAATGGGCTGTCACACCGCTTTACAATAGTGTGACAGCCTGATTATTTTCAAATAAATTATAAATCTTAACTTAAAGCCTGCTTTTTCTTTGCTGGTTTCAATGTAGTGATACCACGTTTTTTCTGCCACCATACCCAAAGGCTTGGAACAAAACAAAGTGAATTATAAGTACCAATTACAATACCAACCATCATAGGTACAGAGAAACTGATAATAGAATCAAGACCCATAACAAGAGCTACAACAGTAACTGCAAGCATTGAAACAAATGTAGTAACAGATGTTCTTATAGAACGACGTAATGACTGTGATGAGCTTGTATTTACAAGTTCTGAAATCTCCATATCAGTATAAATTGACTGATTTTCACGGATACGATCATAGATAACAATTGTATCATTTACAGCATATCCGAGGAGTGTGAGTATTACTGCCATAAAGTTTGAGTTAATCTCAAAGCCAATAAGAACTACAGAGCCATATGTAACAACTAATGTCTGTACTAATCCGACAATTGCACATACACCTGCTGACCATCCGCTTATCTGCTTAAAACGTAAAGCAATATACAAAATCAATATAATAGCTGCAAATGCTGCCGCTACAATACACTTTGTAAAGAACTCACTACCTGAACGAGCATCAACATCATTAGAGTCAAGTACTTCAATATTGGCATCAGGGTAAAGACCTCTTACTGCTTCTGTTACTTCACTCTGACGTTCTACTGTTAAACCATCTTTTGAACTGAATGAAAGTGAAAGTGTCTTTCCTGCTTCACCAATACTTTCACCATCCTGTACAGAGACAGAAGAACCTACTAAATCAGAAAGAGTGCTTTCAATTTTCGCAGTATCTACATCGCCTTCATAACTATATGTGATAATTGTACCACCCTTAAATTCCAGTGCAATATCAACACCAGTAAATGTAGAAGCAATTGAAATAATAACAAGAATCAAAGAGAGAATGAAAAACAATTTTGATTTTCCGCAGAAATCACGTACTTTTACATCAATATCATACTTCTTATTTTGTTTCGACACTGATTCCACCTCCATAAAGTTTCTTGTTCTGGAAGCACTTAAACTTAGACAATGACATGGTCATAAGTCTTGCTGCCAATACGCCCATGATGAAGTTCATAATCAAGCCTGTCATAAGTGTATAACCAAATGAATAAATTACGCCTTCTGTTGTTGCTCCGAAGAAGTGGAACAAAGGACTTAAAAGCTTTGCACACCAGCTGTCCGGAACACCAAACGCACCCATAAGAACTATAGAAACAATGATACCTGTAAGGTTACCATCTAAAATAGCACTGAATGCACGTTTATAACCTGACTGAAGAGCTCCATCCAAAGATTTACCCTTGCGAAGTTCTTCTCTAATTCTCTCGCTTGTAATAATATTAGCATCAACGCCCATACCAACAGAAAGAATAATACCTGCAATACCAGGAATTGTAAGAGTTGTACTGTTCATAAATCCGAACCAGCCTGAAACAGCTGCAAGCATACCAGCAACTTGTCCTACCAAGCATAAAACAGATACAACGCCAACAAGTCTATACATAGAAATCATATAAATAGCTATAAATGCAAGAGTAATAAGTCCGGCAATAACCATAGCCATCAAAGCACCTTCACCCATAGTAGGAGAAATAGTTTTAAAGCTTGTTGTCTCCAAAGAGAATGGCAAAGCACCACCATTGATTTTATCTGCTAACTCTTTTGCACTTTCATATGTAAAGTTACCTTCAATAGTAGCCTTTCCATCACTAATTACAGAGTTTACAGTCGGAGATGAAATCATTGTATTATCCATCCAGATAGAAATTACACCATTATCATTGTAAAGAGCAGAAGTAGCAGTATGGAACTTTTCAGCACCCTCTTCATTGAGATTAAGTGTTACAACCCACTTATAACCCTCTGTTCCGTCCTGAACACCACCAGTTCCGGCACTTGCAACATCAGCACCAGTCAATACAATTTCACCAGCTGGTATAGTATTACCATCTTCATCAGTATCAGTAGCTGTACCATATCGGAAAGTAAGTTCAGCAGTTTCACCGAGTTCCTTTACAGCTTTTTCTGGGTCGAAATCGGTTTCACCAGCTTGCCAAGGGAATCTTACAATAATACGATTACTTTTGTAATCAACATAAGTCTCACTGTCGTTAATTCCCTGATTAACTAAACGCAGCTTTATAGTTTCCAAAGCGGCGTCCATTTGTTCCTGACTCGCCTCAGCACCATCAGCCGGTTCGAAGGTTACATCAACACCGCCTTGAATATCGATACCAAGACGAATATCTTCAACACCATGAACATAAGTTGTTACAATATCTCCGTACTGTGAATGTACGCCAAAAAGTGTTGTAACAGCAAAAATGGCGATGACAGCGAAAACGATAAAGAAAACAGGTTTTTTTACTTTTTTCACATTTTTGCCTCCATTTCAATATACGCACTCGTAAACAGAATGCGACATAATAACATGTTAATTTTATCACAGATTTTTATTTTTGTCAATATAAATTGTGATAATTTATTGATTTCTAACAGAAGAAAATATACTCTTCAAACTGCCATAAAAAAGGTGGCTCAAGGTCATTAATATAAAATCTCACCTGAAGCCACCTGAAAAGAAATTTTCCAGACTAAAATTACTTTATATTATCAACATTATCAGAAACAGATTCAATAATACTTTCTATTATATCATTTTCATTTGCAATGATTTCATCTGCAACTTTATCATAATTACTATCAGTATTATTACCAGTAGTACTATTACTTTCAGTTTCAGTATTATTATTTTCAGCAGTTTTATTTTCTGTATTATTTGATTTATCAGAATTATCTTTATGTTCTGAACCTGACCTTTTAGCTCTTTGAGTGTAGCCCTCTTCTCTTTTCCATTTCTGCTTCATACCATCCATAGCATCAGCAATAGCTGTTGAAATAGAATCACGCATTTTTTCAAAAAGCTCATCAGCTTTCTGTTCAATAACACTTTTCTCAGGCTGTTGTATAGGATTATATTGCGGTGCCCCTTCAGGAGCAGTTTTTTCTTTAAGTACAGCATATATAACAGACATCATAGGGACACCAAGTACTAAACCAGTCATACCAAAAAGTCCTCCTCCAACAGTTACAGCAAAAAGTACCCACATCGCAGGAAGTCCAATAGAACCGCCAACAACACGTGGATATATAAAATTACTGTCAATCTGCTGAATTACTATTACCATAATTACAAACCATATAACCTGTGAAGGGTCTACAAGCAGCAAAATAAATGCACAAGGAATAGTTCCAACAATAGGTCCGACAATAGGAATTATATTTGTAATACCTATTATAGTACTTATCATTACAGCATAATGAAAATGAAATATTGACATAGCTATAAAACATAATAAACCTAAAATCACAGCATCTGAAAGCTGTCCGCTAATAAAATTTGAAAATACATCAAATGTCAAATTACCATAATGGTCAATACGTTTATAATTCCTGTCTGATAAAAAACGCTTCAGGATTCTTTTTATCTGACTTTTAAGCTTTTTTCTTCCTGCAAGAATATAGAATGAAAATACAAGACCAATAAAAATATCAATAACAACATTTATAATACCACTCGTCCACGTTCCAAGCTTCTCTAAAATAGTTGGAACATATCCTGAAATAGTATCAGCAATCTGTGAAACTAATGTTTTTATCTGAGCAAAATTTATTCCAAAATCCTGAATTATATTATAAATCTGCTGTCCATTTTTTCCTTGAAGAAACTTTTGAAAATTAATATAGTACACAGTGAATTTATCCGAAAAATCAGTAAGGCTTGTTACAAACTGAGGAATTATAATCCAGCACAATAAAACCAATATAATAGCAAGCAGAAGATAAGAACAAACAACTGACAGAATAGTAGATGGAATTTTCCGTCCTTTAAAAAGACGATTGAACATTTTTTCAAACCTGCATGTTGGCATATAAAGTACAAGTGCAATTACAGCACCAATAATTACAGGGCGAAGGGTATTTATTATACTTGATAACCATGAATTCACAATTTCCATACGCATCAGTAAAAATGCTACTACTAAAAGAACTATACCGCTGAAAATTATTGTACGTGCTAATGTCTGATTTATGTTTCTTGGTCTTCGTGGCATAAGATAATCTCCTTTCTACAGTTTACTTACACATTATGATATTTTTATTCATCTGATAAGAAATAATCATCCTATAACTTCTTTAGCAGCAGCGACGGTATCCATTGCATCCTTAGCGTAAAAATCAGCAGAAATACTTTTTGCATACTCAGGAGTGAGAACTGCACCGCCTACTACTGTTTTACATTCAGGATATTGCTCATTCAACAAACGTATAGTTTCCTCCATTGACCCTAATGTTGTTGTCATTAAAGCTGAAAGTCCTACGAGTTTTACCTTATGCTCTATAGCAGCATCTACTACAGTCTGACAAGGAACGTCACGACCGAGGTCAATGACAGTATATCCATAGTTTTCTAAAATTACCTTTACAATATTCTTACCTATATCATGAATGTCGCCTTTAACAGTAGCCATTACAACTTTTCCTCTGCTCACAGGAGCAGCATTCTGCTTTATAAGAGTATCCTTTATAACTGCAAACACTGCCTGTGCTGTTCCTGCTGTCTGGATAAGCTGAGGTAAAAAGACTTTTCCAGCTTCAAACTGCTTTCCTGTCTCATCAAGAATAGGAATAAGCATATTATCTATTATATCCATTGGCTCTGTAGTTTCAAGCAGTTTTGATGCAATTTTTCCACACTCTTCTTTAAGACCATGCGTCATAGCATATTCAAGTGTCATCTCAGTTTTACCTGCATTTAAATCAGGTTTTACTTTGCCTGAATTCATATCAGAACTATATGCCTCAATAAATGCAACAGAATTTTCATCTATTCCACGCAGGAGCTTATACGCCCTGACAGCTTCCATCATAGATGCAATATTAGGATTTATAATAGGCAAATCAAGACCATTTTCAAGTGCAAGCGTCAAAAATGTTCTGTTTACTGCCTCCCTATTAGGAAGACCAAAAGAAATATTTGATACACCAAGTGCCGTTTTTAATCCAAGTTCTGTTTTTACTCTTTTAACAGCTTTAAGTGTTTCAACAACACCTGCTTGTTCAGCTGAGGCTGTAAGCGTCAGGCAGTCAATAAAAACATTATTCTTTGGAATGCCAATCGCAACAGCAGCATCTAAAATTCTCTTTGCAATAGCAAATCTGTCATCAGCCTTTTTTGGTATTCCATTTTCATCAAGCGTAAGACCTATAACACAAGCACCATATTTCTTTACAATAGGCAATATTTTTTCAAGAGAGGCTTTTTCTCCATTTACAGAGTTTACAATAGGTTTACCATTATATACACGAAGACCTGCTTCAAGAACCTCAGGAATAGTTGAATCAAGTTGTAATGGTATATCTGTCATTCCTTGTATAGCCTTTACAGTGCGAATCATCTGTTCTTTTTCATCTATTCCAGGAAGTCCAACATTTACATCAAGCAAATCTGCACCAGCGTCAATCTGCTGGGCTGCCTGCTCCAAGATATATCCCATATCATTCTCTCTGAGGGCTGCCTGAAAACGCTTTTTACCTGTAGGATTAATTCTCTCCCCGATTACACGTGGTTCAGTTATAGGAAGAGTCACAGATGCTGAACATATAGCAGGTGGAATATTAGTTTCTCTGTCTATAAAACTGCACTTTTCTTCAAGATATTCAAAAGCTTTTTTCATATGTTCAGGAGTAGTTCCACAACATCCACCAAAAACTGCAATACCAAGTTTTGAAAATTCGCCCATGGCTTCAGCAAATTCATCAGGAAGCACATGAAATTCACCTGTTACAGGGTCAGGCAGACCAGCATTAGGCTTTACAATTACAGGAAGGGATGTCCATTTGCAAAGTTCTTCAACTACAGGATATAATTCCTTAGGACCAAGTGAACAGTTTACGCCAATTGCATCAACACCAAGACCTTCTAATGTCAATGCCATAGCTGATATATTACAGCCTGTAAAAGTTCGCATATTAGGCTCAAACGTCATTGTTACAAATACAGGTTTATCACTGTTTTCCTTTGCAGCAAGCACAGCGGCTCTTGTCTCATATAAATCTGTCATTGTCTCAATGACAATTAAATCAGCATCCTTACCAGCCTCAACCTGTTCCTTAAATATTGAATATGCTTCTTCAAATGTAAGCGTTCCGAGAGGTTCAAGCATCTGACCTATAGGTCCAAGGTCAAGAGCTACAAGTGCATTAGTATCACCACAGGCTATGCGAGCATTTTTTATGGCAGAAGTTATAATATCTTTCGTTGTATACTTAGTATTTTTAAGCTTCTTACCATTTGCCCCGAATGTATTTGCATATATTATATCAGAGCCAGCTTCTATATATGCTCTATGCACATCTATAATTTTCTGAGGGTCTTCTATATTAAGCAGTTCAGGTATTGCACCTGTCGGTAACCCTGCTTTCTGGAGCATAGTTCCCATACCACCATCAAGATAGAGCCACTCTCTGTCTGAATTTCTTCTTTTCAATTTTTCAAGTACTTTCAAAAGATTATATCCTTTCATAGTAATTATACACCTGCGGTGTATTTAGGATTTCTCGTTATACACCTAACGGTGTATTTGGGGCTACTCGCCCCAAACCCTCGGCAACATTTTCTGAAGAAATTGTTGCATCAAAAAGACTTTATTAAAAAGTTATATCAAACTGGCTCAGCTTGATTTTATTTGCTTAAAGGACAAAAGTTTGTCCCTGTAATATTCATATAGTTCATTTATTAAATCGTTTAGTTTGCTCATTTCTCCCTCCTTTTTTATTCCTATAATTATATAAAACAATAAATTTTATTATAAATACTATTTACCACAATCTTTTCCACTTAAACGATATTTACAGGTATCACGTAAATTACAGAAAGCACATCCTGTACGTTGCACAGGCAGTGGTTCTGATGAAATACCAATTAAAGCTGTTACAGATTTCAAAGGATTAAGCAGACTGCTCTCTGTAATAGTAAGCCCAATTATTTTAGCAGTATTCAAAACTGCACTTATAGAATGATTTAAATCCAGTGGTAAATCTCCATACCC
>JAFTWL010000152.1 GCA_017465305.1 Ruminococcus sp. | reverse complement strand
TGATAAAACAAATGAGGAGCAAAGTCATAATAATATAACGTGAAAGAAGGAATAAAATGATAATTGCTTTTGACGTACTGCCACTCGTCAGTAGCCATATGTCAGGCATTGGCTATTGTCAATCAGGGCAAATTCGTGCAATGATGGCACTTCACCCTGATAACAATTATAAATTGCAGTTTTTCCCAACTGGCGATAGAAGTGAAAATCTTGAAAGACTTTCATTATATATTGACCTTGAACATAGAAATGTCTCTGTTCATCAGGGGAATTTTTCAGGATATCTTTATCGTCTGATTTCTAATTTCATACCTTTGCCATATAGTGCTTTTTTTGGGAAAGATTCTGAAATAACACATTTTTTTAATTATATTATACCTCCGGGGGTTGCAGGAGCAAAAGTAGTAACTGTTCATGATATGGTATATAAAGCTTATCCTGAAACTGTACGTGGCAGAACGAGATATATGCTTGAAACGGGATTAAAACGTTCTCTTAAACGAGCTGATTTAATAATTACAGATTCAGAATTTTCAAAGAAAGAAATAATAAAATATTTTCCATGGACTGCTGATAAACTTCGTGTTGTGTATTGTGGAGTTGATAGAAACAGATTTTATCCTGTAAAAGATAATGCAAAGATAGAAGAAGTTAAAAAGAGTATGAAAATAGATGGTGATTATTTCTTGTATTTAGGGACTTTAGAGCCACGAAAAAATTTAGAACGTCTTGTAAAAGCTTATTCTGTTTTTTCTAAAAAGTACTCAAATCCTCCGAAGCTTGTACTTGCCGGTGGAAGTGGATGGTATAATGAAGGCTTATTTAATACAATTAAAGAACTTAAAATAGAAGATAAAATTATAAGAACTGAATATGTGCTTGATGAATGTATATGTCCTCTTATGTGTGGTGCGTTGGCATTTGTATTTCCTTCATTATATGAGGGATTTGGAATGCCACCCCTTGAAGCTATGGCTTGCGGTGCTCCTGTTCTGACATCGAACGCAGCTTCTCTTCCGGAGGTTGTAGGTGACTGTGCCATATTAGTTGACCCATATTCAATAGATGAAATTGCAGAAGGGCTTGATAAATTATATAATAATCCTGATATTCGTGAGAAGCTTGGAGAACTTGGACGAAAAAGAGCAGCTATGTTTTCATGGGAAAATGCTGCTGCTGCCCTGTATGATGTATATAAGGAAATTTTAGATGGAAGAGAAAAATAAAAAACTTAGAATTTTACAAGTAAATAAACTTTACTATCCGCATATTGGAGGTATAGAAAGCCTTGTACGTTCTTTTTCAAAGGAACTCCTGGAATTTGCTGATGTTAAAGTACTTGTATGTCAGGATAAGGGTAAGACTTCCCATGAAGTAATAGAGGGTGTTCCTGTAACACGAGCTTCCAGCCTTGGAATATTTGCATCATGTCCATTGTCATTTTCATTTTTCAGATTGTTTAGAAAAATGTCGAAAGAAGCTGATGTAATTGAATTTCATACACCTTTTCCATTGGCTGATTTAGCTTGTCTTTTGTCGGGATATAAAGGCAGGGTTGTAATAGCATGGCATAGTGATGTTGTAAAGCAGAAAAAGTTATTATATTTTTATAAGCCTGTTTTAAAGCGTTTTTTAAAGCGTGCAGATTGTATTATTACAGCAACTCAAGGTCATATTGATGGTTCATCATTTTTGCCTGAATTTCGTGATAAGTGTAAAGTAATACCTTATGGCATTGATATTGAAAGCTATATAAATGCTAAGCGAAAACCTATATTAACAGAAAAATTAAATGATTCTAAAGCAGTAAAGATTTTGTTTGTAGGAAGATTAGTATATTATAAAGGTGTGGATGTTTTGCTTAAAGCAATGCAGAATGTTCATGGCGGAGAATTGTTTTTAGTTGGGAAGGGTACGCTTGAAGATGAACTTAAAAGGGAAGCAGAAGAAAATGGACTTAATAAGAGTGTTCATTTTTTAGGAGTTCTTTCAGATGAAGATTTAAAAGCAGCATTTGCTGACTGTGATTTTTTTGTTCTGCCGTCTGTAGCAAATAGTGAAGCCTTTGGAATAGTTCAGCTTGAAGCTATGATATATAAGAAGCCTGTAATAAATACAAATTTGCTTACTGGTGTTCCTCATGTAAGTTTAAACGGAGAAACAGGAATAACAGTAGAACCTGACAATGTTGAGCAATTGTCATATGCAATACAGAAGCTTATAGATAGAGATGACTTAAGACAAAAATATGGTCTTATGGCTAAATTTCGTGTAATGTCATGTTTTAATGAAAAAAAGATTATAAAGCAAATATATGATATATTAAAAGAAAATTGCTTATAAGTAAAAAATAAAAGGAGAGGCTTGATGATATAATGGACAAAAATAATAATGATATTTCAAGTGTTGTTATTGATACTTATACAGAAGAGATATGGAATCCGGAGCAGGAGGAAATATTATGGGCAGCACCTATTCATAAGTTTGGTGTTCGTCAGAATGAATATAACAGACATTTAATTGAGCGATTACGTGCTACGGAATCAAAAAACAGAAAGCTTTTATCTGCGTATGACAGAATATTAAAAGAGAATAACGAAATCAAAGAACAGAATGAAAGATTACTTAATCGTATTAAAGCAGAGGAAAAGAGAACTAAAGAGATTTTTGGACGTATTGCTGCTGAACTTGATAATATGCATCAGGAAATAAATCGTGTTCGATTGTCAGCACATCTGAATGGCAAGTCAATAGAGAGAATTATAAACGAAAGAGAAAATGAAATAAAAAATAAAACAGAAGAGGATAAAGAGACTGATAAAGTAGTTGAAACAACAAATATTTAAAAAATGTTTATATAAATAATAAGCCGCCATGTATAAAATACATGGCGGTTTTAAAATAATTAAGAGATGTTACTATTAGAAGATTTCTGAAATTAATTAGTTAATGATAGTTACTTCTGTTTCCTTGTCAAAGAGGTGAATTCTGTTAGGGTCAAGAGCAATCTTGATGCGGTCACCTGACTTTGATGTAGAGCGTGGGTCAACACGAGCTGTAATGGAAACACCAGCACAATTCAAATATAAGAAGTTTTCTGCACCCATCATTTCTGTGATTTCAACATCAGCTTCTGCAATACCTGTGCTTGCTGAAGACAAGAACATTTCATCATCGTGAATAGCTTCTGGACGAATACCAAGAACAACTTCCTTATCTACATAGCTTGCGAGCTTTGGATCCATCTTAGATGCAGGAATTCTAACCTGATACTTAGCAGTACCGAATTCTACGAAATAATCATTAGCAGTCTTTCTGAGAACAGCGTCAATAAAGTTCATTTGAGGAGAACCTAAGAATCCAGCTACGAACTTGTTGCCTGGTCTCTCATACAAATTCTGTGGAGTATCAATCTGCTGAATGATACCATCTTTCATAACAACGATTCTGTCACCGAGTGTCATAGCTTCTGTCTGGTCATGTGTTACATAGATGAATGTTGTACCGAGCTTCTTATGGAGCTTTGAAATTTCAGTTCTCATTTGTGCACGGAGTTTAGCATCCAAGTTTGAAAGAGGTTCGTCAAGTAAGAATACCTTTGGATTACGAACGATTGCACGACCCATGGCAACACGCTGTCTCTGACCACCGGACATAGCCTTCGGTTTACGTTCAAGCAAGTGGCTCAGGTCAAGAATCTTTGCAGCTTCTTTTACTTTTCTGTCAATTTCATCCTTAGGTACTTTTCTAAGCTTCAGACCAAATGCCATATTATCATATACAGTCATATGTGGATACAGAGCATAGTTCTGGAATACCATTGCGATATCTCTGTCCTTTGGAGCGATGTCGTTTACAAGACGGTCGCCAATGTACAATTCACCTTTAGAAATTTCTTCCAAACCTGCTATCATTCTAAGTGTAGTAGATTTACCACAGCCGGAAGGACCTACTAATACGATGAATTCCTTATCTTGAATTTCTACATTAACATCTTTAACAGCAGTAACATTGCCAGGATATATTTTATAGATGTGTCTAAGTGATAAACTTGCCATTAATGGGGTTCCTCCTAAAATAAATTTTGTCGTTCACCAGTCTCATATAAATATCATATGTTAGACTGGTTTCCGCTATAATAATATCATACCAAAATTTTTATAAATTTTCAAGCTATTTTCTAAACAAAATTCTTTATGTAGTTTTATCAATTATGACGAACTTTTTTTAATACGATGTAATTTTGTCAAAAAGTTCCCCCCAAAACTCATTATTTTTTTAGTATCTTCGTCTATAAGCAATTTACAGCTTCCTTTTGGTAAATCTTCAGGCAGAATTAAATCTCCTATCCCGATTCTGTGTAGTAGAAGCACATGATTTCCAAGTGCTGCAAACATACGTTTGACCTGATGATATTTTCCTTCATGAAGGCATATAAGAGCCTCGTTCTCCGTATCAGGGATTTTAGCAATTTGTGCTGGAAGGCATACATCGCCATTTGACAGAGTAATTCCTTTTTCAAGTTCTGATATATAAGATTCCTCGAATGGTCTTGCAAGTGTTACATGATAATATTTTGGAACATGATGTTTTGGGGATAATATTTTATGGGCAAACTCTCCATCATTTGTTATTAGAACCATACCTGTAGTGTCTTTATCAAGTCTGCCAGCAGGGAAAAGACCTTTTGCCTGCATCTCAGGCGGAATAAGTTCCATTACAGTCGGGTCAGAATTATCCTCAGTAGCACAGACATAACCAGCAGGTTTGTTGAGTATAATATAACGATACTTTGGCTGTAATGATATTTTGACACCTGACAGAGTTATTACATCTTTTTCAGATACATTAGTATCAGCTTTTAAGACTGTTTTACCATTAACAGTAACTTGTCTTTTTTTTATAAAATTTTTTATTGTACTGCGTGAATGCGGTGTAGCATCAGCAAGAAATTTATCTAAACGCATTGAAAGAACCTCTTTTAATAATATGAATTATAATTGTATATTTACTAAATCAGTATCAGAGCTTGAAAATTTATCATAAGGAGAATTTTTTATGAAAATTAAACGTTCACATATATTATTATTATTTGCTTTCGCCGGAGTAATACTTGGGGGAAAGTGGCTTATCAGTAATGTCAGTATGCAAAATAAAAAAATTGAATACAAAACAATAAATATTTCTGATGAGGCAGCAGCATTTGAATATCTTGAATCATGCGGAAAAACACCTGTAAGTGATAAACCATATATTGAAGAAATTCAGATACCTTATGAGAATAATTATAAAATGTATGGTACATATCTCTCAATTCAGAAAGAACAGAAATTGCCTTTTTCTGAATACTGCGGACAGACTGCTACACGTATGAGTTATGTTTTAAAAGAAGATTATAAAAATAATACAGTTCTTGTTGCAGAACTTATTATAGATAAATCCGGTCGTCTTTTGGGAGCAGCCTGGTATGATTCAGCACGCTTTGACCGGATTTATCCTATAATTTAAAGTTAAAAGTATAATATTTACTTATCAAATACGTGTATAAGACCGCCTATTAAAGGAAGTTCTTTAGCACGACCAGTGCCGGCATTATACATTCCTAAAATCATGTATACAAGAAGCAATGCGCTTACAATTAAACTTATGATTCCTGAAATTGTACCACCTATAAATGGAATAATTCTTATTATAGCACATACAATATTGCTTGCAACTTCTAAAATTATAGATGTTAAGAATAAAATAAATGCCTGATTTGCATGAAATTTTCCAAATCTTGAACGGCTGTTTACTACAAGTGGGAGCCAGAATAAAATTCCAAAGTATGCAAGAACTGCAAACACTTTATTGTCATTGACATCTTGAGTGTCATACATATTTGAGTTGTCTGGGGTGTCGAAAATATCTTTAATAGGGTCTGACATAATTTTAATTTTCCTTTCAATTACTATTTAAAATTATTTATCTTTATTATTTAGTTCACTTATTGCGGCAATAAAACCTTCAACATCAGTAAAGTCCTGATATACTGAGGAAAATCTTATATATGCAACATCATCAATATCTTTTAGTTGTTCCATGACCATACTGCCTATGTCAGTAGATTTTGCAGTACTGCACATATTATTAGCGAAAAACAGCTCAATTTTATCAACCATAGCTGAAACTTGTTCAATGCTTACAGGACGTTTTTTTATTGCATTGAAAATTCCTTTTATAAGTTTCTGTCTGTCGAATTGTTCAAAAGAGCCGTCACGTTTTTCAACCATTAGCAATGGACGTTCAATTGCTTCATATGTTGTGAATCTTTTTCCGCATTTTCCGCATTCTCTTCTTCTGCGGATACGGGTATCAGTTGGGCGGGAGTCTAGAACACGAGTGTCACAGTCTCCACAGAATGGGCAACGCATATTAAAAAACCTCCTTTGCGAGCTGAATCAGCTCGACCATTTTCCACCCCCAGTCGATACGGTACTCTTTATTTATTTCACAGAAAGCTTTCCCCTTCAAGGAGGGTGGTTTTACTTTTATTTTAATTTAAAATTTAAATTTATTGCTTTTTAATAAAGTCTTTTTGGTGCAAAAATTTCTTCAGAAAATGTTGCTGGAGCTCAAGGCAGAGCCTCGAAATACAATTATCTAACGTAGCATATTACTTAAAATTTGATAGTTGTTTGCTAAATCAGGAACATCAGAGAAACCGCTTCTATAAAGTTCCAGTATAACAGAGCAGTCAGGATTTACATCAGAAAGTTCTTTAAGAAATTTTTTAACAGCAAAATGTCCTTTTCCTATTTGCAGGCAATCGCCATATTCACCGTGGTCACTTATATGAACATGAGCTATATGAGAACCAAGTTCACGAAGCATTGTAAATGGATTTTCTTTGGAGCGTACAGCTTGTTTTATATCAAGTGTTATAAAAGCATCATTTCCAAGTGCATTACAGAACTGTTTTAAAAAATTAAGTGAACTGCTTGTACAGCGTGCAACATTTTCAAGTGTTACATAAATACCAAATGATTTTCCTACTTCAACAAGGCGTTGAAAACGTTCAAAATACAAATCATTATCAGGAATTCCAAAGGGTTTATTTCCGTGAACAACAAATACAGAAGCATCAAGAAGTTGCATTGCAGAAAAAAAGCTTTTATAATATTCAATCATATCATTAACACGTCTCTCATAAGGTGAAAATAGCATCATAGGTTCCATTTCACTTGTATAAGGATGTACTGAAGAACATGTCATATCAAAGCGTTTCATTATGTCTTTCATAGATAAAACAAAATTGCGTTTAATTTCCGAATGTGAGTTGATAAATAATTCTACATGTTCTATACCAGCAAGAGCGAAGTCATATAATGCTTCTTCGATTACTTTAGGATAAAGACAAGCAGTAGAAACGCCGGCTTTTAACATATTTGCAACTTCCTTTCTTTTTTCTTTATTATATCATATATTCTTTATAATTGCAAGAAAAAAATCCCCTGAAACAGCAAAAAAACTGTTCAGGAGATTTTACTATTTATATTCTTTCTGACAAATTTTTATATTTTCTTTTATCTGAAATAGGCTGATATGCTGGACGAATAATTTTATTTGCACTTACGAGTTCTTCAAGTCTGTGAGCCGACCAGCCTGCAATACGTGCGATTCCAAAAATAGGAGTAAATAAATCAGCAGGGATTCCAAGCATCTGATAAACAAAACCGCTGTAAAAATCTACATTTGCACATACGCCTTTTATAATTTTTCTTTTTTCAGATATTAATTCTATAGCAATACGCTCTACAGTTTCATATAATTTAAATTCATCATGCATATTTTTCTCTGATGAGAGTTTTTCAGCAAATGTTTTTAAAATTACTGCTCTTGGGTCAGAAATGGAATATACAGCATGCCCCATGCCATAAATGAGACCGCTTTTGTCAAATGCTTTTTTATTAAGTAAATCAGATAAATATGAACGTATAGCAGTTTCATTGTTCCAGTCTGATACATGCTCCTTTAAGTCGTCCATCATTTTCATAACTTTAATATTTGCACCGCCATGACGGGGACCTTTAAGAGAGCCAAGTGCTGCGGCAATTGCGGAATAAGTGTCTGTTCCGGATGAAGTTACAACATGTACAGTGAAAGTTGAATTATTACCGCCACCGTGTTCAGCATGTAATACAAGAGCCAAATCAAGAAGACGGGCTTCAAGTTCTGTATATTCTCCATCTGGTCTTATCATATATAATATATTTTCTGCAATTGTTTTTTCTGGTAAAGGCTTGTGAATAACCATGCTTTGTCCCTGACGGAAGTACTGTGCAGCCTGATAGCTGTATACAGCGAGAGACGGGAAACGTGATATAAGTTCCAAACTTTGTCTCATTACATTAAGAATACTTATATCATCAGGATTTGGGTCTACAGCATGAAGTGAGAGAACGCATTTTGCCATAGTACTCATAATATTGTCACTTGGCATTTTCATTATTACACCGCTGTTAAAACGGCTTGGAAGATACTGATATTCTGATATTAGAGTGTGAAAATCTGATAATTGTTTTTTGTCTGGAAGTTCTCCGGTAAGCAGAAGGTAAATTATTTCTTCAAATCCAAATCGGTTTTGTTCAATAAATCCTTTTACTAAATCATCAATAGAGTATCCACGGTAATAGAGTTTGCCCTCTGCTGGCATGCGAACACCATTTTCCATTACGCTTGCACTTACTTCACTGATATTTGTCAGTCCGGCAAGAACGCCTTTTCCGCTTATATCTCTTAATCCACGCTTTACATCATATTTCTCGTATAATTCTGGAGGAATATAATAATTTCCTTGATACTGTTGTGCGAGATTTTCAGCACGTGCTGCATTTTTTTTATAACGGTCAACAACATCTTTTATTTTTGGTGAGTTCATAAGTATTTGTTTATCTATCATATGTGTCCTTTCTGAAAATGTGTATCATTTTCCATTTTAGTTTGTTTGCGTATTAGTATTATTTTTATATAATTTTTATTATAACATATTTTTTATTTGTATGTCAAGCAGCATACAAACTTATGAATTTAATAATAGTTATTGCTATAAGTTTACATATATTTAATTATATTATTGTTTTTAATAAATAAAGGGTTTATCTGAAAATTCGTATATTCGTAAAGATTAAAACAGATAATCTTATCTTTTGAATATAGATGTTTCAGATAAACCCCTTAAAATAAATATAGATTTATATTTTAATTATCTTTTTTTTGACTTCTTTTTTGAATTAGAAGTTTTTTTGTTGTTAGCAGCTTTTTTTTCATCAGGCTTAATTGTTTCTGCTGTAATTTTTTCTTCAGCAATTATTGTTTTAACTGGTTCTTCAATTTTATCATCAGATTTTACTTCAGTAACTGGCTTTTCAGTTTCTATTGTCTGAATTTCTTTTTCAGGTTCTGTTTTTATTTCTTCAATCATATTTTTATCGTTTTCGTCAGAAGCTGTTTCACTTTTTGCTGTTGCTTCTACTGCCTGATAAAATACAGTTGCTTTTTTAGGGCAACCATATGCATTTAATTTACCTGATTCAATAGCTTCTGAAAATGTAATTTTTCCAGATAAAATTGATGTTAATGTATCATTTGATAAAACAAGAGAAACATCATTATCATAATAGTTATATGGCTGTACATTCATAATGCCATCTATAATTTCAGCATAAAAAATACCATTACCATCTTCAGTTACTTCAATTTGTACAGCGATATGCTGTTTAGCACCAGATACATCTGTCTTTTCAAGTTTATTTTTTACCTGTTCAAACATTTCAAAAAAATTCATATTGTTCATTCCTTTCTAATGAATAAAGCTGTCAGATTAAGACAGCACTTTTTAAATATTATGTTAATAAATATTTTATTAAGTAGTATAACAGAAAATCATTCCTGTGTCAAGCGAAATAGAAATAAATAATTAAAAATAAGATGAAATATTTATAATAGTATCAATTGTTTCTTGTAATTTGTGCAAATTCACAATAAAAAAAGACTTGACAAAATTACAGATATAGTGTATACTTGTAAAGCAGAAGACGTTTACAGTGAGTGCTGAGAGGTGTAAAACAATGAAAGACCTGCGAATGGCTTTACTGCTTGACTGTTATGGAGAATTCCTGACAAAACGACAGTATGAATTTACTAATCTGTACTACTGTGAAGATTTTTCTTTAGGAGAAATCGCTTCTAAAACGGATGTTTCACGTCAGGCAGTCAGCAACAGTATAAAAAGAAGCGAGCATATTTTACTTGAAATGGAGGAAAAACTCCAGTTTGCAAGCAAGATATGCAGATTAAGAGATAATTATACTCAAATTTCTGAACTTGCACAGAAATTGATAAGTCATGAAAATGCAAATCCCGATATAAAGGAATTAGGAGATGAAATTCTCAGGCTTGCAGATAATTGTTCTGGTTTGCTCTGATTTTTTATAAAATAATTTGCTGAAAGTATAAGAAAGGATGGCGTAACGATGGCATTTGAAGGACTTTCCGATAAGCTCGGAAAAGTATTTAAAAAACTTAAATCACATGGAAAACTTACGGAATCAGATGTAAAAGAGGCCATGCGTGAAGTACGTCTGGCATTACTTGAGGCAGATGTAAGCTATAAAGTTGTAAAAGATTTTGTTGCTAAGGTTTCTGTTCGTGCTGTCGGGGAAGAAGTTTTGAACAGCCTTACTCCTGCACAGCAAGTAATTAAAATTGTAAATGAAGAGCTTTGTTCTCTCATGGGAAATAATAATTCACGTATTAATTTTCCATCTAAACCGCCATGTGTTATTATGATGTGTGGACTTCAGGGTTCAGGTAAAACTACTCATTCAGCTAAACTTGCAAAACTTCTTAAAAAAGAAGGTCATTATCCGTTGCTTGTTGCATGTGATATATACAGACCTGCTGCTATAAATCAGCTTCAAGTAGTTGGTGAGCGTGCTGGAGTACGTGTTTTTGAAATGGGACAGATTTCTCCTATGATTATTGCTAAGGAAGCTATGAAATATGCTAAAGACCATGGCAATGATGTTGTTATTCTTGATACTGCTGGTCGTCTCCATATTGACTTGGAACTTATGGACGAGCTTAAAGAATTAAAGGCTCTTACAAATCCAAATGAAATTATGCTTGTTGTAGACGCAATGACAGGTCAGGATGCTGTAAATGTTGCAAAGGCATTTGATGATGCTCTTGGAATCAGCAGTGTTCTTATGTCAAAGCTTGATTCTGATACAAGAGGCGGTGCTGCACTGTCAGTACTTGCAGTAACAGGCAAACCAATCAAATATGTCGGTATGGGTGAAAAGCTTGATGATTTTGAACCTTTCCATCCGGAGAGAATGGCATCAAGAATTTTAGGCATGGGTGATGTGCTTACTCTTATTGAAAAAGCTGAAAGTACTGTAAATAAATCTGATGCTGAGAAACTTGCACAAAGACTTGAAGCAAATAAATTTGATATGAACGACCTTCTTGACCAGTTAAAACAAATCAAGAAAATGGGTTCAATAAAATCTATTATTGGTATGTTACCTGGTGTTGGTGATAAGCTTAAAGATGTTGACGTTGATGAAAAGCAATTCACAAGAATTGAAGCAATGATTACATCTATGACAAAAGCTGAACGCCAAAAACCATCAATTATAAATCCGTCCCGCAAAAGAAGAATAGCTTCAGGTAGCGGAACAAAAGTTGAAGATGTCAATCGTCTTTTAAAACAGTTTGAACAGATGCAGAAGATGATGAAGCAACTGGGCGGTAAAAAAGGCGGTAAAATGGGGCGTAAGGCAAGAAAGCAACTTGCTGGTATGAATCTTGACAAACTTCAGAATATGCAGGGAAATATGCCTGGAAACATTCCAGGACTTCCACCAGGAATTTTCCCTAAAAACAAATAGCAAGCTGGGTCAGCTTGACCGCTGTCCGCCCCCAGATTTTATGATACTTGTATCTTTTAAAAAACTTTCTCCCTCACGGGGGTGGGAAACAAAAATTAATTTTTAGCTAAATATAAACATAACTTTACCGCCCCCTGAGGGGGTCAGTATTGCTAAAAAATAAATGTAGCTTAAAATTCAGGGGGGATTTGCCTGCGGAGGCTCTCCGCCAAAGTTAGTTATGCAGGGAACTGCTTACTATATATCATAATATTATAATTTTTATATTACTTATAATATTATATTTTTTGTATATTTTTATGGAGGTGAATATAAATGGCAGTAAAAATTAGACTGAGAAGAATGGGTGCTAAGAAGGCTCCTTTCTATCGTATTGTTGTTGCTGATGAACGTTACCCAAGAGATGGCAGATTTATTGAAGAAGTCGGTTATTATGACCCAACAAAAGAACCATCTGTTGTTAGTGTAAATGCTGAAAAGGTTAAGACATGGCTCTCAAATGGCGCACAGCCAACAGATACAGTAAAGACAATTTTCAAGCGTGAAGGCATACTCTAAAAAGGGTGATATTTATGAAAGATTTACTGTATGCAATTGTAGAAGGTCTTGTTGAAGATACTTCTGCTATTAAAATTACAGAAGATGCACCTGATGAAGAAGGTGTAATCCTGTTCCACCTTAGTGTTGCAGCTGATGATATGGGAAGAGTTATCGGAAAGCAGGGTAGAATTGCTAAGGCAATCCGTACTATTATGCGTTCCGGTGCTGCTAAATCAGATTTGAAAGTTGCAGTGGAAATTGATTAAATTGTCAGATGCAGGCGGTTCTGTTTTCAGGATTCGCCTGTTTTTTCTTTTCGGAGGAAATAATCTATGAAAAAAGAATATCTTGAAATCGGTAAAATTGTCAATATACATGGACTTCATGGAGAAGTTAAAGTTGTTCCGTGGTGTGATGAACCTGAATTTCTCTGTGAGTTTGATATGCTTTATATTGGAAAAGATAAGCAAGAAGTTGATGTTGTACGTTCACGTGTTTTCAAAAACTCTGTCATTATGAAAATTGAAGGTTGTGATACACCTGAAGATGCTGAAAAATTACGTGGACAGATTTTATATATGCATCGTGATGATGTTGAACTTGGTGAGGGTTGTTATTTTATTCAAGATTTGCTTGGACTTAAAGTCATTGATGCTGACAGTGGTGCAGTTTATGGAATATTAAAAGATGTTTTTCAGACAGGTGCAAATGATGTTTATGATGTAAGAGATGAAAACGGAAAACAATATCTTATTCCTGCAATACCTGATGTTATTATTGAAACTGATTTAGATGCAGAAATAATGCGTATTCGTCCGCTGGAGGGATTATTTGATGCAAATTGATATTGCTACTCTTTTTCCTGATATGTGTGAAACTGTTCTGTCTGAAAGTATAATAGGACGTGCAAGAAAAAGCGGAGCTATTAAAGTTGATTGCTGGAATATACGTGATTATACTCTTAATAAGCATAGAAGAGTTGATGATGTTCCATATGGTGGTGGCCGTGGAATGGTTATGCAGGCTGACCCGATATACAGATGCTGGGAGTCGGTCTGCACTGAACGCAGTATAAAACCTCATTGTATCTATATGTCACCAAAAGGAACAGTATTAAATCAGAAAAAAGCTCTTGAACTTTCAAAATATTCTAATTTATTTTTGTTATGTGGTCATTATGAGGGTATAGACCAGCGTATACTTGATACTATAGTTGATGAAGAAATATCAATTGGTGACTATGTGCTGACTGGTGGAGAGCTTCCTGCTCTTGTATTAACTGATGCTATAGCCCGTATGTGCAGTGGTGTATTACCGGAATCAGTATGCTTTGAAGAGGAAAGTCATTTTAATGGACTTCTTGAATATCCGCAGTATACACGTCCTGAAATATGGCATGAAAAAGCTGTTCCTCCTGTACTCCTTTCAGGTCATCATAAAAATATTGCGGACTGGCGTTTTGCACAAAGTCTGTCCGTAACTAAAGAAAAGCGACCAGATTTGTATGCTGAATATATAAATAAAAAGTAGCTAAATACTTTGAAAAACTTGAACAGTTTATTTTGTTGAAATTTGTTGGAAATATGACCAATTTAACTGTTGTGATAATAAACAAACTTTGATGCATTTTTTCGATTACAATATATCAACAAGTAGAAATTTTCGATAAAACAAGCGAATATAGCAAAATGCACGTTGACGTAATTAAAAAAAAACTGTATAATAATAACGGTAAAAGGTTATAAGAAAAAGTTATCCATAATTAAAATATGGAACGACAAATATGAATTTTAGATGGGAGAGTTTTGTTATGTATGTAAAAGACGTAATGGTACACAATCAGGTAGGTCTTCACGCAAGACCAGCAACATTCTTCATTCAGAAGGCTAATGAATATAAAGCTTCTATCTGGATTGAAAAAGAAGAACGCAGAGTAAATGCAAAGAGCTTGCTTGGTATTCTGTCTTTAGGAATCGTTGGTGGCACAAGCATCAAGATTATTGCTGATGGTTCTGACGAACAGGCAGCAGTTACAGCACTTGTTGACCTCGTAGAAAGTGGATTCAGCGACGAAAACAGATAAGAATTTGTTTAATTGAAAATAGGCTGCTGCACCATAATAAAAGGGTGCAGTAGTCTTATTTTTTGTTTTAAAGTATTTTATAAATTATGACCCTGATAACCCAAAGCGATACATATTTTCACAGAAGATTCCATATCCTCTTGTCGGGTCGTCTACAAATACATGAGTAACTGCTCCGATAAGTTTTCCATTCTGTATAATAGGACTTCCGCTCATTCCTTGTACAATTCCACCTGTGGCATTTATAAGTTTTTCATCAGTAACACGTATTATCATATTTTGAGAGTTTTCATTTCCACTGTAATCAATATCCTCAATTTCTATTGTATAGGAAGATGGTTCAGAGCCTGAAACTGTGCATAAAATTTCTGCTTCTCCTGTTGTTATCTCCTGTTTTAATCCCATAGGTATAGCCTGATTTGATGAAGGTGATTCATCAAGTTTTCCAAATACACCACATCTGTTGTTGCATAAAAGCATACCAAGTGGCTGTCCTTCAAGGAATGTTCCGTTTAAAACACCAGGTTCACCAGAGAGGCCTTTTTTTACACTGCTTATTTCAACAGGACATGCCTCTCCGGAGGCAATGGGAATACATATTCCTGTATCTGTATCACAAACAGGATGACCAAGACCACCGAATGTGCTGTTTTCAGGTGAGTAGAAAGTAAAAGTTCCTACTCCGGCTGTACTATCACGAACCCATATACCGACTTCATAGCTGTTATCTTCTTTTGAAAAAACAGGAGTAATAGGTATATTCTTTTCTATTCCGTCACGTGTTAATATGGCTGAAACAGGTTCACCATTTGAACTGGCAACAGCTGTTTTTAAATCAGCATTTGATGTAATAGGTATGTTGTTTATGCTATGAAGTATATCACCTTTTTGTAATCCTGCTTCGGCAGCAGGACAGGAGTTATCAACAGTTCCAAATCCTACAATCATAACGCCGTCCATTAGTAGTTTAATTCCGAACGGCTGACCGCATGGGATTAACATAGGCGTATCAATTTCCTGTATTTCTACATTTTTTATGGGTACAATACCAAATAATTTAAGTGATGTATTTTGTGATAATGAAGGAGAAAGAAACGATGCAGCACGGGCAACGTTTTTTGATGGATAAGCTGATATTGGTAATGCTGTTGGCAATGAGAATTTATTTTCTGATGATATATAATAACTGTCAGGAAGTATATAAGAGTAATAACCAGCTACAAGGTAAGATGGCATTATTACAGCAGCTAATATAACTGCTATACGACGAAATAATTTGTGCAAATTTTAACCCTCTTTCTGTTTAGTCAGTTTATTTAAATGTTATTTTAAATATAATAAGTTGACAATATTTATTCAAGGCAAAAAACAAAGTTTTTTTGATGAATTTAAGTTTATTTTAATTTCAGTAGTTATGATGTTACTTTATACAGAATTATGAGTATTATCCGAAAAAAAAGAATCCAGAAAAATTTTTTGAGACTAACAGAAATGGTTATATTTTCAAATAAAATATATTTTTTAATATATAATATATTTTCGTCAATGAGAAAATATATATGACATAAATTGCAATGTAAAATCAAGAAATTTTTGCTTTAAAATATCGCAAAAGTTCTATTGATAAGATTTATAATAAAAATTATTTTTCATTCGACAATAATCAACAAAAGTAGTTTTTATTTTCTCTTGCATATTGTCCATGGGCATGATAAAATGCAATAGTAGACAAAAATAAAGGAGGTTCCTATGGACAATAAAAAGATAAAAGTGTTAATTGGGGACGATAGTGCAGAGTACGGAGTTTCATGTGCGAGCCGTCTTCGCTCGATGGGATTGTACGTTATGACAAGACGTAAGGACGGAAAGGTGTTGTTGGATGCAATAAGAAATGACACACCTGATGTTGTAGTGGTGGATGCAGTTCTGCCGCATATGGATGCAATAGAACTTATGAAGAGAGTTCGAACATCAGGTGGAAGAGTGCCATCATTTATTATTACTTGTGCATATGAAAGTGCATTTATTGAGACACAGGCTATGGAAAGCGGAGCATCATATTTTCTTTTAAAGCCATTTGATGTTGATGTTCTGGGTGAGAGAATTATAAGACTTGCACAGGGCGGAATAACACAGAATGCTTTAAAAACAGAAGAAAATTTAGAACTTATAATCACTGATATTATACATCAGCTTGGAGTGCCTGCTCATATTAAAGGTTATCATTATTTACGCAGTGCTATACTTATGTCAGTAGATGACCAGGAGCTTCTTGAGAGTGTTACAAAGTTATTATATCCTGCTGTAGCAGATAAATTTGATACGACATCTTCAAGAGTTGAGAGGGCAATACGTCATGCGATAGAGATTGCATGGGACAGAGGAAATCTCGATACATTGAATGCGTTTTTTGGATATACCGTAAATACATGTAAGGGCAAACCAACAAATTCAGAATTTATAGCGTTGATTACTGATAAACTTCGCTTACAATACAGAAATCAAAAAGCAAGCTGAGCCAGCTTGACCGCAGTCCGCCCCCAGATTTTATGATACTGTTATCAGTTAAAAAACTTTCTCCCTCACGGGGGGCACGGAGTCCGTGCAGGCAATCCGCCCCCAGATTTTATGATACTGTTATTAGTTAGAAAACTTTCCCCCTCACGGGGGTGGTGTGACTTTCATTTCAAATGTTTTTGCAAAAATACTAAAATGAAAGTAAAATTGCCCCCGTGAGGGGGTCAGTATTGAAAGATAAATAAATGTAGTATAAAAGACAGGGGCGGATAATGGTCAAGCTGATTCAGCTTGTTGCATAAATTTTTGTGTTGTGGTATAATATAATAAAGCATAGCTATATTTTATATTATACAGGAGGAAAACTTATGCTTTTTCAGAAAAAAGAAATTTCAACATTATCATTTAATCCTTTTAAGGAAATAGGTTCTGACTGGTATCTTCTTACGGCAGGAACTCTGGAGAATTATAATACTATGACTGCATCATGGGGCTTTATGGGATTTATGTGGGGAACACCTTCATTTTCATGCGGTGTTCGTACAAATCGCCATACATTCTCTTTTATGGAAGAAAATGAATACTTTACAGCAAGCTTTTTTGATGAATCATATCGCAGTGCTTTGCAGTTTTGTGGTACTCGTTCAGGCAGAGATTATGACAAGGCTAAAGAAACAGGTCTTACACCAATCCAACTTGACGAAGGCGTTTCATTTGAAGAAGCAAAAAAAGTCATTGTATGTCGTAAACAGTTTGCTTCTATGATGGATGAATCATCATTTACATCTCCAGAAACATATCAGAAATGGTATAGTAAAGACCCATGTCATAAACAGTACATAGGCGAAATTGTTGCTATTTATGAAAAGACTGTTTTTTGAGTAATATAATAAAAAATTTCTGTTTAAAATTATAAAATTTAAATTAAAATAACTGCTTCAGATAACTATTTTTGTAGCAGTTATTTTTTTATGCAATAAAAATGTATATATACATAAAAAATGCTGTATTTTATACATTTAGAGTGTATATTATTCATTTTTATGCGTGATAAAAAAATATTTTATGTATATTTATACAAAGCTATTGACTTTTCTGAAAAAGCGTGTATAATAAGAAACAGAGTACAAAATTTACTGCTCGTTATATAATATTATTTGCAATGGAGGATTTCATCATGGCAAAAGAAATTAAAAAAGTTATTTTAGCATATTCAGGTGGTCTGGATACATCTATTATTATTCCATGGCTTAAAGAAAATTACAATAATTGTGAAGTTGTTGCTGTTTCTGCTGACGTTGGTCAGGGTACAGAACTCGATGGTCTTGAAGAAAAGGCTATTAAAACAGGTGCTTCTAAGCTTATCGTTCTTGACCTTAAGGATGAATTTGTAGAAGATTATGTATTCCCAACAGTTCAGGCTGGTGCGGTTTATGAAAATCGTTATTTACTCGGTACTTCTTTCGCTCGTCCAATTATCGGTAAGCGTCTTGCTGAAATTGCACTTGAAGAAAATGCAGATGCTATCTGCCACGGTGCAACAGGTAAGGGTAATGACCAGGTTCGTTTTGAACTTGCAATCAAGGCTTATGCACCAGATATGAAGATTATCGCTCCTTGGAGAGAATGGAACATCAAGAGCCGTGACGAAGAAATCGATTACGCTGAAGCTCATGATATCCCATTAAAGATAAACCGTGAAACTAATTACTCTAAGGATAAGAATTTATGGCATTT
>JAFTWL010000151.1 GCA_017465305.1 Ruminococcus sp. | reverse complement strand
CAACAAATAAGAAATCCATATCACAGGATTACAAAGACCATAGTAAGCAAAGTTATATATATTTTGCCCTCCACCAATATGAAAAGCAAAATTAGGAAATAAATCTCCTGTATCATAAAACTGAGTTCTGAAATATTCTGGTATGCTGAAATGCTGACTGTTCCAATCCACAAGAGCACCATAAACATTATCAGGAAAAGCAAAATTTATAATCATCATTATAACAGCAAGAGAAATTGTTAATCCCAATATAAATAAAATATTTGATTTAACCCATAATTTCATTTTTAATCTCCCCCATTGTTTTCACTGTATAATGTCCAGTTTTCATATAGATTCATGTGAGATAATCCTTCTATTACTCTTTCTTGTGATGAATGCCAAGAAAGCAATTCTTCTTTTGCTTTTAATTTTTCATCAGATAATGTTTTTTCTTCACTTGCTTTTCCTTCACTTATCTTTTTAGCTGTATAGTATTTCCCAAAACAATACAATGGAATATCACAATTTAAATC
Source organism: Ruminococcus sp. (assembly GCA_017465305.1). Lineage (GTDB taxonomy): Bacteria > Bacillota > Clostridia > Oscillospirales > Ruminococcaceae > Ruminococcus_C. The sequence goes on along the minus strand of JAFTWL010000151.1, from coordinate 1,703 downwards.
TTCATACTGTTCTATAACAATATCATGTGTTTTTTTGTGATGAATATGACCATATTCACCATTTTCATTATGTGTTACAATCATATCCCAATCTTTCCACTGAATAATCTGATTTATATCTTTTGCAATAGAATCCTCAACTTTTTCCCAATCATCTCGTCTTCCAAGAATTTTATCAGGATAAGACAATACAATTCCTTGATTACATGAAATCCTCATAACAGCTTTAAATTCATTAGAACGCTTCTTATCATTGCCATGAGTAAGACAAACTACAAAATAACCACTATCCATAAGGTGAGAGCCACCCCATAAGCTTTCATCATCTGGATGAGCAACTATCATTAAATTTTTTGCCTCTTCTAAATCAAATTCATTTTTCTTTTCAAAACTAAGTGGGGAAACAGAATATGCTGTATAATAACGAAAAATCATTAAAAATATTGAAGATAAAAATAACAATACAGCAATCATAACAGCAAGTATTATCTTAAATTTCTTTTTCACTTATTTATCACTCCTATTTAATTTTAAGTAAATATAGAGTTATGCCCTATTATTTTACTAAATTCTTTCCTCCTTTAAATTATTTAATATGCGAATTACGATAAAATAAAAAGCATTCAGTGCAGAATGAAATGACTGAATGCTTTTTATAAAATATGTTTATGTCTTTTCTTATTCTAAAGGTGCATTGGAAAGCTTTTTGAAAGACGGAATAATAATTCCTCCTATACCATTTCCTATAATGGCAAGCGGGAAATAAATCAGTGCTTTTGAAACTTCTGGACACCCACTGAAAAAATAATAAAACATATCTGCAATGCAGTGATTGAATCCGCAAATAATAAACACCATAACAGGCATTACAACTCCAAATAATGCACCAATAAAATTTCCTTTAAGTCTTCCTGATCTGTTTGCTTCAACTGCTGTAAACATTAACATACCACAAAAAATAGAAAGTATAAAAATACTTAAAGGAGAATCATTTAACTTTCCTTCTACAGTAGAAGCAACACGTTCGGAAATAGAAACATCCATATTAGCAACCTTTGATGTAAAGAAACGTGTCTGTCGTAATAATATAGCTGCTATTCCTGTACCAAAAACATTACCAAGCAAGGTAATAAGTACTTCTCCTATGTATGATACTTTATTATTTACAATATATCCAACTTTACCAGTATACAATCCATATCTAAAATGTACAATACAGAATAAACCTAAAGAGAATAAAAATGCTCCAATATAGCGATTGTCACTCGATAAACTTGCCATTCCGCCTACACCAAGCATAATTCCTGATAAAATCGAATCAGCCAGAAAAGAAATAATTTTATTTTTTTGATTTTCCATTTTTTCAGCCCCTAATATAAAATTTATTATGCAAATTGCACAATATTATAAGTCTGAATTATTATATCACGTTTTTTATATTTTGTCAATGGTACAATTATCAGTTCAAATAATTTTTTTGCATAAAAATTTTATTTATGATTAAATATGATTTGAAAATCAAATAAAAATATAAATTAAAAGAAAAAAATTACTGTTGCATCTGTTGCATAATGTATACAACAGATATATAATATCATATATTTTTAAACATGTCAATAAGAATTTTAAAACTTACATAAGCATTTCTATTTATATCTATTCAGAGTATTTATATTAGTTTTTTGTAGACCTTTACAATTTTT
>JAFTWL010000150.1 GCA_017465305.1 Ruminococcus sp. | reverse complement strand
TTCCATTTGCTGTGGTGATATGTGCAATTTTTCTGCAAGAATATCTCTATCACCAGCAGATTGATTAAGCATATATACAAAATCAGAGTTATCAAATATATTTTCTACTTCAGGGGAAGAAAGCAAGTCTTTAACGTTTTGTGTTATTCCAGTCGGCACACCGCCCCATTTTCTAAATCTCTTCCAGATTTCCGCAGAATACTGAGCTGTCTGTTGTTCTTTTAAAAGCAAATGAAATTCATCAATGTAATATCTGGTTACTTTTCTCTCTGAACGGTTTAGTGTTACTCTGTTCCATACCGTATCCTGTACAATCAACATGCCAACTTTTTTTAATTGATTTCCTAATTCCTTAATATCAAAGCACACAATTCTATTATTCAAGTCAATATTTGTTCTGTGGTTGAATAAATTCTGAGAACCATCTACATACATCATAAGGGAATTTGTGATACGAAGTGCAATATCTCCTCTTGTTTTTAGTTCATTATAAAGGTCTGACAATGTCGGCATAGTTTCTTTTGATGGATTATTGTTTAAGAAATTATTATATATTTTTCTTACACAATCATCTATAATAGAACGTTCTTCAGCAGAAATTCCATATCGTCCACCAACGATAATTTCACAGAGTGAAATAATAAAGTTTGATTTTGTTGCAATTGGATTATCGTCGTCTGCACTGTCAAGGTTAATATCCATAGGATTTATGTAATGTTCGCTTTTAGAAGAAATCTTTACAAGCTGTCCATTAAGATGCTGTACAAGTGGGAAATATTCACCTTCTGGGTCACAGATAAAAATATCATCTGTTGTTTTTAAAAAGCTATCAAGAATTTCTCTTTTTACAGAAAATGATTTACCTGAACCAGGCGTTCCAAGAATCAAGCCATTAGGATTATTAAGGTGAGAGCGATTAGCCATAATCATATTTCATGATACAGTATTCAGTCCATAATATGTACCATCCACATGAAATAGTTCTTGTGTATTGAATGGAACAAAGACTGCAATTCCTGAAGTGTGCATTGGTCTTGATGTTCTAACTACATTGTATCCAAGTGGAAGTGAACAATTTAAATAATCTTCCTGTAAGTAATCGCTGCTTCTGAGCATACAGTTATTTTTCTGACAAAGTCTTTTAAGCAACTCTAATTGTAATTTTAAATCTTTTTTGTTTTTTGCATAATTTCTTATCAAGATAGAAATATGAAAGAGACGTTCATTTTTACTGTTCAAATCCTCAAGCAGTGATTCAAGTTCTTCAATATACATTTTAATATTTGGCGGAAGAATGTTAGGGTCGTATCCAGATTGAGAAGCCTTTTTTTGTTCATCAATCTTCATCTTTTCCACATCCGAGAGTTTAAGCTTTACAAATTTTAAAGCGTCAATTTGGTCTAATGGTTTGACATGAATATTTACACAGAATAAATGCTGCATTTCAAGAAAATCATTTAGAATTGTATCTGGAAGTTCTCCAGCTAAAATGTCCATTGTTGATATTGCACCGTATGTATTACCAATTTCAAAATCACATTTGTTGAATTTAAATGATGATGGTGCAATGAAGTCTTTGGCATCTAATCCATACCGAATCATTTTTCCCCAATCAAAAATAAAAGGGCTGTCTTTTAAAGGATTCAGAGAGTAATACAATGTTTCCAATCTTTCAGTTCCATTTAAAGCTTTTGCATCCACACCAATTGATTTAAACATTTTGATAATTTCTATTTGTATATTCATTAGTTTACTTTTTGCAACTTTATATGAAGTTGCTTCAATTGTAAATGTAAGAAATTTTCTTGTTGCTTGTCCGTTATTACCTGATTGCAATTTGTTGATAAGCATTTGAGAATATTCTTTACGAATATCATTAAAATCATCATTTTGAGGTGCAATCTGAATTTCATTTACGAGGTTTTCCTGACTTCTGTTTTGATTTTCAAATGTAAGCTGAAATTTTATTGTGTTATCAAAAAAGTTTATCAGGTCACAATATTTTGAAAAGATATTATTTTGTTCTTCAAATTCTGCAAGTCGATAACTTACATCAAAAAATTGAATTGTTTTAGAGAATGTATTTTCCGTTACCTGACAAACACCGTCTTCATATATACGATTAAATGCAATTGTATTTTGAACAGTAGAATTATCATTTTTGTGTTTCTTAATTTCTGTAATGCGTTGCTGAATTATATCTTTATCTTCTTTTGTAAGCTGTGAGGTAGGTTTTTTGGATGCAATATTAGCAGATGTTTGAAGACTATTTTTTATTTTCTTTTTTTCATTTTTATTATTTTTTTTAAAAAACAATTATTTTCCTCCTTCTGCCTTTTTTAAAATTCGTTTAAGTTTGTTATATTCCAGCTGTCTTTCAATACACTCCAGAATATCTGTACTTTGATATATACGTTTTCGTTTCTTTTTAAAATATGCCATCATATTTTTGAAAATAGCATCAAAGTATAATCCATTCTTTTTGTATATGCCACATATAATTGCAGGGGAAGCACAAACTCCCATACAGACAATACCGCCTGATAATCCAAGAAATCTTTTTGTTATAAAAAACATAGGAAAACCTATTGCAGCACCAATTCCAAAACAAATACACTGTCGTTTTGTAAGTCCGAACATAAACTTTTGCTTAATATCATTCAAATCCTTTGGAACTTTTACAAAATGTTTTGACTGTGACATTTTTATCCTCCTTAATGTGTATTGAATGCTGATTTTGAAATTGCACTTGTCCTGAGTACTGTAAACATCAATGAAAATGTATATCCAAGCAAAATTGCCATTTGTAATATAATATTTGAACTTGTATTATTGATTGATTCTATAGCATTATTGAAAATGGTTTTAAAAATACCAATAGCTATTACAATAAAGAAGCCTTGAAATGACAATGCTACAAGTTGTTTTATCCAGTTCTTGCCTATAGAGCCGAATTCACCACCATCAATCAATGTTGCAACTGGTACAGGTGCTACACTAAGATACATAAATATTTCAATCATTCTTGATGCAAGCACAACAATTATGACAGCTATCATAAGAAATATACCAAGATATACGAAAAGTGATAAAAATAGTACTGAAATTAATGTGCCAATGCCATATCCATTAAGTGCAGCTTTATTCAAAGTCACATCAGAAATAGCTGTAGCACCACTTCCAAACAGCATATTTATTGCTCCATTAGTTGCACCTACTCCAAAAGAAAATAGTCCTGAAGCAATATAGTAAATATTTGAAATGAGTATAACTCCACATAATGCTTTGATAATCCATTTTATAAAAATAGAATCATCAAAATCTTTCATATTGTTACCTTGAATGCACATTTGTATTAAGTCATTAAGTAAAAGTATAACTAAAATCATACCTGCAAGAGGAACAACAGCATTATTACAAATTCCTTCTATTGTAGACCAGATAGTAGTTCCACTTCCATCTGGAGCACCAGTAAAATGAGCTGGATGTTGTTTCAGGTACATATTTATGAAGTTTGAAAAGCTTCCAACTTTTCCAGTATCATTTGAAAATGAATTCTGGAGGAGTTCTCCAATATTTTCAAATATACTTGTAATGCCATCTTTAAGTACACTTTCAAACCACTTTTCAATTCCATCAACAAATTTTCCTATTACCCCTGACATATTTTCACCATCCTTTCAAAACTACATAAGTGACTTACGGACAATATGTCCGTAAGTCATTTTGTAGTAAAATATAAATAGAAATAGAATCTGCTATTGTAAAATAAAATGTCAAAATAATGGTTATGTTAATTTGAAATTATACTGCACTGCTCATCATGTTAATAAGTACAGGAACCATGATAATACC
>JAFTWL010000149.1 GCA_017465305.1 Ruminococcus sp. | reverse complement strand
TATTGCTGCAAGAAAGCAATCTTTTAACTAATTTAATTATTACATATTTTATTATTTATCATCTATAATATAAAAGGGAATTGTCTTTTAAAGATAATTCTCTTTTATATTTTTGTATATTATGATTTATTATTTGCATATTAATTCTGAATTTATGTGCAATATGTATAAACTTTAATTTGCTACTTGACATTCTTGCTTTTTTATATTATAATAAAATCATAAGTTAGTTTAACCTAACTAATAACAATGATATTTCATAAAGTATTGAAATATCATTTTATATGTTTTTTTGATAAGTTAGTCTATACTAATTATGGAGGTGATTGTCATATCCGTTTCTGAATGTATTTGGTTTGAAAGAAAGTTAGCTACTTTTCTTGCACCGTCTTTACTTGGTATAAAATGTGCAGGAATTTTTTCAATTGATAAAACAAAAATTAATCTTGAAGAACATATCTCAAGATTTAATAAGAAAGCTTCTACTAAAGGATTAAAACTTAAATATCTCTGTGATTGTAATGAAAAATGTGCATTACTTTTGCTTTATCATGAAAAATTGCTTAAAGAACAGCTTTCAGGTCAAAAACAACAGCAGATTTTAAAGCATTATGGTTATCCAGAAAATTCGTCTTTTGATTGTATTTTAAAAAAATTGTCACATCGTTTGAAAACATTAAAATCATTTCCTCATGAAATAGGAATATTTCTTGGTTATCCGGTTGAAGATGTTGTTGGATTTATTTTAAATAAAGGTGAAAATTATAAGCTTTGCGGTTACTGGAAGGTTTATGGCAATACTGAAAAAGCAAAATATACTTTTGAAAAATATGATAAGTGCAGAAATTTTCTGTGTAATAAAATGAATCAAGGTTATGATTTATATCAAGCCTTGAAAATTTCTTAAGGAGGAAATAACATGAAAACAGCAGTAATTTATTGGAGCGGTACAGGCAATACAGAGCAAATGGCTATAGCGATTGCAGAAGCAACAGGTGGCGAATTATTTAAGGTATCAGATTTCAGTGATAGTATTGCAGAATATGACAGAATAGCATTGGGTTGTTCTGCTATGGGAGATGAAGTATTAGAAGAATCTGAATTTGAACCTTTTTTCTCTGCAATTGAAAATGAATTAAACGGAAAGACAGTTGCTCTATTCGGTTCTTATGGCTGGGGAGACGGTCAATGGATGCGTGATTGGGAAGAAAGAGTAAAAAATGCAGGAGCTAATCTTATTAATGGAGAAGGCTTAATTGTAAATGAAACTCCATCTGATGAAGACTTAGAAAACTGTAAGGAATTGGGGAAGGAACTTATTCAATAAGTTGATTAGAATATTATTACAATAATTTAAATAAGCCATCATAGTGTTTAAACTTTGCTATGATGGCTTATTTATACAAATAATAATTAAATTTAATTTAATTTAATCATATTATGATATTATAATATGATTTTAAGTATAATGCAAAAATATTAATTCGATTTTTAAATTTTTTATTAATTATTATAGATAAGCAACCATTATATATTCTTCATCATTTTCATCAATAACTTTAAATCCAACATTTAAATACATATTGAAAGCATAGTTATTCTTTTGAACAGAAAGTGAAGCTTTTTGATATCCATATGTTTTTAATAAATTGAGCATTTTTATCATCATATTTGTTCCTATTCCAAAGCCACGATATTCTTTATAAAGTGAAATTGCAAATGAAGGTGTATTATTATCAATATGACCATAATCATTCATAATACGAGTCCAGACGGCACCAATAACTTTATCATTAACTGTGGCAACAAGACAATTATCATCTGAATATTTTCCGAAATTTTTTATATAAACTTGCAAATCAGGATTCTTAATTATAGAGTTAGGAGGTGGTTCAACTCCCTCTGGTATAAATATTGCCTCATAAATAAAATCCTCAAGTAATTTATATTCATTTTCTTTTATTTTTCGTATGTTATAATCCATTGTGTTTCTCCTTGTAATTGGCATTAAAAATTTTTGTTTTAATTATATCATAACTCTTAAAATATATCAATAGATTACAGCATAGTCAAATTGTTCAAAGTTATGTATATCACTTTGGATAATTTTATTATATAATATATAATAAAAAGTCTGGCATTATATCGAATTTTTTTATTATTTTAATGCAGAATAACTATGAGGTGATAATTTATGCAGTTTTTAAATTTACAGGAACTTATAAAAACAAGTTATTCTTCACGTCAATATTTGCTTTCATTGCCTGTTTCTATTCAAATGCAACTTCATGAACAAAATGATTTTATTCATACTCAATTTGAATTACGTAGAAATGCTGAATATCTTATAAATTCAAAATATAATATGCCATTGTAATAAAATCAGTCAGTTGCCTATATTGTTCATATAAGCAACTGACTGATTTTTAATCTCTAAAAAATATATCTCTTGTGTAAACCTTTTCTTTAACATCATCAAGACATTTATCATAACGATTTGCAATGATAGCATCACATTTAGATTTAAATTTTTCTAAGTTATTTTCAACAATGCTTCCAAAAAAAGTTCCGCCACTTTTGAGTGTTGGTTCATAAACAATGACTGTTGCACCTTTTGCCTTTATTCTTTTCATAACACCTTGAATGGATGAATGACGGAAGTTATCACTATTAGTTTTCATAGTAAGCCTGTATACTCCGATTGTAACAGGACATTCTTTATTAATATCATACTCATTATTATCATCATATCCATAATATCCTGCCATTTCAAGAACTCTTGAAGCAATAAAATCTTTTCGTGTCTTATTTGATTCAACAATAGCGGACATCATATTCTGAGGAACATCATTATAGTTAGCAAGAAGTTGTTTTGTATCCTTAGGTAAACAATAACCTCCATATCCGAAACTTGGATTATTATAATGTGTTCCTATTCGTGGGTCAAGGCATACACCATCAATTATTTGTCGTGTATCAAGTCCTTTTAACTCAGCATAAGTATCTAATTCATTAAAATAAGATACACGAAGTGCAAGATATGTATTTGCAAAAAGTTTTACAGCTTCTGCTTCAGTAAATCCCATAAATAATGTATCTATATTTTCTTTACAAGCACCTTGCTGAAGTAATTCTGCAAAAATATGAGCTGATTTTACAAGTCTGTCATTATTCATATCTGTACCAACTATTATACGTGACGGATAAAGGTTATCATATAAAGCTTTGCTTTCACGTAAAAATTCCGGACTGAAAATAATATTTTCGGAACCTGTTTTTTCTCTGATGGACTTTGTATATCCTACAGGAATTGTAGATTTAATAACGATAATTGCATTAGGATTGAATTTTATTACTAAATCTATAACTTTTTCTATAGAAGTAGTATCAAAGAAATTTTTCTTGCTGTCATAATTCGTAGGTGCGGCAACAATAACAAAATTGGCATCAGTATAAGCATACTCAGCATCAAGAGTTGCTGTTAAATTAAGTTCTTTTTCAGCAAGATATTTTTCTATATAATCATCTTGTATTGGGGATTTCTTTTTATTTATAAGTTCAACTTTTTCCGGGACAATATCAACAGCAACAACATTATTATTTTGAGCTAATAATATTGCTATTGATAGGCCTACATATCCTGTACCAGCTACAGCTATTTTCATATTTAATCATTACTGAAAAATTTATAAGAAGTTATAAACATATGATATTTTATAATATTGAATATTTTCAGTAATATACTCCTTTCTTGTTTCTATTCTTGTTTCTATTGTTTGTTTGATAATTATGATTTAATATGTGATTTTATTCTTTAGATTGTGATTATTTATTAAAATGGAGTATGATTTAGTTATATTTTATTTTAGATTTTCATTAAAAAATGACTCTAATTTATCAAAAGGAATAATATCCATATTATCATATAAGTCAGTATGAACTGCATCAGGTATAATTAACAATTCTTTATTATTACCTGTCAGTTTTTTAAATGCATCTTCACTAAAATAACGTGAGTGTGCCTTTTCACCATGAATCATTAATACAGCACTGCGAATTTCATTACTATACTCAAGTATAGGCATATTTATGAATGAAAGGGCAGAGGTTACGTTCCATCCTCAATTGGAATTAAGAGAGCGTTTATGATAGCCACGTTCAGTTTTGTAATAATCATAATAATCTTTTACAAAAAACGGAGCATCTTCTGGAAGTGGGTCAACAACACCGCCACCAAGCTTATAATCATTATTTTTATAATCTTCTGTTCTT
>JAFTWL010000148.1 GCA_017465305.1 Ruminococcus sp. | reverse complement strand
ATTGAAGAGAAAGAAGAAGATACATTTTCACGTACAGAATTTTCATCAACATATACATTAAATGACCCTGCATTATATGGATATTCAGGAATTTCTCAGTTTTCTTCTACTGCTAACTCATCAGTTACTACATTTTTAAAGAAAATAGGATTGCCAGCTTCTGAGGCAGGAAATCGTTATTACTATGCATTTACTTCTCCTGTTACTAATATGTTTACAGGAATAAAATATATTATGAATCGTAGCGGATTAGATTTACCTGCCACAGATACTGTAAAACAAAATATAAAGCAAGTATCTGATGATGTTATTTTATATGAAAATCAGTATTCACTTCCAATAGGATTTATGACTGAAAATGCTATTAAAGATTTTTTAGTGGACAGCAATGAATCGCCATTTATAATACAGAATAATCTTTTTGCTCTTGCAACAGGGATAGAAGAACCATTATTTACAGCAGTTGATGTGAAAGATGTAGGGCATAGTGGTCTTACAGCTACAAGAAATTCATATGGCTCTTATACATATTCATTAAATGAAGATACTTCTGCGGAAACTTATTTAAAATATAACTTTTTAGCTGAAAATGATACTGAACTATATGCATATTTTTCTGTTAAGGATGTTTCTTCTGTAAGAATACTTAAAGATGAACTTTATGAAAATAATATAGTTTTGCCTAAGCAGCCATACATATTCCCAATGGGGATATATAAAAGCGGACAGACAGCATCATTACAATGTGAGATTACAGAAAAAACATTAAAGAATGGATTAGTAACAGTTTATGTGTATGCACTTAATAATAAAGTATTAAACGAGGGATACGAAAAGTTAAAAGCAGGTGGAATAGATATAACAAAGTATTCTGATACAAAGATTAAAGGGAATGTAACAGCTGAAAGAGATGGATTATGTTATTTTTCTATTCCATATGAAGAAGGCTGGAGTGCAAAAGTAGATGGTCAGATAGTAGAAACTCAGGCAATTGGTGAAGCAATGCTTGCAGTTCCTGTTAATTCAGGAACTCATGAAATTGTTTTAAAATACATTCCAAAGGGATTTAAAACAGGTGTTATTTTAAGTATTTGTTCAATTGCAATTTTGATTTTTCTTTATTACATAGAGAAAAGAAGTTGTAAAAATAAAACATTGAATGAATCAGAAAAATTAAAATGTGAGGAGGAAGAAAAATGAGAAATTTAAAAGTTATGATGGCGTTTCGTGGTACTAATTATCATGGCTATCAGAAACAGGAAAACGCCTTAACAGTACAGGAAGTTGTAGAATCAGCAGTCTCTAAAATTTTAAATATTCCTACTCGTATTTATGGATGTTCTCGTACAGATACGGGTGTTCATGCAGAACAATTTTGTTTTTCTTTTAACACAGAAAGAGAGATACCTGTAAAAAATTTTGTAAGAGGTATAAATGGATATTTACCTGATGATATATCAGTTTTATCTTGTGAAGAAGTACCACCTGATTTTCATGCAAGATATAGTTGTCGAGGAAAAACATATCTCTATAAAATACATAGCAGTGAATCAAAAAATCCATTTATGACAGATTTAGCTTTGCATTACAGAAGAGAATTAAATATTCCGCTTATTCAGGAAGCGTCAAAGCATTTTATAGGTACCCATGACTTTGCAAGTTTTTGTTCAAATTGCTCAGAAAAACAGAGTACAATACGTACAATTTACGACATTACGATAGAAAAAAACGAAAGTTTTGTGTTAATGCTTGTAAAGGGTGACGGTTTTTTGTATAATATGGTTAGGATACTGGTAGGTACACTTTTAGATGTAAGTGAAGGTCGTATTGATGTATCAAAATTAGATGATATTTTAAAAGCACGTGATAGAAAATGTGCAGGAAGAACAGCACCAGCTCATGGTTTGTATTTACACGAAGTATTTTATGATGAGCTGTCGAAAGAAATGTAGGTGTTTAAAAAATGGGAACAGATTATGATTATGACATTGTAGCTGCTAGGAAGCGACAAAGAACAATTAATCGTTTGAAAAAGTTTGCAATATTTCTATTTATTGCACTATTTTGTGTATATCTATATTTGCAAAGAGACACATGGGTTCCAAAACTTGAAGGGATAGGAAGTCGTTATGAATCCATTACTCAGAATGACGGTGCACTTGCGGAGGGAAATTTCCCTCTCTCAATATATGGTAATGCTGATTATCAAATAAAAGCTATAGATGATACATTATTTATTTTAAATGACTCTTATTTGTACTTGTATTCACTACATGGTGATTCTATAGATACCCGACAGCTTGCATATACTAATGCTGTTATGAAAGAGAGTGGCTCGTATGCATTACTTTATGAGCATGCTGGAAACAGTTTCAGAGTAGATAGAAAAAGTCGTAATGTTTATTCAAAATTATCTTCTGATGTAATTATTACAGGAACTATAAGTCCTGATGGATATGTAGCACTTGTAACAGAGTCAGATAATTATAGTTGTGCAATACATGTTTTTGACGAAAATGGTAAAAAAGTTTATACAAGAAACTGTGTTGAAAGAATCAATGAAATACATTTTCAGGCAGATAATGGCGGATGCGTATTTGCAGAAATCAATTCTGTAAATGGTGAAGTAGGTACTTCTCTTAAATGTATACGTTTTGATAAAAAAGATGTTTCATGGGAAACAGAGATGACTCCGACAATGTGCATAGCAGCTTCCTTTACAGATAGCGGTAGCGTATGTCTTATTGGTGATAATGTTTGCACATATTATGATAGTAAGGGACAAGTTGAATCAACATATACATATAATGGAGAACTGATTGATTATGCTTATATTGATGGCAAAGCAGCACTTATATTGGATGATGAAGAAAAAAGAGAAACAAAACTTGTTCTTTTCTCAGGAACAGCATCATCACCTGCTGAAGTTGAAATAAATATCAATTCAAAATGTGTACAGATATATGATGATACTGTATATCTGATGGGACTTGAAAATGTAACTGCATATAATTTTTCAGGAAAAGCAGTGGCAACAGTTACATTAGATGGGGCATATGATTCATTTGTAAGACAGGGAGGATATTTATTCTTATTACGTTACAATGAAATTAACCGTGTAAACTTTAAAGAATAAAGAGATAAAATATGGAAGATTATATGTGGTGGTATTACGATGCAGTTATAGTTGCATTGTTTGTTCTTTGTATATGGAATGGTTCAAGAAAAGGCGTACTGAAGTCTTTGCTTGGACTTGGTGTATGTGTAATAAGCCTTTTAATATCTTACTTTGCAAGTGCTCCTGTTTCAGAATATGTATATAATCAATTTTTTCAAGAGAGAATACAAGAATATATATCAAATAAACCTGAAATAAATAATTTTACAAATGAACTTCACAGTCAATTGGAATTATACGGATATGATAAATTGATTTCTTCAGATGTAATATATGCTGTTGAGTCAGGTGAAATAGATTCTGCATCTATTTATGATAGTGTTCAACAGCAAACGGGGATAGATTCAAATTTAGTACGTTCAGGAGTTGAAGGTGCAATAACATCAGCATTTGAACAAAGCAATTTAGAATTGCCTGAATGGGTATTAAAATCCTTAACTGAAAATACGAAAGATATTTCAGATAATATATTAAAAACAGCAACAGTAGCACTTTCTAATGACGCAGAACAGTTAGCAATAAATTTAGAAAGCACATATATTCAACCTGCTGTTTGTATAATATTACGAATTTTTTCTTTTGGTTTGCTTTTTCTCTTGATTTCTTGTCTGTTAAGATGTATAATAAAATTACTCTTGTCATTTGGGGCTGATAAAACATATTCAATTATTGATATTTTTGTTGGCGGATTGATAGGGGCAGGGAAAGCAATGATATATGTATGGCTTATTATAAAACTTGTACAATTTATAGTAAATCAGGATAGTGGATTATATCCTTTTTTCAGTGATAATATTATTAACAAAACAGTTTTATTTAAAGCTTTATATCAGTTGCTATAAATTTATAAGATAATAAAAATAAACTGAATGTTTTTGTTTGAATGTATATAAAATGAATAAGCAGCCAGTTTAAAAATTTTATAATATATAAATTATGATAATAAGTTTATTTAAATTTAAATATATGATATGATATAAAATAAAATAGTTTTTAGGTGAATAATTTGATTTGCTTATATTTTATTTATTTCATATGGAAAGGTGATGGAAAATGGTTTTATGTAGTAAATGCAAAAAGCGTCCAGCTATGGTGTTTATCACATCTATGCAGGGTAAGGAGAAAAAAAATGAGGGACTCTGTATGGTATGTGCAAAAGAAATGAATGTTCCACAGGTTTCAGATTATCTCAAACAGATGGGAATTACAGATGATGAACTTGAAAAATTATCTGATAATATGATGGAATTTATGGAATCTGACATTGACGGTGACAGTTTTGAAATGGGCGGTTCAGGTCTTTTTCCTGATTTCATACACAATATGTTTGATTTAAAAGATTCTGCTGCAAATCCATCTTCTGAATCTTCAGCTCCAAATCCAAACAAGAAAAATACTACAGCGAAAAAAGAGAAACGTCCTAAGAAAAAGAAAGAATTGAAATTTTTAAATAATTTCTGTACTAATTTAAGTCAACGTGCAAAAGATGGTGAATTAGATACAGTAGTAGGACGTGACAAAGAAATTTCACGTGTAGTACAAATTCTTTCAAGACGAACAAAAAATAATCCATGTCTTATAGGTGAGCCAGGTGTAGGAAAAACAGCTATTGCTGAAGGCATTGCACAGCATATAGCAAGTGGAAATGTACCTTTTCATTTAAGAGATAAGCAAGTATATTTACTTGATTTGACGTCTTTAGTTGCAGGAACACAATTCAGAGGACAGTTTGAAAGCCGAGTAAAGGGTCTTGTTTCTGAAGTAAAGCAAGAAGGAAATATAATTTTATTTATTGATGAGCTCCACAATTTAGTAGGCACAGGTAATTCCGAAGGTTCGATGAATGCTGCAAATATTTTAAAACCAGCACTGTCAAGAGGAGAAATACAAGTTATTGGTGCAACTACATTTGAAGAATATAGAAAATATATTGAAAAAGATGCTGCATTAGAAAGAAGATTTCAGCCTGTTACTGTTAATGAACCTACAATTGAAGAAACTATAGAAGTTTTAAAGGGAATAAAGCAGTACTATGAAAAGTATCATCGTGTTCATATTTCTGATTATGTTTTAGGTATGTGTGCAAAATTATCTGAGCGATATATTACAGATAGATTTTTACCAGATAAGGCTATAGATTTATTGGATGAAAGCTGTGCTGCAACGTCATTGCGTTCACCTATTATTTCAGAATATGATAAGATGATTAAAAATAAGCAAGACCTTGAAAATGAGGAAAAAGAAATAGAAGAGTCTTCAGAAATAGATTATGAAGCTCTTGCAAAAATAAAGAGTTCTTTGATTCTTGCGAACGATTCAATAGAAAAACTTGAAAAAGAGCTTGAGTCTGT
Organism: Ruminococcus sp.; assembly: GCA_017465305.1. Lineage (GTDB taxonomy): Bacteria > Bacillota > Clostridia > Oscillospirales > Ruminococcaceae > Ruminococcus_C. Next base: position 1,660 of record JAFTWL010000148.1, on the reverse strand, counting down.
ACAGGTGACAGAGCAAGATTTAGCCAAAGTAATTGAATTATGGACTGGAATACCTGCGAATAAAATTGAGGAAACAGAGTTTTCTAAAATAGCACACTTAGAAGAACGTTTGAATCAGAAAGTATTTGGACAGGAAGAGGCAGTTTCTGTTTTATCAAAGGCAATAAAAAGAACAAGAGTTAAGCTTACATCAAGAAATAGACCGGCTTCATTTATATTTGTAGGGCCAACAGGTGTCGGAAAAACAGAACTTGTAAAAGTATTATCACAAGAATTGTTTGATGCTACAGAGCCATTGATTCGCCTTGATATGACTGAATATATGGAGAAACATTCTGTTTCTAAGATGATAGGAGCGCCTCCAGGATATGTCGGATATGATGAAGCAGGTCAGTTGACAGAAAAAGTTCGCCGTAAGCCATATTCTGTTATTTTATTTGATGAAATAGAGAAAGCACATCCTGATGTAATGAATATTCTTATGCAGATTCTGGATGAAGGAAAAATTGATGATGCACAGGGAAGAACTGTGAATTTTGAAAATACAGTAATATGTATGACATCTAATGCAGGTTCAACAGATAAGAGTATTGGAATGGGCTTTAACAGAACGCAAGATGAAATTTCAAAAGAGAAAGCTATTAAAGCTCTTCGTGAGTTTTTAAGACCTGAATTTATAAGTCGTATTGATGAAATAGTTGTATTTAAGGCACTATCTCAGAAGTCATATGAACAGATTGCAGCACTTATGCTTGATGAGATGAAAGAACCATTGCTTGAAAAGGGAATAGAACTTTTTTATGAAGAATCAGCATTAAAACTTATAGCAGAGAAATCATATGGAAAATCATATGGAGCAAGAGAAATTCGTAAAGTAATAAGACAGGAAGTAGAAGACCAGATTGCAGAAATGATAGTTTCTCAATTTAAAGATATAAAAACACTTTCTGTTACAGCTCAAGAAGGCAAAATTGTTGTAATTTGCAACTCATAATATAAAAATATTGTGCGGATTTAAATTAAGATAAAATCCGCACATTTTTATGTTTAAATATATTCAATTAAAATAGTAACAGCTGTTATATCATTAAATTGATGTAACAGCTGTTTTTATTTTATAAAATATTATTTGATAATTTTAATAAATGCTGTGATTACTGCATTTTATAAGCATCAATCATTTTCTTTACCATCATACCGCCAATAGAGCCTGCCTGTCTTGCAGTAAGGTCACCATTATAGCCCTGCTTTAAGTTAACGCCTACTTCATTAGCAGATTCCATCTTAAAACGTTCCATTGCTTCTTTTCCCTTTTGAGTAAAGTCACCTTTCATGGTAAGTCTCCTTTTATTTTTTAAATTTATATTTTGTGTTTAATTTACGGTATTTTTAAAAACTGTATCAATAGAATATATATTAGCTATATAGCTTTTATATTAGCATTATTATTTCTATTTATACAAGTCTTTAATGACGACCGTAATATTATTATTGCAAAAAGAACTATTTTTATTATAGGTAGTTTTTTTATAATTTATTTCATTTTTTTGTTTATCATCATTAAATTTAAAAAATTATTTCTATATAACTTTTTCCCTCTTTTGCTAATGTATTACTTCCAGTTTGACTCAAACCAACACCATGTCCATATCCAATAACT
>JAFTWL010000147.1 GCA_017465305.1 Ruminococcus sp. | reverse complement strand
GTATTTTTAAAACTAAAGCCGATGGCTGTGCTGTAGAAGTATTGCTTGTTTTAGATGCTACGACAGGACAAAATGCTGTAAATCAGGCACGACTTTTTAAAGAAGTTGCAGATATTACAGGAATAGTACTTACAAAATTAGATGGAACAGCAAAAGGTGGTATTATAGTTTCTATTAAAAATGAGCTTGATATACCTGTTAAGTTAATAGGTGTAGGAGAAAAAATTGACGACTTACAGCCATTTAGTTCAAGGGATTTTATAACAGCTTTATTTGAGAAAGAGAGTTAATTGTTATGAGAGTTATACTTGCTACAAATAATAAAAATAAAGTCAGAGAGATGCAGGAAATATTATCACCTTTAGGAATGGATGTAATTTCTCAAAAGGATGCAAATTTTAATATTGAAGTAGATGAAACTGGTGAAACTTTTGCAGAGAATGCTTATTTAAAAGCGAAAGCTGTTTATGATGTCGTTCATTGCCCTGTAATTGCAGATGACAGTGGTTTAATAGTAGATGCTCTTAATGGAGAACCTGGTGTACATTCTCACAGATTTGCTGGTGAAAATTCTACAGATGAAGAGAAAAATAGTAGAATATTGGAGCTTTTAAAAGATGTATCAGATGAAAAACGTACAGCACGTTTTCAGTGTGTAATATGTTATATAAATTCATCTGGAAAAGAAGAGTTCTTCACTGGGGTATGTGAAGGTAAAATAACTGATTCACCAAGAGGTGAAAACGGTTTCGGATATGACCCGATTTTCCTATGTGAAGAGAAAACAATGGCTGAAATGACTGCTGAAGAAAAAAATCAAATCAGTCATAGAGCGAATGCTTTAAAACAATTTAGAGATTATTTAAAAAAAGGAGATTTTTAATTTATGCTTACAAGTAAACAAAGAGCAAAACTGCGTGGAATCGCAAGCACTTATGAAACTATTTTTCAGGTTGGAAAAAATGGAATTGGTGAACAGATGGTGCAGCAAGTAAAAGATGCTTTAAAGAAAAGAGAACTTGTTAAAATTCATGTACTTGAAAATGCAGAATATGATGCAAAAGAAGCAGCTTCTATTCTTGCTGAAGAAACAAAATCAGAAGTTGTGCAAGTAATAGGAAGCAGATTTGTTCTTTATAAACGCAATCCTCAAGACCCTGTTATTGATTTAAAATAGTAATGAAACAGCGAATAGGAATTTTAGGAGGAAGTTTTAATCCGATTCATAATGGACATTTGCACCTTGCTGAAGTTGCAAAAGAAAAACTTAATTTAAATCATATTATTTTTGTACCCGCAAAAATTTCCCCATTTAAACAAAATGCTGAAAATGTTGTTGATGGTGTACATCGTCTTGAAATGTGTCGACTTGCAGTAGAAAGTAATCCTGATTTTTCTGTAAGTGATTTTGAATTGAATCAAAATTCAGTAAGCTACACATTATATACTGTAGAACATTTTAAAGAGTTTTTTCCTGATTCTGAACTTGTGCTTTTGATAGGCAGTGATATGTTTTTGAAATTTGATAAATGGTATAAATGGAAAGAAATTTTTAAAATCGTATCGCTTGGTGTTGTTGCAAGAGATATACAAGATATACAAAGATTGAATGAAAAACATATGACTTTATCACAATATGGTAAAATAGATGTTTTTTGTGACGATGTTATTTTGTTATCATCTACAAAAGTAAGAGATTTAATCAAAAAAAATAAAGATTTTTCTTGCTATTTGCCGAAAAAAGTAGTACAATATATATTATTCCATAAGTTATATGAAATATAAGATAATCAGATTGCTTTTAATAAAGTTTATTTGAATTATTACTGGAGATGCTTGGTTATCTGAAAGCAGTATTAACAGGGAGGTCTTTTTTAATGTACGAAATTAAGCAGATGAAAAAGTTTTTAAAAGAAAATCTTTCGGAGCGTCGTTTTATTCATTCGTGCAATGTTTCAAGTGAAAGCCGCAAACTTGCTAAAATTTATGGAGTTAATCCTGATATTGCTGAATTTACAGGATTGGTTCATGATATTTGCAAAGAGATTCCAAATGATAAGCAATATAAAAGACTTGAAAAATCAAATATGAATGTTTGTCAGGAAGAGTTATCAGCCCCTAAAGTATGGCATGGAATAGCAGGGGCACAGTTTTTACGTGATGAGTTGAATATTAAAGATAGTGATATTTTAAATGCAGTTCGTTATCATACTGTTGCTCGTGCTGGAATGTCAGATTTAGAGAAAATTGTATATCTTGCGGATATGATTTCTGAAGAACGTTCCTATACTGATGTATGGCAGTTGAGAGCCATAACAGAAAAATCGCTTGATTTGGGAATGTTTTATGCATTGCGTTATATGTTACAGAAGCTTTTGCAAAAGGGATGTCTTTTTCCAAAGCATACAGTTGAAGCTTATAATGAATATGCTTCTAAAGTTCTGATGGAAGGATGAACAGTATGACTGAGAAACAAACAAAAAATAAAAATAAAAAAACATATGATGTATCAAAAATAGTGGATAAAGCTGTTATGATTGGGACACTTCTTATTACATTTGCGATAATAATTTTACTTGCATTAAATTTACCTATTATTGCTTATCGTACCGAGGCTAATAATTTAATTACAACGCAAAATATTTCGGTTTTAAAGTATTTTAAAGTCTGGCAGCCAATGGTTCAGCAAGAGGGAACTCTTATAAAAGTAGAACCTAATGACAGTGAAGCTTTAAATCTTAAAGAGGATTTAGAGGATGAACGTGATGATGGTCTTGCTCTTAATCAACTTGTAGAAGGACAATATACTGTTTTATTTATGGGTATGGATGAAAGCGGAAAGCTTGCAGATGTAAACTGGGTATTTCAGTTTGATTTGTTTGCAGGCACAATGAATATTTTACAGATTCCTCGAGATTGTTATATGCCAGATTATGCAAATTCATCTACTAATAAATTTAACAGTATATATGAGACAGGACAGGAACAAGGAGTTACTCCTATACAGCGTACTGTAAACGCTATTCAGGAAAGCTTCGGATTAGTTATAGATTGTTATGTAAAGTTAAACTGTACAGATATTGCTAATATCATAGATTCAATAGGTGGAGTTCCTATAAGTTTGCCTGAAAAAATAATATATGAAGCTGATAAAGTTCTTCCAGCTGGGGAGCAGGTACTGAATGGAAAACAGTCTGAATGGTTTATTAGATTTCGCAGGGAATATGATGAAGGTGATATTGGAAGAGTAAAAGCACAGAGAATTTTCCTTGCAGCGGCAATGCAAAAATTGATTGGCATGAATCAAAAAGAACTTATGTCTGCTATGCGTGAGATTTATAATAATAAATGGATTGCAACTGATTTATCTTTAGAGCAAATAAGCATGCTTGCAGATTTTGCAGCTGAACGTCTTACGCTTGATGGTGTAAATGTATTCATGGTTCCTGGAGAAGGAGCAACAGATTATGACCAGTCGGTTTATTCTATTCATAAATCAGCAGCTATTGATATAATAAATGAGTATTTTCGTCCATATCAAAATGAAATGTATTATGATGAAAGCACAATTGTTGAATTAGTTCCTGAAGGTGAATATCTTGCAACAACATATGATGATACTCAGGAAAATCTTGATGATATAAACAATGGTGATACTGATGCAGGAAGGCAGAATATTTATAGCAGAGATGATTAAAATATCATGATTTCATGATTTTTATTATAGTAATGATTTTGAAAGGAAGTGTGTTATGACACAACAAGAACAAATAAAAATAATAGTTAAAGCTTTAGACAGCAAAAGAGCTGAAGATATCAATGTAATAGGTATAAGAGATTTAACTATCTTAGGTGATTATTTTATTATTGCTAATGGTACAAGTACAACACATACAAAAACATTGGCTGATGAAGTAGAATATCAGATGTCACAGATAGGAATAGAACCTTTACACAAAGAGGGAAGAGGTAACAGCTCTAACTGGATAGTACTTGACTATGAAGATATAATTGTTCACATTTTTTATCGTGAAACAAGAGATTTTTATCAGCTTGAACGCCTTTGGGCAGATGGTGAGAAGATAGATTTAAGTGAATATATTTCATCTGAAAACGAGCAATAAGTCAGACTTCTGAAAGGAGAAAATGACTATGGCTGAAAATGGTAAAAAGCTTGCTTTCGGTATAAGTGTATATCTTATTATAAAAGCAGCTTTAAATATAGTTTTAAACTTTAATTTTGGCAATATTATGGGCTTATTATCAGCAGGATTGATAATGGTGACATTTGTAAAGAAAATTCCAATTATGAGATATGTTACTGCTATCTATCTTTACCTGCTTTTCATTGCTAATATTCAGAATAATATAGTTAATATAAGTTCTAACTGGATTTATTTAATTGAGGGAATTCTGGATATTATAGCAGGGGCAATGTTAATATTCCAAAAGGATATAAAAGCATATTTTGAACAGTAAAATTTAAAATTAAGGAATGATAAACAGCATGAATAAGTATGATTTTACAAAGATTGAAGCTAAGTGGCAGAAATATTGGGAAGACCATAATACTTTCCGTGCAGGAACAGATTATAGTAAACCTAAATTTTATGCACTTGTTGAATTTCCATATCCATCAGGTCAGGGTTTGCATATAGGTCATCCAAGACCATATACAGCAATGGATATTGTATCAAGAAAGCGTCGTCTGGAAGGATATAATGTATTATTCCCAATGGGATGGGATGCATTTGGACTTCCAACAGAGAATTTTGCAATTAAAAATAAAATTCATCCTGCTATTGTAACAAAGAATAACGTTGCACGCTTTAAAAGTCAGTTGCAGTCTCTTGGTATGTCATTTGACTGGGAACGTGAAATAAATACAACTGACCCAGATTATTTTCATTGGACACAATGGATTTTCCTTCAGATGTTTAAAAAGGGACTCGCTTATAAAAAGGAAATGGCAGTAAACTGGTGTACCTCATGTAAAGTTGTACTTGCAAATGAGGAAGTTGTAGGCGGCGTATGTGAACGTTGTGGTGGTGAGGTAATACGCAAAGTAAAATCTCAGTGGATGCTTAAAATTACAGAGTATGCACAAAGATTGCTTGATGACTTAGATGAAGTAAATTATCTTGAAAGAATTAAAGTTACACAGCGTAACTGGATTGGTCGTTCTACAGGTGCTGAAGTAGATTTCACTACAACTGCTGGTGATACACTGAAAATCTATACAACAAGACCTGATACTTTATTTGGTGCGACATATATGGTTATCTCTCCTGAACATCCTGTAATTGAAAAGTGGCAGGATAGGCTGGAAAATATGGATGAAATCCGTGCTTATCAGGAAAAAGCAGCAAGAAAATCTGATTTTGAGCGTACTGAAATGGCAAAAGAAAAAACAGGTGTTTGTCTTAAAGGCGTACGTGGTATAAATCCTGTAAACGGCAAGGAAATTCCTATTTTTATTTCAGATTATGTATTGATGAGTTATGGAACAGGTGCTATTATGGCAGTACCTGCACATGATACACGTGATTATGAATTCGCAAAAGTTTTTGATTTGCCTATTATTGAAGTTGTTAAGGGCGGAGATGTTACAAAGGAAGCCTTTACTGACTGTGCAACAGGTATAATGACAAATAGTGATTTCTTGGATGGATTAACTGTAGAAGAAGCAAAAGTTAAAATTAAAGCTTGGCTTGAAGAAACAGGAAAGGGCAAGACAAAGGTTAATTATAAACTTCGTGACTGGGTATTCTCACGTCAGCGTTATTGGGGTGAACCTATTCCGATTGTTAAGTGTGAAAAATGCGGATATGTTGCACTTCCTGAAAGTGAGTTGCCATTGACATTGCCTGATGTTGATAGCTATATGCCTACAGATAATGGCGAAAGTCCATTAGCAACACTTGACGAGTTTATTCATACAACTTGTCCTCAGTGCGGAGGAGAGGCACTGCGTGAAACAGATACTATGCCACAATGGGCAGGTTCAAGCTGGTACTATCTGCGTTATTGTGACCCTAAGAATGACAAGGAATTAGCTTCTAAAGAAGCATTGAATTATTGGATGCCTGTTGATTGGTACAATGGTGGTATGGAACATACTACATTGCATTTGCTGTATTCAAGATTCTGGCATAAGTTCTTATATGACTGTGACGTTGTAAATACAAAAGAGCCATATATGAGAAGAACATCACATGGTATGATTCTTGGAGAAGATGGACAGAAGATGTCAAAGTCCCGTGGAAACGTTATAAATCCTGATGATGTAGTTGCACAGTACGGAGCTGATACACTTCGTATGTATGAGATGTTTGTTGGTGACTTTGAAAAGACTGCTCCATGGAGTACATCAAGTATTAAGGGTTGTAAGCGTTTCTTAGACCGTGTATGGGGATTGCAGGAAATCTTAACAGATGGAGATACTTATAGAGAAGTTGTACAAAGTAAGGTTCATAAAACAATTCAAAAGGTTTCAGAAGACATTGAAAGCTTAAAGTTTAATACTGCAATTGCTGCAATGATGGAAATTTTAAATGAAGTTTACGCAACAGTTGAAATAAATAAAGCTGAATTCCGTACATTGCTCATTCTCTTAAATCCATTTGCTCCTCATATTACAGAAGAGTTGTATGAAACTTATTGCGGTGGCATTTTGAATGAACAGGAATGGCCTAAATATGACCCAGAACTTTGTAAAGATGATACAGTTGAAATTGCTGTACAGGTAAATGGTAAGGTTCGTGCTAAAATTGACATTGCAGTTGGTGCAGAAAAAGATGATGTTATCGCTCAGGCAGCAGCTGATTCTAAGATAGCAGAAATTTTAGAGGGTAAAACTATTAGAAAACAGATATATGTACCAAATAAATTAGTTAATTTTGTTGCAAACTGAACAAAAAAATAAAAATGATAAAAAAACACTTGACATAGCTTAAAAGTCATGATATAATAAAGTATATTTTAAATATAATTGATTTTGCTATATGACAGAAGAAATTGTAGTATCCCGAAGTTCCGTCTCGGAACCATTCGGTGGTATAGGTCAGAAGTGGGGCATGAAGAATGTTCTGTGGATGATCAGCCTCTGCCGTGGTGGCAAAGGGAGGGAAATGTAAGTGGCAGAAGTTCGTGTTGGCAAAAATGAATCTCTGGATACTGCGCTGAAGCGTTTTAAGAGATCTTGTGCTAAGTACGGCGTAATTGCTGAAGTTCGAAAAAGAGAACATTACGAAAAGCCTTCAGTAAAGCGTAAGAAAAAGTCTGAAGCTGCTCGTAAGCGCAAGTATTAATAAAAATCTGCGAAACAGCATGACGGGTACACATTATAGTGTACCCGTTTTTACTTTATATTTTTATATTATTATAAAATATTATATTAAATATAATAAAATAATGTACGTCTTTTTTTGACATTTCCCAACATAAAAAATGCGTATAATGAGAGTAGTAAAAAAATTCTTTATGAAGGAGAAAAAAGTATGCTTTTTAAAACAACTGCTGCACTGCGGTCTGTATGTGATATTACACCACAGATGCTTTCTGCTCTTAAAATAAAAGGGCTGCTCTTGGACTTGGATAATACTTTGACAACGCATGATAATCCACGACCTGCTGATGGCGTTACTGAATGGATTGCCTGCATGAAAGAAAATGGAATAAAAATGTGCATAGTATCAAATAATCATCCGCCTCGTGTTAAACCATTTGCAGACCTTTTGGGACTTGATTTTGTATGTGAAGGGAAAAAGCCATTAGCAAAGGGATTCAGAAACGCTAAAAAAATAATGAATCTTCCTTGGTCATCATTAGCTGTTGTTGGAGACCAGATTTATACAGACGTGCTTGGAGCTAATTTAAAACGATTAAAATGTATATTTGTTTTTCCTATTGAACATGAAAAGACAAGATTCTTTCGTTTTAAACGTCGTATGGAAATACCGTTTCTTCCACGTAAAATCTACGGTGAAAGTAAAAATTGATATAAAATACTTAAAAATAAAGCTGTAATAATAAGAAAGGAAATTGCTGTTATGAAAAAGATATTAGTTATTCATGGTCCAAACTTAAATTTACTTGGTGAAAGAGAACCAGGTGTATATGGCAGTACAAGTTTTTCAGAATTAAATACAATGATGATGGACAGAGCTGACGCACTTGGACTTGAATGTGAAATTTTTCAGTCGAATCATGAAGGTGCAATTATAGATAAGTTACATAGTGCAAGAACTGTGTTTGATGGTGTTATAATAAATGCTGGAGCATATACTCATTACAGCTATGCCATTCATGATGCAATAAAAGATATTCGTATACCATGTATAGAGGTTCATATAAGTAATATTCATGCACGTGAAGGATTTCGTTCAAATTCTGTGATAAGTCCTGTTTGTATTGGAACAATTGCTGGGTTTGGAATAAATAGCTATTTCTTAGCTTTACAGCAATTTGCAATGATGTGAGGCAGTATATATGAAAAATATAGAACGTTTGATGTCAATGATTCCTGATACAATAGATGCTGTTCTTATAACATCAGATATTAACAGAAGATATTTTACAGGAATGTCATCATCAGCTGGAACAGTTTTATGTTTCAGGGATGCTTTTTATTTTATAATAGATTTCAGATACATTGAAAAAGCTATGAAGTGTGTAAAGGATTTTACTGTTATAGAGCAAAGAAACTTATATACTCAAATTTCTTCTTTAATGCAGCAGCATAATGCTAAAACACTTGCAATAGAGTCTAAGATGATGACTCTCTATGAACTTTCACAGCTTGAAGAGAGATTAGAAGAAGATATTAATTTAGTTGTTGACAATGCATTAAGTAATTTAATTGATGATTGTAGAATTATAAAATCTGAAAGAGAGATAAATTGTATTCGTGAAGCACAGCGACTTGCTGAAACAGCTTTGGAAAAAGTTTTAAACTGGATTCATGTGGGAGCAACTGAACGTGAAATTCAGCTTAAGCTTGATTTTACAATGCTTGAACTTGGAGCAGAATCATTATCATTTCCAACTATTGCTCTGACAGGTTCAAGAACTTCTATGCCACATGGAGTTCCTTCTCCTGATGCAGTTGTGCGGGATAATTCTTTTGTTTTAATGGATTTTGGTGCTGTTGTAGATGGATATCACAGTGATATGACAAGAACTGTTTGTATTGGTAAGCCTACAGATTATATGGAAATAATTTATAATATTGTTCTTAAAGCTCAGGAAGCATGTTTAAATAAAATAAAATCAGGAATGACAGGAAAAGATATAGATGAAATAGCAAGGCGAATTATTTCTGATGAGGGATATGGAGAAAATTTCGGACATTCTTTAGGTCATGGTGTTGGTATGGAAATACATGAACTTCCAAACGCATCTCCATCATCTTTAGCTGTTTTACAGTCTGGAAATGTTGTAACTGTAGAGCCTGGAATATATCTTCCTGATAAATTTGGAGTAAGAATAGAGGATTTTGTAGTAGTTCATGAAAATGGGTGCGAAAATCTTACAAAAGCTCCTAAAAAGCTTCAGATAATAGATTAGTTTTTGCGTTTATAATTATTATTAAAAAAATTTGCTTTCAGGTATTGCAAAATATAATTTTTTGTAGTATAATAATAAATATACCATGCTTTTTTAGGGAAATGATTTTTGATTTCCCTGTTATAAGGCAAAACAAACGGAGGTTTAAAATTTATGATTTCAGCAGGCGATTTCAGAAACGGTGTTACTTTTGAGATGGACGGCAATGTCGTTCAGGTTATTGAATTCCAGCACGTAAAGCCTGGAAAGGGTGCTGCATTTGTTCGTACAAAGTATAAGAATGTTATCACTGGCGCTGTAGTAGAACGTTCTTTTAACCCAACAGATAAATATCCAACAGCATTTATTGAACGTAAGG
>JAFTWL010000146.1 GCA_017465305.1 Ruminococcus sp. | reverse complement strand
GGATGGGAACCAGTCATGGAAGCGATTCATCAGTCAGATAAATTATTGCAAGCGACACTACAAATGCAGGAAGAAAAAGTTGCAGAGATTGTAGAAGAAATCCATCGTCAGAATACTTCTATTATACAGTATAACAATGAAAATTCATTATCATGTGTATTGTCCCTTGCATATTATTCTGCAAAAAAAGATTATGTGATGTATCGGGAACTTGCAGGTGGAGATGGATTTGCTGATCTGGTATTTGTTCCAAGAAAAAACTGTCAGTCACTAGCATTTATTGTAGAATTGAAGTGGAATCAATCTGCTGAAACGGCAATTGATCAAATAAAAAAGAAAAAGTATACAGAGTGCTTGCAAGATTACGTTGGAGAGATTTTACTTGTTGGAATCAATTATAACAGGAATTCTAAAGAAGATAATAAAAAACACTTCTGCAAAATCGAAAAAATCAGCAAATCATAAAAAAGTTACAAGTAAGCGGATGAATTTCGGTTAAAAATCTTACTGATTTGATGTCATCTATTTTGTACGAGCATGACATCATGGTCATACAAAATAGATGACACGAAGAAAAAGCTCGATATTTCGGGCTTTTTTTCGTTTTTAGGTGCAAAAAAGTGCCTGAAAAACCATAGATGACAAAGGGCGATTTTCTCATTGAAATGAGATTCGAACGCTGTCGTTATGATTTTAAGGCGAAAATAATCAAGGTAAAAAGCAGATTTGGAAGAAAAACTTCCGAATCTGCTTTTTTCATATATGTAGAAATTTGAAGGCGAGTTTTGATGACTACGTTCAATAGTGCTGATGATATATTAACATTGCTCACTCATTTGGGTTATCTTATGTATGATTTTTATACACAAACAGTATAGATTCTAAACAGTGAAGTACGACGAGAATTTATCAATTCTATTGAGGATAGTAGATGGGAACCTGTTATGGAATCTATTCGTCAGTCAGATAAATTATTACAAGCAACATTGCAAATGCAGAAAAAAGGTTGAAGAGATTATAGAAGAAGTCCATCATCAAAATACTTCTATTATACAGTATAACAGTGAAAATTCACTATCATGTTTGCTATCACTTGCATATTATTCTGCAAAGAAAGACTATGTGATGTATTTGGAACTGGCAGGCGGTGATAGCTTTGAAGATTTAGTTTTTGTGCCAAGGAAAAATTGTCAGACACCTGCATTTATTGTAGAGCTGAAATGGAATCAATCTGCTGAAACAGCAATTGACCAAATTAAAGAGAAAAAATATGCAAAATGCTTGCAAGATTATACTGGAGAGATTTTACTCGTGGGAATCAATTATGATAGAGTTTCTAAAGAGGATAATAAGAAACATATTTGCGTAATTGAAAAGATTAGAAAATAAAAAGTCTTCCTGTAGGTAGTGTAGATTTATTTGAAGTTTTATGATTAGATACTATCTGACTGCATTTATTTTTTATAGAATACAGAATAAATAGCAATATACATGCCATACTATTTTAGACTTTATAATCATAAACGCCATTTGACAAGGGGTCAGATAGCGTTTTGTATAAGGAGAATTTATATGAAATCAATATGGCAGAAAGGCATAAAGCTTCCTGAATTTCCGCAGCTGAAAGGTAATGTGAATACAGATGTTTTAATTATCGGCGGAGGAATTGTAGGAATCCTGACAGCTTACTTTTTGAAACAAAATGGAATTGACTGTATATTAGTAGAAAAGGGCAGCATTTGTCAGGGTACTACATCCCATACAACTGCAAAAATCACCTATCAGCATGGACTTGTTTATCATAAGCTTCTGAAAAGCAGTGGTTTGGAAACAACACAAAAGTATTTTACAGCAAATTATCTTGCATTTGAAACATATAAAGAACTTTGTAAAAATATCAATTGTGACTATGAAATAAAGGATAATTATGTTTATTCAGTCAGTGACAGAGAGAAACTTGAAACTGAAATCTATGCACTTGAGAAAATTGGATACAAGGCAGAACTGTGTGAAAATATTACGCTTCCGTTTTCTACAGTTGGAGCAGTAAAATTTTCATCTCAAGCACAGTTTCATCCTCTGAAATTTATCGCAGCCATTGCAGAGGAGCTGCCTATTTATGAAAATACATTTGTGAAAGAAATGTGTGGCAATACAGCAATCACGGACTTTGGACATATAACAGCAAAAACAGTTGTCGTGACAACCCATTTCCCATTTATTAATAAGCATGGCAGTTATTTTCTCAAGCTATATCAGCATCGTTCTTATGTTCTGGCACTTGAAAATGCACAGAATGTTTGCGGAATGTACGTAGATGAAAGTAAAACCGGATATTCATTTCGAAATTTTAAGAATTATCTTCTGTTGGGAGGAGGTGCTCATCGTACAGGCAAAAAGGGAGGCAACTGGTCAGAACTTCGCCAGTTTGCAAGTGTTCATTATCCGAATGCACAAGAGTATTGTTATTGGGCTGCACAGGACTGCATGAGTCTTGATGACATTCCATATATCGGGCAGTATTCTAGCAAAACATTACAGCTTTTTACAGCAACTGGCTTCAATAAATGGGGCATGACAGGAGCAATGGTTTCCGCACAGCTTCTGTGTGATATGGTGCAGGGAAAAGAAAATGATTTTGCAGATGTTTTCAGTCCGTCAAGAAGCATACTCAGACCTCAGCTTTTTGTCAATAGCTTTGAAGCAGTAACCAATTTGCTTACATTTACAAGAAAACGATGTCCTCATTTAGGATGTGCACTGAAATGGAACAAAGCCGAACATTCATGGGATTGTGCTTGTCATGGTTCACGTTTTGATGAAAACGGTAAAGTACTTGATAATCCAGCAAACGGCAATTAAAATTTCCCTGAGATATAAAGATGGATTTAAAAAAAGCATATCTGGTATGTGAATAAAAAGCTTGCATTTGTTCTGAAAAGGTGGCATATTGTTTATGTGTACAATAAAAATTTTTATGGAGATTTACTTAAATCCTGATTGATTATACAAATTCTATAACGCATTAAATTATTTAAAAACCTATGTAGGTAACTTACTACAGCTATGGCTATTATTAAGTTTGCAAATGTCATATAGCAATCATGCTAAACATTGTTTTTTATTTATGAATTATTGAAAATTAAAAGTAGCATTATGATTTACAATTTAATAATTATTTATTTTTTTATAAAAAGAAATTTTTTCAAATTGACTGTTGATAAAAGTTATAATAGGGTCAAATATACGATTAAATATCCATATATAAACGGCACTAAATATATTATTGAAAATCCTGAATAGAATTGCGTATTTCATACTAAGAATAGGTGCTGCGATTGAAATTGCACTCATAGAGTTAAAGGCGGTTTGCCAACCGTAGTGAACAGAAAGACCTGTACCAATTCCTCCAAGGATGCCAATGATGCCATGCCAACTTTCAGGTAAAATAAAATATACAATCAAAAATAGAATGCTTCCTAAAATATTTCCAAGTGCACGAAATTTTACACGCTCTGTAATTTCGTTTTTGAAGGGGAAAGTAACAGACATTGCAGCAATTCCCATCCAATATGCTTTAGGTAGTCCTAAAAGATTAGCAATTAGCAATACGCTTGAAACTCCTAAAGTAAGCCGTATCTGCCATCTGGTACGTGTAGAAGATAAACTGAATTCTTGAAATATGTTTTTTAGACTACGTTTATATTTTATTTTTCTGTGTTTATGATATAAAATAACAGATGTTATGGTCGCACCAACCAAAAGACCTAACAATCGCATCTTATATTCATGACCACTTACATTGTATCCTTGAAGCAGAAGATAAGAAAGCACTAATGTTGAATGATTGAACATAATTACATTATGGCTTCCGAGTACCATTAAAAGCAAAATGCAGATAATATTAATACAAAAAGCCCATCCAACAGGAACAGAATTTGATATTTTCGGACCTACTGCAAGAATACCGAATATTATAAACATACAAAAGACAGAATGTGATGTATGTATTCCTAAGTCAGAAAATCGGAATGCCATAACACTTAGTAATACTGCGAGTCCTGCAATACTGTTACTTGGACCGAATATTATACTAAATAATATTATAAATGCAGTACAGAATGCTATATTAATAAGTATTTTAAATAAATAAATTGCAATATGTTTTCGTTTTTCCTTTGGTTCTTTAAAGCTGGCTATGTATTCTTTAGAGCCAGCTTGATTGAGTTGAAGTTCTTGATAAAAAGTCATTTATTTACCTCCTGTTGTAACATGTTATTGGCTTCTTTAATCTGGATAATTAAAGATTGAAAACGTTCTTCTCCAAGGGTTCTTCGAAGCTTGTAAATAGGTGCTAAATAATATCGATAAGTTTTTTCTAATTCTTGATTACCTTCTAATGTACCAAGGAGAGTATAGCTTCTTTTATCTTTTGAATTATATTGTTTTGTAATAAATTTTTTCTTTTCCAACCGTTCAATTAATCGGCTTACTGAAGATTTACTTAATCCCGTCATTACAGTTAACTCCATAGGTGTTACAGGTTCATCGGATAGTACAATTTTAGATAAAATAGTTATTTCCTGAGAAGATGTGAGGCCATCTTTTTTTGAACGTTTTACGTTAAGGCTGGCAAAAAGCCGTATATCCTGCATTTTGTCCATCATATCAATCCAATTAAATTCTTCCATAATATTGACACCTCTCTCTGTAAATTATATTTTTAAGTAGTTTACATTGTAAACTATTTTTATTATAGCAAATAAGGTCGTTTTTGTCAAGTAGGAATAAGATATTTTTAGAATAACATCATTTCTGCAATTTATGTGTAAATGTTTTTTTCCTGTCTCAAACATATAAAAAAACTTGCATTTATGCTTAAAAGATGATATACTATTTATGCATGTAACATATAAATTCACATGATAAGATAAAGGAAATTTTATTATATATTAAATGGGCTTTAATAGCAAAATTATATTTAAATCATTATTTTATTTTTTATATATTAAAATATTATAATAAGGAGGGTACAATGAGCAAATTTAGAAAACAACATATGACAATTGAATGGCACGATATGGTTGACTCGGGAAATTGTAAATCTTCAGTTGAGGCTTCCCTGGCTGAAAAAGCTACGCTTGTTGGACGTGTTGGATTAATGATGCTTTCAGTAGGAACAGGAGCATGGAGAGTTCGAGCTTCGATGAATAAAATCGCAAGAGCACTTAATATTATCTGCAACGCAGATATAGGACTTCTTTCAATAGAATATACCTGTACTGAAAATGGAAAGACTTATACTAATGCTATTTCATTAAATACAACCAGTGTTAATACAGATAAAATTAATACTCTTGAACACTTTGCAGATGGATTCAATGATAAAGCGGGAAAATATTCTGTGGAACATTTTCATAGGATTCTTGATAAAATTCAAGAAAAACCCGGAAATTATAAAGCTTGGAATTTAGCACTTGCTTCTGCTATTGCATGTTGTGCATTTACGTTTTTGCTTGGTGGAGGAATTATAGAGATGATATGTGCTTTTTTTGGAGCAGGAATTGGAAATTATGTTCGTAAAAAAATGCTGGAACGTCATATAACACTTTTAGCAAATGTTTCTGTATGTGTTATGACTGCTTGTTGTACATATATGTTGCTTATAAAACTTGCTGAATATATATTTGCTATACCTATGATTCATCAGGCAGGATATATTTGTTCAATGTTATTTGTGATTCCTGGATTTCCTTTAATTACAGGAGGTATTGACCTTGCTAAACTTGATTTGCGTTCAGGGCTGGAGCGAATTACATATGCTTTGTTAATTATAATTATGGCAACTATAACAGGATGTCTTACATCTTCAATTTTCAATTTTTCTCCTTCTGAATTTGCTGAATTAACAATTAATCCTGTTCTTCACTTATTATTACGGCTTATAGCAAGTTTTTGTGGTGTTTACTGTTTTTCACTTATGTTTAACAGTACAAGAAAGATGGCTCTTGTATCAGGTATTATTGGCATGTTTGTAAATACAATAAGACTTGAATTAATTGATTTTACTAAGATACCTATTAGTGTTGCTACTTTTATAGGTGCTTTATTAGCTGGTCTATTTGCTTCTGCTATAAAGAAGAAAATAGGATATCCAAGAATCACTCTTACTGTACCATCGATTGTTATAATGGTTCCAGGAATGTATATGTATAAGGCTATATATTTTATTGCTATTAACGATATTGCAACAGGAGCATTATGGGTTTCAAAAGCAATTCTTATTATTTTGTCGCTTCAATTAGGTTTAATTTTTGCAAGGATTCTTACAGATAATAATTTCAGAAAAAGCAGTTAAATTCAATACAATTATCAAAAGTAAGTTAAAGTGAGTTTTGTTATTTATAATAAAACTCACTTTTATTTTTATAAATAACTCTTGACAAGTTTTAAAATTTGTGATACAATAACATTGTTACGTAACATTGTTATTCTTTGAGGTGGAAATATGGGAGCAGATAATGAAACAAAAGAAAAATTGATTGCCAGTGCAAAATCTGAATTTATGGAAAAGGGATATGCTAAAGCATCTTTGCGTAAAATTTGTGCAAATGCTGGTGTTACAACGGGTGCATTGTATTTCTTTTTTAAAGATAAAGAAGATTTATTTCGTTCTATTGTAGAGAGACCTTTACATGAGCTATTTGAAATATTGAAAAATCATTTCACAGAAGATTCAGAGCTGATGAATGTATTTGATGTTTATGTACATAAAGATGGTGACCATGATATATTTGTACAGCTTTTAATTCATCATCTCTACACGAATCGAGATGCATTTTTACTTTTGTTAACCAATGCTCAGGGAACGGCATTTGAAAATTTTATGGATGATATTGTTGAAATAATAGAGCATGAATATATGATAAATGCAAAGAATATGGCGAAGCATACATCAGGTATGCAGATAAATTCATATATGATGCATTGGATGACCCATATTAGCATTGATGCTTTTGTTCATTTGCTAACACATGAATCAGATGAGAAAAAAGCTTTGCAGCATATGAGTATAATTATGGACTATCTGGTTAGTGGTTGGGTAAAAATGATTTTGATGCCAGAGGATACAAATACTAATTGATTAAGTTT
>JAFTWL010000145.1 GCA_017465305.1 Ruminococcus sp. | reverse complement strand
GTATATCGTGTGGACGGAAAGCTTGAAAAAGAGAGATTAAAGTCTGTAATAGATGAAATTATTGAACGTCATGAATCATTCAGAACATCTTTTGAAATTGTCAACGATGAAATAGTACAGATTATTCATGAAAATGTACAATCAGCTATAACATTTGAAAATTGTGAACCTGATTGTATTAAATTCGCAATAAAAAATGCTATAAAGCCATTTAATCTTTCAGAAGCTCCACTAATGCGTGTTAAGTTTATCAGTATAAGTGATACAGAACATTACATGGTTGTGGATATGCATCATATTATTGCTGACCAAAGTTCTATGGCAGTGCTTATGAATGATTTCTCTATACTTTATTCTGGCAAAAAACTCGCTGACAAAAATTTGAGATATGTTGATTTTGCTGCATGGCAGAATAAGCTTATCGAAAACGGAGAAATTAACAGACAACTTGAATACTGGAAAAATGAACTATCTGATGATATTCCGACTTTGGATTTCCCATATGACTATCCTAAAACAAATAATTCATCAATGACAGGAAAAATACAGAGTTTTGTGTTTGATGCTGATTTGTGTACTGATATTTCTAATTGGATTAAAAATAAACATATAACAGGCTACATTCTTATGATGACAGCTTTCAATATGCTGTTATGGAAATATACTGGCAAAAAAGATTTTATTATCGGTACGGCATTTTCAGGTAGAAAAAATGAATCTCTAAATGACATAATAGGTATGTTTGTAAATACTCTTCCAATAAGAGTGAAAATTAATGACGCAGCAACTGCTGATGATTTCTTGGAATATATCAGAGGAAAAATGTTCAGTGCACTTGATGCACAGGATTGTCAATTTGATATGCTGGTCGACCAATTAAAAATAAACAATCATAGCAGTGAAAATCCGCTTTTTGATTTTATAATGAACTATGTCAGCATTGGAACTGATGAATTTAAAATAGATGGACTTAAACTTACCCCATGTGTTCCAGAAACTGTGTCTGCAAAATATGATTTCACTCTTACAATTATTGAATCAAACGGCAATTATCAGGCCGATATTGAATATCGTACAGATTTATTCTGTGATGAATCAATACATCTTTTTGGAGAACGTTTGATAAGTACAATAAAACAGCTTGTCTATGGTGAAGTTCAAAATATGAAAAACTTTTCCCTTATGACTGAAAGTGATCAATTATGGCTTAACAAACTTAATCAGACATATACAGAGATACCATATAATGAGAGTGTTGCTTCACTTTATCGATTATGTGTTCAGAGAAATGCTTTAAATACAGCAGTTGTATGGCGAAATAAACAGTATACATATGCACAACTTGAAAGTATGTCAAATTATCTTGCTGTGAAGCTTACAGAAGCTGGATTGAAGGTCGGTGACAGAGCAGGTTTACTTATTGAAGAAGGAATTATGCAGATTGTTGCTATTCTCTCAGTGCTTAAAGTTGGTGCAGCATATATTCCTATGGATTGTGATTATCCTACTGATCGAATTTCATATATAATGCATGATAGTTCTGCAAAACTTATAATTACTCAGGAGATGTATGGTAATTCTGTCGATGAAGGTATGCAAAAATTTATCATTAGAGATACTGAAATAGAATCAGTTATGAATGATAACTATACTTTTGTTTCTTCTGACAGTTTAAATGGTAATGATGAAGCATATATTATATATACCTCTGGTTCGACAGGTAAACCTAAAGGCGTTATTATATGTGGAAAGAGTATTGTCAGAACAGTAATGAATACAAATTATTTCAATGCACTTCCTGGTGATAAAGTACTGCAAATGTCAAATTATACATTTGATGCATCAGTATTTAATATATTTGGTGCATTGCTTAATGGTGCAACACTTGTGATTGTTCCAAAAAATATACTTCTTGAAATGTCGAAATTTGCTGAACTTATCCGTGAACAGCATATTACAAAAGCTTTGATTATCACTGCAATTTTCAATATGCTTGTTGATTATGATGTGAACTGTTTGAAATCTGTTGATAAAATTTATATCGGTGGTGAGGCATTGTCGTTCATGCATATTAAGAAAGCTTTTGATGCATTAGGAGCTGGACATCTTATTAATGCTTATGGACCTACTGAAGCAGCTGTAGTATCTACATACTATGAAATAAACCATCTTGATTACAAACAGAATATGATTCCGATAGGAAGGGCTATATCAAACACATCATTGTATGTCATTGATGAGTACAGAAATATACTTCCTTCAAATATGATAGGCGAGCTTTGCATCGGCGGTATAGGTTTAGCTAAAGAGTATCTTAATAACCCTGATGTGACTTCTGATAAATTTATAATTCTTAATAATGGGTTGGAAGAAAGAGTATATCGTACTGGTGACAGAGTGATGATGCTCTCTGAT
>JAFTWL010000144.1 GCA_017465305.1 Ruminococcus sp. | reverse complement strand
GTTTTACTCATTGGATAGGTGGAATGGGTGTACTTGTATTTATAATGGCCTTTTTACCTCTATCAGGAGCTAAAAATATTCATTTGATGCGGGCAGAAAGTCCTGGGCCATCCGTAAGTAAACTTGTTCCTAGGGTAAAAACAACAGCATTGCTTTTATATTCTATGTATTTAGTATTGACTATACTTGAGTTGATTTTACTTATGATTTGTAGAATGCCGTTATTTGATGCCTTATGCATAACATTTGGTACAGCTGGAACAGGTGGATTTGGAGTTTTAAATGACAGTATAGCCAGTTATAGCTCTTCAGTGCAGATTATTGTTACAGTATTTATGGCGTTATTCGGAGTTAATTTTAATGTATACTTTTTTATTTTATGTCGCAAGTGGAAAGACATATTTTGTAACTCTGAAATAAGAATATATTTTATCTTGATAGCTGTTATAACAGCACTGATTTTCTGGAATATAGGAGATACTTTTTCAAGTGTTTCAGAAGCCATAAAACATATTTCATTTACAGTTGTATCTTTAATTACAACAACAGGTTATTCAACAGTAGATTTTAATACATGGACTGAATTTTCAAGAACACTTTTATTATTGTTAATGCTTACAGGGGCTTGTGCAGGAAGTACAAGCGGAGGCATTAAAATATCACGTTTTTTAATTTTAATTAAAGGAATGAGAAACGGAATAAAAAAGATGATTCATCCTAATCAGGTGCGTCATACAGAAATGGATGGAAAAACCATATCTAAAGATACAGTGCAAACAGTTAATCTATATATGATTTTTTATGTTTTTTTATTTATTATTTCTTGTATTATAATATCATTAGATAATTATGATTTCTTAACTAATTTTTCTTCTGTTATTGCAGCGTTAAGTAATGTAGGACCTGGGTTTGGACAAGCAGGTCCATCATCTAATTTTGGCATTTTTTCTGAACCTTCTAAATGGATTTTAATGTTTGATATGATTGCAGGAAGATTAGAATTATTCCCAGTTTTGGTATTATTCTCTCCTCATACATGGAAACGCTGATAAATTTTATCAGCGTTTTTCATATAATTTAGCTTTACAAAATAATTTCTGATTTTTTTTATTTTTTTTCAAAAATATATTGCATTTTTTCGTGAAATAGTATATAATTATATTTAAGCAGTTGAACTGCGTTGTATATATTCACTATAGATTATAAAATAAATTAAACTAAATTGAATTGGAGCGAATATTTATGAGTGAAGCAAAAGCAACAATAAAAAATATTGCATTAGCCGGACATGCTGGTTCGGGAAAGACTACACTTTTTGAAGCTTTATTATATCAGAAAAAAATAACAGAGAGATTTGGAAAAGTTGCTGATGGTAATACAGTTTCTGATTATACAGCTGAAGAAATAAAAAGAAAATCTTCTGTTTATACAACAGTGGCATCTATTGAAAATGAAAATTTAAAAGTTAATTTATTAGATACTCCGGGAATGTTTGATTTTGCAGGAGAAATGACAGAGGGAATTTATGCAAGTGATTGTGTAATGATTACTGTTTCAGGAAAATCAGGTGTGCGTGTAGGAACACATAAAGCATATAATACAGCTGTAAAATTGCAAAAGCCACGTATGTTTGTTGTTACTAAACTTGATGATGAAAACGCTAATTTTTACAATGTTCTTACTGAATTGAAATCTGAGTTTGGACCTACAGTATGCCCTGTAGTAGTTCCTGTTATTGCTGACAGAAAAATTGTTTCATATGTAAATTTAATTGAAATGAAAGCATATCGATATGATGAGAATGGTGTAGCTGTAGAAACAGAAATGCCAACAGCTGAAGTTTCAGAAAAGATGAGTTATAGAATAGACGGTCTTGTTGAAGCATTTTCTGAGGCCGTTGCAGAAACAGATGAAGAGTTATTTGAAAAATTCTTTTCTGGTGAGCCATTTACTCAGAAGGAGCGTATAGATGGAATTCATAAAGGTATAAGAGAAGGAATTATTACACCAGTAACATGTGTTTCATCTCTTACACTTGCAGGTGTTGATATGCTTTGTAAAGAAATGGATTTATTGATTCCATCAGCTGAAACAACACAGACAGTTTTAAATTCTGATGATGAATTAGAAGAAATATCATGTACAGAACAAGACCCGCTTTGTGCAGTTGTATTTAAGACTATGGCAGACCCATTTGTGGGTAAACTTTCATTTATAAAAGTTTGTTCTGGTAAATTAATATCAGGCATGGATGTTGTAAATTCAAATGATGGAACAACTGAAAAAATAGGAAAATTATATTATTTATGTGGAAAAAAGCAAATAGAGATATCAGAAGCATTATGTGGTGATATTGTTGCAGCTACGAAGCTTAATGCCTCCACAAATGATACGCTTTGCAGCTCATCTCGTTTAGTGAAGTTTGTATCACCAGATTATCCGAATCCATGTTACTCTATGGCTGTAAAACCTGCGTCAAGAGGAGAAGAAGCAAAAATATCTTCTGCTATGCAGAAACTTTTAGAAGAAGATAAAACTATCACTTATAAGCAGGATGAACTCACAAAAGAACAGATTTTAAGCGGACTTGGTGAACAGCATATAAATGCTGTAGTTTCTCGTTTACAGTCTGATTTTGGTGTTAATGTTTTATTGAATGTTCCAAAAATTGCTTATCGTGAAACAATTCGTAAAAAAGTAAAAGTACAGGGAAGATATAAAAAGCAATCAGGCGGACATGGTCAGTACGGCGATGTGTGGATTGAATTTGAACCATGCTTATCTGATACATTAGTATTTGAAGAAAAGATTTTTGGTGGTGCAGTTCCTAAAAATTTCTTTCCAGCAGTTGAAAAAGGATTGCAGGATTCAGTTAAGAAGGGTGTACTTGCAGGTTTCCCTGTAGTAGGACTTAAAGCGATTCTTGTAGATGGTTCTTATCATCCAGTAGACTCTTCAGAAATGTCATTTAAAACAGCAGCTTCTTTGGCATATAAAGAGGGAATGAAAATTGCTGAACCAGCATTGCTCGAGCCAATAGGAAATTTATTAGTAAGTGTTCCTGATGATAATACAGGTGATATTATGGGTGAGCTTAATAAACGCAGGGGAAGAGTACTTGGTATGAATCCATCTTCTGAAAAAGGAATGACAGAGGTAGTTGCTGAAGTACCTATGCGTGAAATGTCTGATTTTGCTTTATTATTGCGTCAGATGACACAAGGACAGGGTGTATTTTCTTTAACTCCTTTAAGATATGAGCAGTTGCCATCGAATCTTGTAGCAGAAGTAATTGTATCTGCAAATTCTGAAGAATAATTATTTAGTATAAATGAAGCCTGCATTGATTTATTTTTTCAGTGCAGACTTTATTTTTTAACTAAATTTTATATATTTAAAATACTTAAATTTATATTAAAAAGCTTTTTCATCATAAAACAATTAAATAGCTTGACAGTTAGATGAAAATTAGGTATAATAATATATGTTATTTTGTTTTTGTGGAGAAGGCAGATTTATATATATTATTATGGTAATGTGGTATGACAAAAAATTAATTTGATTTATTATAGTTATGACCATTTTAAATAGATTTGATTTTATATTTTGATTATAGGAGAGAATGGTTCGTATGGTGTTTAGTAGTATAAATTTTATTTTTACGTTTCTTCCGATTTTCTTGATAGCCTATTATTTTACACCGGCAAAGTTTAAAAATGCGGTTCTCTTAACAGGAAGTATTGTTTTTTATGCTTTAGGAGATAAGTATTATACATTTCTTCTTATAGGTTCGCTTCTTGTTAATTATTTATTAGGGCGGGCAATAGGAGATAATAGTCAATATCCTTCAAAGAGGAAAATGTGGTTTGTTATAGCAATGATTTTCAATTTTGGGATGTTAGTTTTCTTTAAATATACTAATTTCCTGATTGAAAATATAAATATATTACTAAATACATTTTCTATAGGTAGTTTGCCTAAAGTTAATATTGTATCACCTTTAGGAATTAGTTTTTATGTATTTCAGATAGTTTCATATATAGCAGATGTTTATATGGGAAAACAAAAGGCAGTATATAATATAGTAAATCTCGGAACATATTTATGTATGTTTCCACGAATTACAATGGGACCTATAATTCAATATTCTGAGCAGGCTATGGAACTCAGAACAAAGAAAATATCAATTTTATCATTAGAAGATGGATTAAAAACATTTATAATAGGATTAGGTTCAAAAGTACTTCTTGCTAATCCTATGGGAACTCTTTGGGCAGGAATGTCACGATATGGATATGAAAGTATATCATCACCTTATGCATGGCTTGGAGCATTTGCATATAGTTTTCAGATTTATTTTGATTTTGCCGGTTATTCATTGATGGCGATGGGACTTGGAAAGATGATAGGCTTTACTATTCCGCAAAACTTCAATCATCCATACATATCAGGTTCTATTTCAGAGTTCTGGAGACGCTGGCATATGACATTGGGAAGATGGTTTAAGAATTATTTATATTTCCCATTAGGCGGAAGTCGTTGCAGTAAAGCTAAAATGATAAGAAATACATTTATAGTTTGGGCGTTTACAGGATTGTGGCATGGGGCAAGCTGGAACTTTGTTCTTTGGGG
>JAFTWL010000143.1 GCA_017465305.1 Ruminococcus sp. | reverse complement strand
TCCCTGTCTGCTGTATATCCACATTCTGAACAGGCATAAATTCTATCTGATAATTTCAAATCAGATTTTATGCAGCCACAATTATGACAGGTTTTGCTTGATGGGAAGAATCTGTCAACGAATCTTAATTCAATGCCATATTCCTTGCATTTTGCAGTTATCTTTGTTCTGAACTCAAAGAATTTCTGCTGTGCAATTGCTTTTGAAAGATGTCTGTTCTTCATCATGCCCTTAATGTTCAGATTTTCAAGGGTTATCCACTCCGGCTTGGTTTTCACCAGTTCAGAAATCACTTTATTTATATAATCAGTTCTGATACAGTCAAGTCTGTGATGAAGTTTTTGTACTTTCAGCTTTTGCTTTTGGATATTCTGTCGGGTAGCTACTCCTTTCAATTGATTTGATAATTTTTTCAGACTTTCGTATTTCCTCGAAAGTTTTCTCTGCTGTCGTTTCAGACTTTTTTCAATTTTTCTGATATGGACAGATTTGTTGATATTTTTATAGGTCTTTCCATTTGAACATATCGCCAAATTTTTTATACCTAAGTCAATGCCAATTCCGAAATTATTCAGAACAGGTTTTTCTGTTTCAGGTTCTTCAACCAGAACAGAAACATAATATCTTCCTGCTTTCATAGAAACAGAACCGCTTTTTATGATATGCGTTTCTGGATTTTGAGGAAGATACTCATTGTTCAGCCATTTTGAGAAGTCATATCCTGAAACAAATCTTTCTTCTTTCTCATAAATTTCTTTATTGTGTGCCAGATAAAAATTATAGACATATCTGCATACACCAATTGTTTTGTGAATGATTTGCTTCTGTTCAGGGGTTGGAAAAATTTCTGTCTTATAGTTTTTTAGCAATTTCTTCGTCCCCCTTAATTTTTCATTTGTAAGCTGTATCAGTAGAAGTATTTGTATGTATTTCAGTATGTATAAAATCACAATCAAACACTTCTAAAGTTACAGTTTATGTGTTGAAAATTTGTACAATCAGCTTATAATATAAACTGATTATTTGTATATAATCACAATAAAACAGCTTATATTTCGTGGTAAAAGATTATACTATTATAGTATATCATATTTTAATTAAAAAAGCAATATTGAAAATTGAATTTTATTATATATTATTATATATTCGAGATATATTCGAGGCTCTGCCTCGAGCTCCGGCAGCATTTTTCGAGAAAATTGCTGCACCAAAAAAGCTTTATTGAAAAAATATAATTTTATCTTTTTAAAAAGTTTATAAATAACTTTCATTTTAATTATTTTTGTTTAAAATTTAAATTTTGTTTCCCACCCCCGTGAGGGGGAAAGTTTTGTAACAGATAATAGTATCGTAAAGGCTGGGGGCGGACAGCGGTCAAGCTGGTTCAGCTTGTGGCTCAGCTTGTGATTCAGCTTGAACTTTTTAAAAAAAGTACTTGACAAGTTAAAAAGTTTAATATATAATAAAAAGGAAAAGGTGTTTGCAGTAATTAGGCTGCAACTATACCCAGCTTTTCTTATAGTATGAAAGGAGGTTATTCTTGTGAAGAGAACATATCAGCCTAAGAAAATCCACAGAAAAAAGGAACATGGATTTAGAAAAAGAATGGCAACTGCTAACGGCAGAAAGGTTTTAGCTCGTAGAAGAGCAAAGGGCAGAGCAAGACTTACCCACTAACGAGTCAGACCACAAACTTTTGTGGTCTTTTGTTTTATTCATTTATATTTTTATTTAAATTTGTAAAACTTCAGCTCCTTTAAACCTTTCCAGAAAGAAAGGAATTGTATGCAAAATACTGTAATTCTGAACCAGAATAAAATTTTTCTTGCCCTGTATAAGAGAGGGAAGGCAATAGTTTCCCCTAATATAATAATATATGTCAGGAAAAATCGATTAGGCTTAAACCGGTTCGGAATAACTGCCGGAAAAAAAGTCGGAAACGCAGTTTGCCGAAACCGTGCAAAACGTATTATCCGTCAGGCCTATCGTGAAACAGAAGAGCTTATGCCAAAAGGCATAGATATTGTTATTGTAGCTCGCTCAAGTATAATAAATGCTAAGTCATACGATATTAGCAATTATCTAAAAACTACAGGAATACGAAGAATTATGCGTGCTATAGGCAATGGAAGTGATAACAAATCATGAGATGGCTGATGCTCCTGTTAATTCGATTCTATCGGAAATTTATATCACCTCTGAAACCGCCATGCTGTCGATATTATCCGACATGCAGTCTCTATGCACTTCAGGCAGTAAATCGCTTCGGTGCTGTAAAAGGCGGTTTCCTTGCAGTCAGAAGAATATTAAGATGCAACCCTTGGAGTCCAGGTGGATTCGATTACGTTCCAGAACAGTTTTCTTTTAAAATGCTTAAAAAAAATAAAAAGCCTTTAGGAAAATACTGTGTAAATGAAATTGAACAAGAAAAGAAAGGAACCAACAACCAATGATGTTTTTATACGATTTGCTCGGAACACCGTTCGGCTGGGTCATGAAAGTTATATATGACCTCGTTAAAAATTATGGTGTGGCTATTCTGCTTTTTACAATATTTACAAAAATACTGCTGTTTCCAATATCATATAAACAGCAGAAAAATACAATAAAAACGCAGAGTTTATCTCCGAAACTTGAAAAGCTAAAAAAGAAATATAAAGATGACCCGCAAAAGCTACAGCAGGCACAGATGCAGTTATATCAGGATGAAAATGTAAATCCAAGTGCTTCATGTCTGCCAATGTTTTTACAGTTCTTCATACTTTTCGGAGTACTCGACGTTGTATATAAACCGCTTACACATATTTTAAGATATTCAAAAAATGTTGTAAGCAGTGCTGTAACTATATTGCAGGACAAGTTTCCTGAGATTGCAAAGCAGGGAACAGGCTTGCGTGAAGAACTTGGAGTAATGTCTGCATTCAGGGAAAACCCGTCAGCATTCGACAATATTTCAGGTTTTGATACATCTCAGGTAAGCGAATTTTTAGATAAATTTTCTCTTTTCGGAGTAAATTTAGGCGTAACACCTGATTTTAAACCAGATGTATGGGACAGAGCAAGCATAATATTATGGCTTATACCTATTCTTTCAGGTGTCATTCAGCTTGTAATGACAATTTACATGCAGATTGTTCAGAAAAAACGTAATCCTTCTATGCCAAGTATGGGCTGTGCAAATGTAATGCTTTACTTTATGCCTATATTTTCAATATGGTTTGCTTATCAGGTACCTGCTGGTGTAGGTTTCTACTGGATTTGTTCTTCTTTATTCTCTTTAATTCAGACAATTGGATTAAATCTTTACTTTACTCCTGAGCGTTCAGCTAAAATACTTGAAAAAGAAAACGAAAAGATGAAAAAGAAATATGCAAACGGCAAGAAGAGCTTCACACAGCGTATGCTTGAACAAAATAATGCAATGCAGCAGGATTCAGCAAGTGCAAAACGTGCAAGATATGACGATGACATAAAAGACATGTCAAAGCAGGAACTTTCAGCGTATAACCGACAGATATTAAATGAAGCCAGAAAAAGAATGGCTGAGAAATACGGTGAATCTGTTCCAGATGATGACGATAAAACAAATAATAAGACAAATAAAAAATAGAAAATAGATTAATTTTTATGAAGAGGGAGGAAATATTGCTTAGTAAAGTTTCTTAAAATATAATTATTTATATAAATAAAAGAAATATAATAAGTGATATGATAAAAGCAATGACAGAAATTTTTACAGCTAAAAAACTTGAAGATGCAAAGAAGATGGCTGTTGAAACTTTTGGAGTATCAGAAGACTATATAGTTTTTAGAATATTAGAACAAAAAAAGGGTCTTTTCAGCTCTAAAGTAACAGTTGAAGCCGTCTATGAACCAATTGAAACTCCTGATAATGCCATTGATGAAAATAATAAGGATACAGAGGAAAAAGCTTCTGAAACTAAGACATCAGAATCAGCAGAAACGGTTGAAGAACCAATATACGAGGAAAAGTCAGTATCTTATAAAGAAAATGACACTGTAAGTAATATTGAAAGTTCTGAGAGTTCTGAAATCATTATTGAAGAAGTTCAGGTTCAGGAAGATAAAAATAATTCAGAAGATAATATAAGAAAATCCCTTGAAAGAGCAAAAGCATATATAATAAATGTTTATGCAAAGATGGGAGTAGAGGCATCCATAGAGGAAAAAGACACAGAAAATGGTCTTATTCTCAATGTAAATAGCAAGAAGAATAACGGGGATATTATAGGACACAGAGGAGAAACACTTGACGCAGTTCAGTATCTTGCATCTATTGTTGCAAACAGAACTGAAGAAGATTACTGTCGTATAATGCTTGACAGTAGTGGATACAGAGCAAAGCGTAAAGTTACTCTCGAAAGATATGCAGAAAAGATGGTAAAGCAGGTACTTCGTACAGGCAGAGCTATAACATTGGAAGCTATGAATCCATATGAAAGACGTATAATTCACTCAAAGGTTTCTGAATTTGAGAATATATCTTCAAAGAGTGTAGGAGAAGACCCGCATAGAAAGGTTGTAATTTCTTCTACAAAGAAGTATACTAAGAATGGAAATAACAGAAATCAGAATAACAGAGGAAAGAAGCCATACAGGGAAAGAAGACCTGAGGAATTTAAAAAAAGCAGTTTTGATAGTATGAAGACAAGCTTTGAAAAGGATTATCGCAAGCCAAGACCAGAAGATGACGTAAACGCAGGTCTTTACGGAAAAATTGAACTATAGCACGGAGTCTGTGCCGACAATCCTCTCACAGCCGTTACGATACTGTTATTTATTTCACGGAAAGCCTTCCCCCTCAAGGGGGCACGGAGTCCGTGCTGACAATCCGCCCCCAGCCGTTACGATACTGTTATTTATTTCACGGAAAGCTTTCCCCCTCACGGGGGTGGCTTTCCTTTTATTTTAATTATATTTGTAGATAAAATTTATCCAAAATTGCCCCCGTGATTGGGGGCGGTAAAGTTATGTTTATATTTATCTAAAAATAAATTTTGTTTCCCACCCCCGTGAGGGGGAAAGTTTTTTTACTGATAACAGTATCATAAAATCTGGGGGCGGACAGCGGTCAAGTTGGCTTCAGCTTGGCGGAGAGCCTCCGCAGGCAAATCCCCCCTGAATTTTAAGCTACATTTATTTTTTAGCAATACTGACCCCCTCAGGGGGCGGTAAAGTT
>JAFTWL010000014.1 GCA_017465305.1 Ruminococcus sp. | reverse complement strand
GGATTTCAAATGCTTTATTATCATACCATACTTTACAGAAAAATGCAAGTGTTTTTTTCAAAAAAATTCTTTTTTTTCTATTGTGAGAAATTTCATTCGACAAATAGCAGAATTTCTTTCAATTATTTCATTGTAATTAAAGAAAGTTTCAATAACTAAAGTCGGATTTAAACTACCACTATTGCTCGTTGGAAGCCTTAATATTAAATTAAGTCTATTATTTTTTATAATAGCATCAATACATATAATTTGTGGCAAAATATCTACCATCTTAACACTTCGCTTTGATTTTTTTTCTACTATAATTTCAGGTTTTAATAAAAACTCTTTCCATTGATTTAAAAGTAAATCAGGATTTTCACTATTTATAAAAACAGAATAATCAGCAAATCCTAATTCATTTAATTTATTTACAGGATAATAAACATCTAAAATTTCTAAACCTTCTGGCATTGTAGATTTCATCAAATTATATATATCTTGCAAATCAAGTTGTTCAGTTAATTGTATTTCTACTATTTCTGTTTCACTTTCAAAGCCAAGTGATAATGCTGCTATAAATACAATCTGCATATGTGGATGAAATCCATTACTATAAGCTATAGGAAGTTTTATTCTTCTTACTGCTCTTTGTATACATCTCAATAAATCTAAATGGGAAATATACTTAGCTCGTCCTTTTTTAGCGAACTTTATTCTGATAGAATACTTCAAAAACATTCCCTCCCTACAGATTTATTTACTCCACATCCTGAACATGCTTGTCTGCAATTAGACGTTGTCTTAGCCTGCTCTGCACGATTAAGTTCTCTTTTCAAAAATGCCTTACTTATATAATAATCAAGATGATCCCATGGCAATATTTCTGATAGTTCTCTTTTTCTGCTCGCATAAAATTCAGGGGATATATTAGTATCTAAAAAAGCTTTCTTCCAGTATTCCCATTTAAATCTATCACTCCAGCTATCAAACTTAGCACCATTTTTCCATGCTTCATAAATAACTTTTCCAAGCTTTCTATCACCTCTGGCTAAAACCGCTTCAAGCTGACTGATTTTAAAATCATGCCAGCTAACTTTTATACGTTTTGCATTTCGTGGCTGAATGCTTGCAAGCAGATGCTCCTGTTTATGATTTACCTCTTCTTCTGTAGCCTGTGGTTCCCATTGAAACGGTGTAAATGGCTTTGGAACAAACGTTGCTACGCTTATTGATACCTGAACCATTTTTCCCTTAGGACGATTAGCACTCTGGAAATACATATTTACTATCTCATCAGCAAGATGTGCGATTCCAGCAATATCTTCGTCTGTTTCCGTTGGAAGCCCCATCATAAAATAAAGTTTTACATTAAAATATCCACCTGAAAATGCTATTTGTACAGTATTTCTAATTTCGTTTTCTGTTACATTTTTATTTATAACATCTCTTAAACGTTGAGTTCCTGCTTCAGGTGCAAATGTTAATCCGCCTTTTCTTACACTTTTTATTTTCTCCATTAAAGATTCTGAAAAATTATCAACTCTAAGTGATGGTAAAGATAAATGTATTTTTGAATTTTCTGTATATGTTAATAGCTTTGTAAGCATAGGGTCAATTTCACTATGGTCACTTGTACTTAAAGATGATAATGATAATTCATCATATCCTGTGTTTTCACATAAATTTTTAGATTGCTGACAAACTGTATCTGCTGATTTTTCTCTGAAAGGTCTGTAAATAAATCCTGCCTGACAGAATCTACATCCTCTTATACATCCACGTAATACCTCAGTTACAGCTCTGTCATGTACAATATCAGTATATGGTACTATGAATGTGTCTGGATAAAATACATTATCAAAATCAGAAATTATTCTTTTCTTTATAATAGCAGGAGCTTCTTCTTTAGGCGTTACAGAAGAGATAGTTCCATCGTCTTTATATGAAACATCATAAAATGACGGTACATATATACCTTGAATTTTTGATGCTTCTTTTAAAAACTGCTTTTTCGTAGAATTCTTTTTCTTCATTTCAGCATAAAGGTTCATAAGTTCAATATTTACTTCTTCACCTTCTCCTAAAATAAATAAATCAAAAAAATCTGCTAACGGCTCTGGATTACATACGCAAGGTCCACCTGCAACTATTATAGGAGATAATTTATCATCTCTATCTCCTGCAAAAACAGGTATTCCAGCCAAATCAAGCATATTTAAAATATTAGTATACGAAAGTTCATATTGTAATGTAAAACCTATGATATCAAATTCTGCTACAGGCTCCAGACTCTCAAGTGCGAATAATGGTATATTATTTTTTCTCATTAAAATTTCAAAATCTGTATCAGGTGCAAATACTCTTTCACACCAAAAATTTTTACATGCGTTTTTCAAACTGTACAAAATCTTCATTCCTAAATGCGACATTCCTATTTCATATGTGTCTGGAAAACAAAATGCAAAACGAACGTCTACTTCTTCTTTATTTTTATATACGCTTCCTAGTTCACCACCTATATATTGAGCAGGCTTTTGTACTTGTAATAATAGTGGCTCTATTTTTGAGAGAATATTTATTTTTCTCATTCCTTTCTCTTTTTAATAGCGAATATATAATTATTACTTTAATTATATATTTCTAAATTATTCCTTAGTATAACATAATTTTATATCATTGTCAAGTTATATATGCTACTTTAAATTTAATTTTATTTCAATTTATTTTAAAGCATTCTGAAAAAATAAGATATATAAGAACAGCATAAAATGTTATATTAAAAATTTTATTATAAATGCTTATTATTAAAACTAAGATTGAAAAAATGATACATATTATAAGCATAATTCGTTCTACAGTTTTTTCATCTATTATAAAGTATGATAAAATTATATGTAATATTGCTCCTCCATCTAAATTGCGATATGGAAGAAGATTGAAAGTGCCAAGTATTATATGCAATCCGGAAAGCTCAATATTTCCTGTGAAAAAATACAAAATTCCACCTGTAATTAAATTAACAGCAGGCCCTGATATAAGAACCAATATATCAGATAAAAAACTATATAACATATGTTCAGGACATATACGTATTCCCATTCCATAAAAAGACACTGTACGTATTTTCTGACCTAAAACTAACATAGCCATTAAATGCCCAACTTCATGGAGAAAGCAAGCTAAAAATGATGATATTAAAAAAGTAGTATCATTTATTATTAAAAGGAGTGACCAAACTGCTAAAAAACTAAATGAAATCTGAAATTGTACAGATTTAATCCAAATGCAAATCACTTTTTAAACCATGATTCTATTTTTTCTACAAACTCCATAATTACATTTTCAGCTGGAGCATGTAAATGAGTATTATATATTGATAATATTTTTTCCTGAAAATCAGAATCAATCCAATGTATTACAAAAATAGAAAATACTAATACAACACAAAGTATACATTGCGTCATAAAAACATCATCACTCTTTTGCTTTTTTATTTTTGTAGTAGTGACAAAAACACCTTCTTGTTCTGTATTTTTTTCTGTATTTTCAGAAATGTCATTATTAATATTTGTTTCTTTTTCTTTATCTTCTGATATAGAAAATATATTTTCCTTACTGTCTATTTTACTATCCATAAAACTTCTCCTTTTATTTATGATATTGCACTATATGCGGTTACATATATAAATATACAAAATTTAAAATTTATTTATTATTAAATTTTCCTTTATTATCTGCAATATTATCTATAAAATAATATTTTTTAGTTAAAATCAACAAATATAGTTGACATAATACAATATTTAAAGTATAATATCAAAGTATGTTTAATATTCAACATACAAGTTTTATTAAAAGGAGTTTGATATATGAAAACAGCACTCACTCTTGGTATGATTCTTGTGTACATCGCAATCATGATGGGCATTGGTATCTATACCTCACGTAAAACAAAATCAGTAAATGATTTTGTCCTTGGCGGAAGAAATGTTGGTTCATGGCTTACAGCATTTGCATATGGAACCTCATATTTCTCTGCTGTTGTATTTATTGGATATGCTGGTCAGTTTGGTTGGAGCTATGGCGTATCTTCAACCTGGATTGGTATAGGAAATGCTATCTTAGGAAGCGCACTTGCATGGATTGTACTTGGAAAAAGAACAAGAATTATGAGCAATCATCTCAATGCAAAAACAATGCCAGAATTTTTTGAAAAGAGATTTAAATCTAAAAGTTTGAAAATAGCATCAGCTTTTATTGTTTTTGTCTTTTTAATTCCTTATACTGCTTCAGTTTATAATGGCCTTTCACGTTTATTTAACATGGCTTTTAATATAGAATCTGCTGAAGCTTATAAGATTATTATTATAGCTATGGCTATCATTACAGCTATTTATGTTATTCTTGGCGGTTATGCTGCAACTGCAAT
>JAFTWL010000142.1 GCA_017465305.1 Ruminococcus sp. | reverse complement strand
CTCCGCCCTCTCACGGCGGCAACACCAGTTCGATTCTGGTACGGGTCACCCTGTTACATTTTTCTTATAGTTAATCGGTGTTAATGGCAAAGAGGTTCCACCCGTTCCCATTCCGAACACGGAAGTTAAGCTCTTTAGCGCCTACGATACTTGGTTGGTGACGACCTGGGAAAATTGGACGATGCCGATACTGCGAAGCAAAGCTTCGCAACATATTCCTCTATAGCTCAGTCGGTAGAGCATGCGGCTGTTAACCGCAGGGTCGTTGGTTCGAGTCCAACTGGAGGAGCCATATTGAACAAAGACGTTCGAAATCATGTGATTTCGGACGTCTTTTTGTTTTTATATAAATATATTTTTATATTTTAAGGAGGAAATTTATATGGACTTCGGTAGTAATGGATTTATGCTGATTTGTTCAGCACTGGTATTTTTTATGACGCCAGGACTTGCGTTTTTTTATGGAGGACTTGTAAGACGTAAGAATGTAGTAAATACAATGATGGCATGTGCCGGTATAATGGGTATATCCGTAGTAATGTGGGTAGCATTCGGATATTCCTTATCATTTAGCGGAGATACAGCCGGATTTATAGGAGACTTTAAAAATGTATTCTTCAATAATATGAATCCAAATGATACACTTAGTGGAGAAGGAAGCATTTCAGTTTATACATTTGCATTATTTCAGATGATGTTTGCAATGATTACACCAGCATTGATTACTGGTGCAGTAGCAGGAAGAATGAAATATTCAGCATTATTTATGTTCATTGTATTATGGTCAATAGTTGTATATTATCCAATGGCTCATATGGTATGGGGCGGCGGACTTCTTGGTGAAGGATGGCTGAAATCAATAGACTTTGCAGGCGGTAACGTTGTACATATCAGTTCAGGTGTAAGTGGTCTTGTACTTGCAATTATGTTAGGAAGTCGAAGAGGTTATGCGACAACATCTTATAGAGTTCATAATATTCCATTTGTATTCCTTGGTGCATCATTACTTTGGTTTGGTTGGTTTGGATTTAATGCAGGTTCTGGCTTATTAGCTGATGGTCTTGCATCTCATGCTTTTGCAACAACAGCAGTAGCTTCAGCTTCCGCACTTGTTTCATGGATGATTATTGATGTTATCAAAGAGGGCAAACCTACTTTAGTAGGTGCATCTACAGGTTTAGTAGTTGGTCTTGTATCAATTACTCCAGGAGCTGGATATGTTCCGATTTGGTCAGCATTTATAATTGGTGCTCTTGTAAGTCCTATATGCTATGGTTGTATGAATCTTATCAAGAAAAAATTAAAGATAGATGATTCATTAGACGCTTTTGGATGTCATGGTATAGGTGGTATATGGGGTGGCATTGCAACAGGATTATTTGCAAACACTTCAGTAAATCCAGCAATAGAAAAAGGAAATGGTTTATTCTTTGGAGAAACAAGTTTATTCTTTGCACAGGTACTTAGCATTGTAATTACAATTGTATTTGCAATAGTAGGCACATTGATATGTGCAGGCATTACAAAGCTTGTTGTTAAGAAACTCCGTGTTGAACCTAAAGATGAGCTTATTGGTCTTGATATTTCACAACATGGTGAAAATGCTTATCCATCATTTAATGGTCTTGACTAAGATGAGAATAGGTTTTATAATGTTTATATAAAAATATAATATTGGAGGCAAGTTATTATGATGTATAAGGTTGAAGCAATTGTAAGAGAAGAATTACTTGAAGAAATTAAAGAAGCTTTAAATGAAATTGAAATTAACGGTGTTACAGTTTCACAAGTTATGGGCTTTGGTGCACAGCGTGGTTATAAGACTATTGTAAGAGGACAGGAAATTGATGTCATGATGCAGCCTAAGCTTAAATTTGAGATTGTAGTATCATCTGATGAGTGGAAAGAAAAAACCATAAAGAAGCTTCAGGAAGTAGCATGTACAGGAACTTTTGGTGACGGAAAGATTTTCGCTTATGAGATTACAGATGCTGTAAAGATTAGAACTGGCGAAACTGGTTATGAAGCATTACAATCAAGTGAATCCTAAAATTTTATAGTGATAGACTCCTAAAATAAAATGCTCCTGATGTGTTTAATATAGCATATCAGGAGCATTTTGTGGCTTGTTAATACTGACAATCTGACCCTAAATTTTATAATATTATTATCAGTTAAAAACTTTCTCCCTCATATGGGTTGGAAATAAAATTAAAATTTTAATCGAAAATAATTAAAATAAAAGTGAAATTGCCTCCTTGAGGGGGTGAGTATTGAAAAATAAATAAATGTAGAGTAAATCTCAAGGGTGGTTTGCGGTGGAGCTGGCTCAGCTCCTCTTGACATGTGTTTTTTTAAGTAGTATAATTATATATAATAAAATAAATAGTCTTGTTTTGAAGGGAGAAAAATCATGTCTGATACAGTTAGATTAGTTATTCAAATTATTCAAGTTATTTTGAGTGTAATTCTGCTTATATTTGCTATAAAATTAGTAATGGGAAAAAATAAAGATGAAAAAGAAAAAGGTTCATTATCAAATGAGTTTGATAATAATTTTATAACACCGCCTAATCATGTTAATTTTAAAGCAAAAAAATTATTTGGAAATATGGGTGAAATAATAGATGGCTCTATTGCATATGTAGATTTAAATGGCGGAGGGCCAACAGAGCAACACACTCATGAACACAATCATCTTTTTATTGTTACCAAAGGTGAAGCAAAAATTAAATTAGGTGATAAAGAAATTATAGTTAAAAAAGATGAGTCATATTTAGTTGAAGGTAAAATACCTCATTCAGTATGGAATAATATTGATAGTGAAACTATAATGATTGGAATATCAGTAAAACCAAGACAAAATTAGTTATCTTATCATATATTTATTTAAAAATATTTGACAGAATTTTTTATTTGCCGCCGGGTAAGTAAAAAATTAAACGTTGCTTATCGTGTCATTAGGCCAGTGAAGATGCGATAAACAACGTTTTTTTGTAAGGATTTATAAAAGGGAGGAATATTTTTATTATGAAAAAAAACAGTTGTCTAATTGATTTTTTCAGATATACTTCATTAAATGTAATTGGAATGATAGGGCTTTCATGTTACATTTTAGGTGATACTTTTTTTGTATCAAAAGGACTTGGGGCAAACGGGCTGACAGCATTAAATCTTGTAATTCCTGTTTATAGCTTTATGCACGGCAGTGGCTTGATGATAGGAATGGGCGGAGGAACTAAATATGTAATTCAAAAAAGCAATGGCGAAAATGAAAATGCAAATAAAACATTTACACATTCTTTAATGCTTGCATTTATAGTAGCATTAGTTTTTTTAATTGCGAGCTTATTTTTTTCTGGAACAATTACTTCTCTTCTTGGTGCTGAAGATGGAATAATATTTGATATGTCAAAAACATATTTAAAAGTTCTTATGATGTTTTCACCTGCATTTCTTATAAATAATTTACTTATATGCTTTGTACGAAATGATAATTCGCCGACTTTATCAATGACAGCAATGCTAACAGGAAGTATTTCAAATATAATTCTTGACTGGATATTTATTTTTCCATGTAACATGGGCATCTTTGGAGCAGTAATTGCAACCTGCTTTTCTCCTATAATTAGCATAGCAATTTTATCAGTACATTTCATCAGAAAGAAAAATCAATTTCATATTGTAAAATGTAAACCTTCAGGAAAAATTTTTTTAAATATTATATCCAATGGTATACCATCACTTATAACAGAAGTTTCATCAGGTATTGTTATAATGATATTTAATATTATTATTTTAAAAATATCCGGAAATTTAGGTGTTGCAGCATATGGAATAATTGCAAATATATCGCTTGTTGTAATTGCTATTTATAATGGGATAGCACAGGGAATACAGCCTATTATAAGCAGAAATTACGGACAAGGTAATAAAAAGAATGTAAATTTTATTTTACGCTATTCAATAATTACTATGCTTATAATATCAGTCATGGTATATTTAATAGTGTTTTTTGGAGCTTCAGGAATTACAGATATATTTAATAGTGAAAACAATTTGATTTTAAAAGAAATAGCAATAAAAGGACTTAAATTATATTTTATAGCTTGTCCATTTGCGGGGCTTAATATTATTTTATCAATGTATTTTACTTCTACAGAAACACAAAGACCAGCACATATTATATCTATTTTAAGAGGGTTTATTATAATAATTCCAATGACATTTTTATTATCATCACTTTGGGAAATGAAAGGTGTGTGGAGTGCATTTCCGGTTACTGAGTTTTTAGTTTCCATAATAGGGATAATATTTTTCTTTAATTTATATAAAAAATCATCAAAATCAACACATAACAACATATAATGTTGACATAATGCAGAACATTTGGTATACTATAAGCTATAGAAATTAAAAACAAAGGAGTTATAACTTATGAAAATCAAAAAGGCATTTATAAAAACAGTAGCTATTTTTTCTGTATTTTCTATCTTAATGCCTAAACATTTAATATCTGTAGAAGTCAGAGCTATAAATATTCCATCACCTATAGCATGGCAGCAAAACAGAGAATCAGGGGCAGAAGTTCAAAGAGAATTATATTTGCCTTATGAAGAAAATTGGTGCGATATTCCATGGAACAGAGGAACTGAAACAGGAAACACAGTGGGTGCGGCAGGATGTAGTTTATTTTCAGTGATAAATTCAGTATATTATAAAACAGGAAAGTTTATATCTCCAGCAATACCAGCACAGTTTGCGTTGGATTATGGTTATCGTATTCCTGGAGTTGATGGAGTAGGACTTGGATTTTTTGATGCTTTTGCTGATTCATATGGCGAAGAATATGGATTTTCTTTTGCTGGTGATACCACGAGTGCATATACAGCACTTGAGCATGTACGTAACGGCGGAACAGCTTGTTCTAATATTTCATGGCACTGGATTGCTGTTGTAGATTATGACCCTGAAACAGATATGTATCTTGTACTTGATTCAGCTCAGAGTTGTCAACGAGCAAATAATGTGACATGGACAGACAGAGAAAACGGAGTTTTATGGCTTGATGAGGAAACCTTATGTCAGCCAAGTAAGAATGGATATTATGGATTTAACAATCGTTATTCAGAATTGCTTTCATTTTCATATGTGGAACCGGTTATTTCATATGAAATCGAAGGCGATGTCAATGGAAACGGTGAAATTGATGTAGATGATGCTTCTATTATATTAGAGTATTATGCAAAACATTCAGCTGGATTTGAAGATTTTACATTTCAGGATGACCCTGAATTAGAGGATATAGTTGTAAGATTTGCTGATATAAACGGAGATGGAAGCATTACTGTAGATGATGCAACAATAATTTTAGAAATTTATGCAAGAGAATCAGCAGGATTATTGACAAATGAATAAATTATATTTTATAAAGAAATGGAGACAATATGAAACTTCGAACATCATGCTTAGATGACCTTGATGAAATATATTCAATAGAAAAAATATGTTTTCCACCACAGGAACAGATAAAAAGAAATTATTTTGAACAAAAACTTCAGATATGCCCTGAACATCTTTGGGTTTTAGAGGATAACAATAAAATAATAAGTTTTGTCAGTACTATAACAACAAATTGTAGAGATTTAAAAGATGAAATGTACACTGATGTTAAGTTACATGATGAAAATGGCATATGGCGTATGATACTTGATGTAAATACATTGCCTGAATACAGAGGAAAAGGACTTGCAGGAAAACTTCTTAATCATGTTATTGAAAAGACAAAAAAAGAAAATCGTTCTGGAATAGTTTTAGTTTGCAAAAAATCATTGGTTTCTTTTTATGAATTATTTGGCTTTGTATATGAGTGTGTTTCTGAATCTACTCTTGGCGATACTACATGGTATCAGATGAGACTCGCGTTTTAATTTTTACTGATATGTAAATATTTTGTAGTTAATTTGTGAAACCCCTTGACGACGTTAGCAGACGTGGTATAATAGTATTAGCACTCACAAGTAGAGAGTGCTAATACTAAGTGAAAAAGGAGTAAGGGGATTGCCCCGATAGAGAAAAATGGAACAGAAACAATTTAAAGCAGAGTCCAAGCGTTTGCTTGATATGATGATTCATTCTATTTATACACATAAAGAAATCTTTCTCAGAGAATTGATTTCAAATGCCAGTGATGCAATTGATAAGCTGTATTTTCGTTCATTGACAGATGACAGCGTAAATATGAAACGTTCTGATTTTGCAATTGATATTATTGCAGATGAAGAAGAACGCACACTTACAATACGTGATAACGGTATTGGTATGACAAAGGAAGAACTTGAACAGCACCTTGGAACAATAGCTGAAAGTGGTTCTTTACAGTTTAAGAGCGAAAATAAAATGGAAGATGACCACCAGATTATTGGTCAGTTTGGTGTAGGTTTCTACTCAGCATTTATGGTAGCAAGCAGAGTTACTGTAAAGTCAAGAGCATTCGGTGCTGATAAGGCATACGTATGGCAATCAGAAGGCACAGATGGCTACACAATTGATGAATGCGATAAAGAAACTGTTGGTACAGAAATTATACTTGATATTTTACCTGATAATGAAGAAAACGAAGATGAAAAGTATAGTGATTTCCTTAGCCAGTACAGAATACAAAGTCTTATAAAGCGTTATAGTGATTATATTCGTTTCCCAATTCGTATGGATATGAAGAAATCCAGAAAGAAGGAAGATTCTGACGAATATGAGGAATATATTGAAAATGTAACAATGAACAGCATGGTTCCTATATGGCGTAAAAATAAGAATGAGCTTAAAGATGAGGATTATAATACATTCTACAAGGACAAGTTCAATGATTATACAGACCCGTTGCACCATTCACACGTTCACAATGAGGGAACTATTACTTATGATGCACTTTTATATATTCCATCAAGAGCACCATACAACTATTATTCAAAGGAATATGAAAAGGGATTACAGCTTTATGCAAACGGCGTTCTGATTATGGAGCGTTGTGAAGA
The DNA here is from genome assembly GCA_017465305.1 of Ruminococcus sp. Classification (GTDB taxonomy): domain Bacteria; phylum Bacillota; class Clostridia; order Oscillospirales; family Ruminococcaceae; genus Ruminococcus_C. The sequence goes on along the minus strand of JAFTWL010000142.1, from coordinate 14,646 downwards.
TTTACTTCCTGATTACTTTAGTTTTGTAAAGGGTCTTGTAGATTCTGAAGATGTTTCACTTAATATTTCACGTGAAATGCTCCAGCATGATGCACAGATGCGAGCAATTTCAAAGAGTGTTGAACGTACTATAAAGAATGAACTTAGCCGTATGCTTAAAAATGACCGTGAAAACTATGAAAAGTTCTTTGAAGCATTTGGCTTGCAGTTGAAGTATGGTATTTATTCTGATTATGGAATGCACAAAGATATTTTGCAGGATTTACTTCTCTTTAAGTCATCTAACGAAAAGAAGTATACAACACTTGCAGAATATGTTGACCGTATGCCAGAGGGTCAGGATTGTATTTATTATGCCAGCGGTGAATCCATTGCAAGAATTGAATCTTTGCCACAGACAGAAGCAGTAAAGGAAAAAGGATACGAAATTCTTTACTTTACAGATAGCGTTGATGAATTTGCAATTAAGATGCTTATGAAGTACAAAGAAAAGGACTTCAAGTCTGTATCAGCAAATGATTTGAATCTTGAGACAGAGGAAGAGAAGACAAAGAGAGAAGAGCAGGAAACAGAGAGCAAGGATATGCTTGAAACTATGAAAAATGCTCTTGATGGAAAAGTTGCAAGTGTTAAGCTGTCATCACGTTTAAAGACACATCCGGTATGTTTAAGCACAGAGGGTGACTTGTCAATGGAAATGGCTAAAACATTGAATGCTATGCCAGGTGGTGGACAGCAGATACAGGCACAGACTGTACTTGAACTTAATCCAACACACCCTATTTATGAGACATTAAAAGGACTTAATGGAACAGATGATGAAAAGCTGAAGAAGTACAGCCAGCTTTTATATAATCAGGCATTGTTAATTGAAGGAATGCCTATAGAAGACCCAGTGGCATTCTCTAACTTAATCTGCGAACTTATGTAACAAGCTGAGCCAGCTTGACCGCAGTCCGCCCCCGGCCGTTACGATACTGTTATATGTTTTACAGAAAGCTTTCCCCCTCACGGGGGTGGCTTTTCTTTTATTTTAACTATTTTTAATTTAAATTTATAACTTGTAATAAAGTTTTTTTGGTGCAGCAATTTTTTCAAAAAATGCTGCCGAGGGTTTGGGGCGACAGTGTGTCACTGCTGACAGGTAGCCCCAATGCACCTCAGGTGCATAATATATTTGCTTTATAATAAAAAACAATAGATGTCTAATAATAGTAGGTGTATCATTATGTCTAAATCAACTAAGATTTCAAAAATGAATGAAATTAAATATATTCAATTAGGTCTTAATATTTCTTATTATAGAAAGTTACGGGGATACACACAAGAAGAACTTGCTGAATTAGCTGGAATTAGTCGTTCTCATATAAGTGCTATTGAAGCACCTAACATAATTCGTAATGTTTCATTAGAAGTTTTATTTAATTTATCAGAAGCATTAAATATAGCTCCTTATAAATTGCTTGAATTTAAAGAGTAAAATATACAAAAATAAAACACTGCCTCATTACACAGAGACAGTGTTTTTATTTTTTAGATGTATTTTAATTATTTTTCAAAAATAGTTAAAATAAAAGAAAAGCCACCCCCGTGAGGGGGAAAGCTTTCTGTAAAACATATAATAGTATCGTAACGGCTGGGGGCGGACAGTGGTCAAGCTGGTTCAGCTTGTTTACAGATACAATTAACCCAGAATCGCCCCTGGGGGCTATGATAGTATCATAAATAGTTAAAGTTTGATATATCGGGGGTAATACGAGCGGAGGTTCTCCGCCTACATTTTGTTTCGATTTTCTAAAGCTCTGTAAAGAGTTACTTCGTCAGCATATTCTAAAACGCCACCAACAGGCAATCCAAATGCTAATCTTGAAACAGTAACGCCCAAAGGCTTTATAAGTTGTGCCAGATACATAGCCGTTGCATCTCCCTCTACTGTCGGATTAGTAGCCATAATCAGTTCACGAACGTTTCCACTTTGCAAACGACTAAGAAGTTCTTTTATTTTTAGCTGTTCAGGCATAACACCATCAAGCGGAGAAATTACTCCATGCAATACATGATAAACGCCCTTATATTCATTGGTACGCTCAAAAGCAACAACATCCTTAGGTGCTTCAACAACACAAATAATGTTGTGGTCTCTTGTCTCATCAGAACATATTGGACATAAATCTCCGTCAGTGAGATTTTGACAGCAACGACAAGCATGAATAGTACGCTTAGCTTTTAATAATGCATCTGCAAAAGCTTCTACATCCTTTTCAGGACGTGAAATCATATGATATGCAAGCCTTTGAGCTGTTTTCATTCCTATTCCGGGAAGTTTAGCGAACTGCTCAGCTAAAACTACTAAAGGCAAAGCCGTATTTTCAGCCATGTAACTTAAAACAGACCTGGCAGAGCTACACCGCCAGTTATTTTGTTCATTTCTGTTTCAGTAGTTTCTTCAACCTTATTAACTGCTTCATTTACAGCACTGATGATAAGGTCTTGAAGCATCTCTACATCTTCAGGGTCAACGACTTCTTTTTTAATATTTAAGGATTTAATAATCTTTTTACCTGTCATAACAACTTCTACAGCACCACCGCCAGATGTTACTGTAAAATCACGATTTTCAATTTCTTCCTGTAATACTGTTATTTCGTCATGCATTTTCTGTGCCTGACGAATCATAGCATTCATGTTTTGTACTCCACCCTGATTTTGTTTAGGTAATCTTGCTTTCATAATTTTTTTACTCCTCGTGTATAAAATTATTTTATAGATTTTATTATTTATTCAACAGCAGTTTCAATTTTGCTGTTTATTGCTTTTTGAATTAGTGATTCAGCTGGATTTGTATCTTTTTCAGCTTCACTACATTTTGCAAGGATTTTATATTCTTTTCCAAGCATACGTTTTACAGTTTCACCAAGAGAAATCGCATTATCACGATTTTTTAATAATGTCAGGAAAAAACGATTTTTTGTGATAATAAGCATAATATTTCCTGATGTAAATGCTGAAGATTCTGCAAGGCTTCCAGAAACTGCCGGATTTATATTTCTGTATTCAGTTAAAATGTCTGCCCAGTTAGTAACCTGTATAAAGTCATTTAAAGACTTTGTAGAATTGCTTTCCTGTATTTGTTTAGCGTTATCATTAACAGTTTCTTTCGGGACAGAATCATTTTTTTGAGAATGTTCTGAATTGTCTGATGGCTGTACAGGAGCAGAAACCTTAGGATATGAAGTTTGATTCTGTAAAGGACGAGGTGTCATAAGTCTTATAAGGCATAATTCCATTTCTACACGTTTTACAGGATTTCTCTGCATTCTCTCATGGCAATCCTGAATATCTGATATATATGATAAAATATTCTCAGAAGAAATTTTATCACATAATTTTTGAAGTTCAGGGATTTCGTCCGGCATACATGTAAGTAAATCTGGAGATGACATTCCTAATTTTAATAGCATTAAATTTCTCAGCAAATCAGCTAATTCTTCGCAAAGTCGGCTCATATCCTTGGACTTTGAATGAAGTTCATCAATTATTTTTAAAGCATCCGCAATTTTTAAATTGATGATATTTTCTAACAGTGAAAATAGATAAGAGCGACCAGCAACACCAGCAGATTCAGATACAATCTCACTTGTAATTGGCATATCTGAAGAAACAGCTGCACATTGGTCTAACAGTGAAATAGCATCACGCATACCACCATCAGAAAGACGTGCAATCAAATCAGAAGCATCCTGATTTAAAGTAATATTTTCTTTATCTGCGATGTACATTAGTCTTGCTGAAATATCAACATTTCGGATTCTACGAAAATCATATCGCTGGCATCGAGAAATAATAGTTGCTGGAACTTTATGTATTTCAGTAGTAGCAAGGATAAACTTTACATATTCCGGTGGTTCTTCCATTACTTTAAGTAAAGCTCCCCATGCACTTGGAGACAGCATATGCACTTCATCAATTATATAAATCTTATATTTGCATCGTTCAGGCATATAGGCAGTTGCATCACGCAGGTCACGGATATCCTCAACACTGTTATTAGAAGCAGCATCAATTTCAATTATATCAGATAAAGCGCCACGGTCAGCATCACGGCATATATCGCATTTCAAGCATGGATTACCATTTTCAGTATTAGGACAATTGACAGCTTTTGCGAGTATGCGGGCACACGTTGTTTTACCAGTACCACGTGAACCTGTAAACAGATAAGCATGAGCAGTTTTATTTTGAAGTACCTGATTTTGTAGAGTTGCCGTAATATGTGGTTGAGAAATGACATCAGCAAACGACATCGGACGCCATTTCCGATAAAGTGCTTTATACATTTCGCATCAATCCTTTTTTATTGGCAGAAATCTGCACAAATTTTACAAAAAAATATTCCGGAGCATAGGTGTGCAGGTTGACTGCGGCACACAAAACAATCCGCTTAATGCTGCTCGGTCCCCCGCCTGACATGGTTCACGGTGCTTTGTTGCACAGGACCCGCACACCTATGCTTCGGAATTTCAGATATTTAAATACAATTTAAATGCTCTAATAAATATTATACCACATATAAAATCAAAATTCAAGTACTTTTTAAAAAAAAATTTCACAAGCTTAGTCAGCTTGACTATAGTCCTCCCTCAATTATTATATTACTATTATTTTGAAAAAATCTCCTTACAAGGGTGGAATAACAGAAAATAAAATTGAAAAATAAATAAATGTAATATAAGTTTCAGGAGAAATTTACGAGAGAAGATTCTCCGTTAAGCTGATTCAGCTTGGAGGATATTTTTTATCTCATTAAGTTCATCCCCACTAAAAGGTTCTGCGTCAAGAATTTTAAGAGAATCAAGTAACTGTTCATAATGAGAAGCACCAACTATCACACTTGTTACTGTTTCATTTTTAAGAAGCCAGCAAAGTGCCATCTGTGCGAGGGACTGACCTCTTTTTAATGCTATATCATTGAGCTTTTTAACTATCTCAATTTTTTGTGGTGTTATGTTCTTTTCAGTCAGAAAACGCCTGTCAGTTCTAACTCTGCTGTTATCAGGTATTCCATTCAAGTAACGATTTGTAAGAAGTCCCTGTTCAAGCGGACTAAATAGGATAAGTCCTTTTTTTCTTTCTTTACAAGCTTTCAATAATCCATTTTTTTCAATTGTAGTGTCAAGCATGGAACAGCGATTTTGGTTGATAATAAATGGACAATGAAGTTTATCCAAAATATCGCACGCTTTTTTCATTGTTTCACCGTCGTAGTTTGATAATCCTGCATAAAGAGCTTTTCCACTATGAACAGCTTGAGCAAGGGCTCCCATAGTTTCTTCAAGAGGTGTATCAGGGTCAGGGCAATGATGATAAAATATATCTACATATGGAATACCAAGTCGTAATAGACTTTGGTCAAGGCTGCTAAGAAGATATTTTTTGCTTCCGCCTATTCCATAAGGACCTTCCCACATATCATATCCCGCTTTTGTACTTATTATGAGTTCATCACGATGACATGAGAAATGTGTTTTAATAATTTTTCCGAATGCTTTTTCAGCAGCTCCGGCTGGTGGACCGTAATTATTTGCAAGGTCAAAATGTGTTATTCCATTATCAAAAGCAGTAAAACAAAGTTTTTTCATATCTGATTCAGTGGAATTTTCTCCGAAATTATGCCATAGACCAAAAGAAACTATAGGCAATAAAAGCCCGCTTGAACCGCATCTGCGATATTTCATTTTATCATATCTGTTAGGATTAGGAGAGTACATAGCAATAATTCCTTTCTGTATTTATAATATATTTTCAGTATATCATGTTATAATAAAAAAAGTCAAGCAATAATAAGTATGATGAAGATGAAAGTTTACTTATTGAGATTTATTTTTTATATATGCCTCCTCAAAGTCATAAATAATAGTCAGTAGCTTGGAGCGTTCTTTTAATGGGAGACTATTTAATATTCTAATGATTTCTTCTGTAAGTTCATCTTTTTGGTTATTATTATTTTTTTGAATGTGCACTGTTCCAGTAGAATTATCTCCCATTGCTCCTATTGTCGAATTTGTAATATTATTATGACTTTTTTCTTTTCCTGTAAGCAAATAATCTGTTGATACTTCCAAAAAATCCGCAATTACTGATATTTTATCAGCTGACGGATTAGTGCCCTTCTTTTTCCAATCGGATACAGCTGTTTCTGATATTCCTGCATATTCTGCCAGTTCTTTTTGCTTTTTTTGTTTTTCTTTTAAAATAGAAAATATTCTTTGTGATATTGTCATAAAAATTGACCTCCTATTTGTAAACAATCAACAAAATATAATAAATACGGATTTTATTCTTGACAAATCAGTATTTACGTATTATAATATATATTAAGAACTATAAATATTATCACTATATTAGAATAAGATATATTTTTAATATTACAAATTAAAATATATAATTTTCTATATGCTGTGACATTATAATTAGTGAAAAACAAATAAATTAAGTAGATAAAATTTTAGTTGGGACTACAATTACATATATTTTATTTATGGTTCTTATGGGAAACATTCTTTGCATAAATAGCGAGAAAAAGCAGGAATACACCTACTGATAATTTTAATTAAGCATATAAAGACGAAATAATAATGCTTGATTATATAATGATTTAGAAATAATTTTTTCGGGTGTTATGTCAGTAAGGAAGGTTCTGATGCTGAAAGAATGCAGTCAGACTGTGCCGGTTTGACTGCATTTTCCCTTATAGATAAGTATTAAAATATTAAAAAGAATAAACTAAGAAGAGTATAATCACATATTTTAAATGTTCTGAATTGTTTAGTAGTTACTATATGAGAAATTTGGAATTTCAAAAGAGTGTAGTATGTGTGTAATATGTTTGTGTAATATCTGATATACTTTTCTTTTGGTTTTTCTTATAAAGAACAGCCTTTTCGGGATTTACCGAAAAGGCTGTTTTAATATAATTTTAGTTTTTATAAAATCGGAAGTGATTGATAGTTACCTACTAAATGTTCCATGATTACTATTACATCTACTGTGTCTATTTTGCTATCACAAACGCAGTCTGCATTTGCAAGCTGTACATATCCTAATACGATAGAACGGTTAAGATATTTCTGTAACAGAACAGCATCTTCCATTGTAACCTTACCATCACAGTTTATATCACCATAAAGTGTTACATTTTTATTTAAAACAGAAGTAGTTGTTGTAGATTCTTCTGTAGCTGTAGTTTCAGCTGTAGTAGATTCTTCAGTCACTGTAGTTGTCTCTGAAGATTCATCTGTTGTTTCTTCTGCATCTGTAGTAGTTTCTGCTACTGTTGTTGTAGTTTCCTCTTCAGTAGTATTTTCTGTTACAGTTGTAGTAATTTCCTCTGTTGTAGTCTCTTCAGTTGTTGTAGTTGTTTCTTCTGTTGTAGTTGTTTCTTCCGTTGTAGTTGTAGTTTCCTCTGTTACTGTTGTAGTTTCTGCTGGAACAGCTGACAGGTATTGCATAGCACAATAGCCTTCATATCCGCCATACATTACTGCTGCCCATTCTCCGTTGCCTGAAGTAACAGTTACTTCTTCACCTTTATTTATCATAGTAAGAGAAGAATAAGAAGTTCCCGGACCACTTCTCAAATTTAAAGAAGAAGCTGAAACATAATATGTTCCTGCATATTCATCAGAAAAATTTGATGATGGTTCGGTTGTTGGTTCAGTTGTCGGTTCCTGTGTATTATCAGTTGAATCAGTACCTGAACTTGTACCATAACCGATGCTAACTAAATAGTTGTATACGTTATTAGTACGGTAAACAAAAGCACTGTTTGAGCCATAAGAATCATTCATTGCTGCATTGTACATATCATTTAAAGTTACATCGCCATAAGAACCAGCATATCCAGCTGCTCTTGAAGCAATTCTTGATGCAATACCGCCACCGAAGTTATAAATATCTGCATAAAGAACAAGAGCACCGGCATCTGTCATGCCACGATTTTGACCGCTTATAATATATTGCTGTACGTCTGAAGCTGCAAGTGCATCCTGTGCAGCAACTCCGGCACTTGAAGATAATAAAGCAGATACGCTGCTTGCCTCTGATGATGTAAATATTCTTGTTTCCCATGAATAGGAGTTTAATACTTCATTATAAAGGTCACTGCCAATAGTAGCCTGAGCAGTTTCAGGGTCATTCTGGCAAACTGTTTTAAGTAGATTCAATGCACGTGTTGCGTGCCATTGTAATTTTCCTATACTGACAGCTCCGCAGTCGTTAGGATTTACAGAACCGTAAGAACCTTCATGAGAAGTAATACACGCAATAGCTGCATTTGTCATTTCCTCAAGGGAAGCAGCCTTTGCTGATGGTGATATTGTAAAAGCAGATAAAATTAAAACTAAAATAGTAATACAAGATAACCCTACCGCTGAAAGTTTTTTTAACATAACATATATCGCTACTCAAAGAATGACATAATATATATGTCCATATTGAGATTCCTGCCTCAACCTATATAAAAGAATTATGTAGTCCGCAGGCGTAAGTTCCGATGTGATTCACCGTACGGCGTTTATAAGCACTCTAAATTTTTAATACTTATAAACTTTAAGTAGCTTTTTCCTTTCATTAATATTTTAAAATTTTTATTTGGCATAGCTGATATTATTTTATTGATTACATACTGCCTTTTATTTATATTTTTACAAGCAGTTTTTAATAATCACGATTTTTTGTTGTCATTATAAATTTACAATCTATGCCAAAAGGATTATATAATCCTTTGTTACTTGCTATTCTTTCGCTTGGTAATAGCGTTTGTTTCAATTGTTCTAAATCCTTTTACACAAGGGAAAACGAGTGTTTTACTATATTTTCTGTCTTCAACACTTTTTAGATATACACATTAATTAACGCTTAAATTTTTCTGGTCACTTACATTTATCAATAATAGTTTTTTAATTTATCATCTCCTTGTCAAAAATAACTCTGAAACCTTTTGAAGGTGAAAAATCATTTACAGCTTTACAGCTGTCTGTGTTTTACGGAACAGATAAAAACTTTTGTGATTTTAATAATTTATATATTTCTTTCAAAGTAAAAATAATTATTATGCAATGTCACTTTTTATAAGCGGCATTGTCCTGCTATGCTATGTAATTCAAAAGTGACTGCATAGTTAAATCATCCTGCATTGAAGAAAACAGTATAAATATTAAAATAAAAATTTCCTGCTGGGAGAAATATTAAATACAGTTCTGTACCGTACTGTTACTATTATAACATAGCTGTAACCAAATTGCAAGACTTTCGAACAACTTTTTTCTTTCTTTTATTGATAAAATACAACTTTATAATATTTATAAATCTATAGTTGTGCATTTTACACATATAAAATGGTCGAAAAAGGTTGATGGTAACAGTTTCTTTACAGCTTTAAAGTTTGGGAAAGGTGGTAAAATTTCATTTTTAAGACTTAAGTTTACAGACTGAAACGACAAATTTTGACCCTATTACATACTGCAAGAAGTCAGCATTTTTAATATTACTTTGAATAATATTGTTTTTTAAACAAAATTCGACATTGTTCATAGGAAAAGAAATTCCAATCCCGATAGCTTTTACATATGATTCTTTTAGCGTCCACAATTGAAAGAAATATTCATCTGGATTTTCTGAGGCTAAAACATCAGCTTGTTCTTTTTCGCTGAAAGCTCTTTTCATGACATTTTTTCTTAGTGGGCGTATTTCCTCTATGTCTATTCCAACAGTTGATGAGCTTGTAATGCAGGCAACAGCATATTTGCTATGGCTTAAATTAAAGTGTAAATCAGAATTATTTGTTATGTATGGTTTTCCATGTTCTCCGAATGACAAATCAGGGATATAACCTAATTGCTTATGCAGAAGAGCATGAGCGAGTTTATGTTGTTTTTTAGATGACATACGATTTGAAAACAAAAGTAATATATTCATATTTTCCTCCTTGTTACCCGCAAGGGGGGAAAAGTTCTTTTACAAATAATAGTATCATAACGACTGAGGGCGGATTGTCAGTGGGAACTCTCCGTTTAGCTTAGCCATTTTTTAATTTTTAGTGTTATGAGTATATTCACGCATATAAGAGTTAAAATATTACAGCAAAATCCAAAAATATCTAAAGCTTTTCTGATTTTTTCTTTGTTATTCATATCATTAAATTCCTTTCAAATTTTATATATTGAGAAAGCACCTATATTAAAAGGTGCTTTCGTTCTGAAATATTTAAATCTTTTATCTTTCAAGAATCTGACTTCTGTCAGGACCGTTACCAACCATAACAACCTTGCATTCGCAAACTTCTTCAAGTCTTGCAATATACTTTTTGCAGGCTTCAGGAAGTTCATCAAAGCTCTTGCAGTTGGAAATGTCCTCATTAAAGCCCTCAAATTCCTCATATACAGGCTTGCAGTCTGCTAATGATTCCAGTGCAGGAGGGAAGTCTTTAAGAATAGTACCATCAGGTTTTTCATAGCCTACGCACATTTTGAGAGTGCCAATACCACTTAATGTATCAAGTTTATTGATTGCAAGACCATCAAGTCCGTTTGTTCTTACAGAGTGACGTACGATTACAGCATCGAACCATCCTGTTCTTCTTGGTCTGCCTGTTGTTGTACCAAATTCGCCGCCCTTGTTACGAATTGCGTCACCTGTTTCATCATCAAGTTCTGTAGGGAAAGGACCTTTACCAACACGAGTTGTGTAAGCCTTTGCTACACCGATAATATTTGTAATCATCTTAGGACCTACACCAGAACCAATGCATGCACCTGCTGAAATAGGGTGTGAAGATGTTACATATGGATATGTACCGAAGTCAATATCAAGTAAAGTTGCCTGAGCACCTTCAAACATAATAGTTTTTCCGGCCTTATCAGCTTCATATGTCAAAACAGATACATCATCAATATATGATGCAAGACGTTTACCATATTCAATATACTCAGCAATAATGGCATCAAGGTCAAAAGCTTCACCGCCATAAACAGCTGTAATAATCTTGTTTTTAAGTTCGCCTGTAGTGCGAGCCTTTTGTGCGAAAATTTCAGGGTGGACAAGGTCATACATACGGATACCACAGCGTTCATATTTGTCCATATAAGTAGGACCGATACCACGTTTTGTAGTTCCGATGTCTGAATTTCCTCTGAATTTTTCTGAAAGACCATCTAAAGCGATATGCCAAGGCATAACAACATGAGCACGAGGGTCTATTTTAAGATTTTTAGTAGAAATTCCTCTGCTTTCAAGTCCGTCAAGTTCAGATATAAAATCTTTTGGGTCAAGTACAACGCCTGCCCCGATAAGACAGAGTGTATCAGGGTATAAGATTCCTGACGGAATCAGATGGAGCTTGTATACTTCTCCATTATTAACAACAGTATGACCGGCATTATTTCCTCCGGTAGCACGTACTACAACCTCCGCACGTGATGCCATAATGTCAATAATTTTACCTTTTCCTTCGTCGCCCCACTGGGAGCCGACAATAATATTTGCTGGCATTATTGTTCCTCTTTTCCATCATAATAATTTATGTGCAGTCTGATTTCTGCATCTCATTCTTTTATTATAGCAGGTATTTTGTATAATTGCAAGAGGTTTCTTTGTTTATATTATGATTTTTGGGAATAAGAAAAAATAGGTTGAAATATGTTGACATCTGTAGAAAAATCTGATATAATGACAAAACAGAGCATACCAGAGCGGTAGGCGGTTAAGTCCAAGCTCCCGAAAGGGAGTGATTGCTATGACATGGATGGAGTTCTTTACTTTAATCATAGTCGTTTGTAATATTATTACAGTATTGCAAAACAGCAATAAAAGAAAGTAACCGCCCATAAGCCACCAACTTAGGACGGTTATTGTAAACATAACAAAACTTATTGGGAGCTAACCGCCTATCAGTATGCTCTCTTTAATTATATTATACCATGAGTATAATTATATGTCAAGAAAAAATTATTTGACATCTATAGAAAAATCTGATATAATGACAAAACAGAGCATACCAAAGCGGTAGGCGGTTAAATCCAAGCTCCCGGAAGGGAGTGATTGCTATGACATGGATGGAGTTTTTTACTTTAATCATAGTCGTTTGTAATATTATTATAGTATTGCAAAACAGCAATAAAAGAAAGTAACCGCCCATAAGCGTCCAAACTTGAGCGGTTACATTGTTAATCACCTATTGGGAGCTAACCGCCTATCGGTATGCTCTCTTTATTATATTATACCATGAGTATAATTATATGTCAAGGAAAAAATAAACTCAATTATTAAAAAATAAATTCAAATTTTATTTTTGGAACAAGTAGCATTTTAAAGTATATTTTTCAAAAAAGATTGAAAAAAAAAAAGATAGTATGATATAATAATAAGAATATTATCGCTTTATTTGAAAGGAGCAAATTTAAAAAATGGTTAACTTCGGAAATGAGTGGGATGAACTCTTAAAAGAGGAATTTGAAAAACCTTATTATTTAAATTTACGTCAGTTTTTGATTTCTGAATATAGAACTAAACAAATTTACCCTAATATGTATGATATATATAATGCTATGAAAATTACTTCATATAGTGATGTACGTGCTGTTATACTTGGACAGGACCCTTATCATGGTCCTAATCAGGCACATGGTTTTTGTTTTTCAGTGCAGAATGGTGTAACTCCACCACCTTCTCTTGTTAATATTTTTAAAGAAATAAGAGATGATGTTGGAATTGATAATCTTGGAAAGCACGGAAATCTTACACAATGGGCTAAAAGTGGTGTACTTTTGTTGAATACTGTTCTTACTGTATGTGCAGGTAAAGCAGGTTCTCACCGTGGAAAAGGTTGGGAGCAATTTACGGATAAGGTTATTGAACTTCTGAATCAGCGTGAAACTCCATTAGTTTTCATATTATGGGGAGCAAACGCTAAATCGAAGCAGGCACTTATTACAAATCCTATTCATTGTGTATTGACTGCTGCACATCCAAGTCCGCTGTCGGCTTATAATGGATTTTTTGGTTGTCGTCATTTTTCTAAAGCAAACAATTTTTTGCGTGAGCATAACTTGCCAGAAATTGATTGGAGCATCTAACAAGCTGAATCAATTCTACTGCTGTCCACTTCTGAGATTTACATTACAATTATTTATTTAAAATTATATTGACCCCATTGGGAAGGAAAGCTTTTAGTAAATAATAGTATAGTAATGGCTTGGGGTGGACTGCAGTCAAGCTGGTTCAGCTTGTGAAGAGAAAGGAATTTATATAAAAATGAAAATAGCATCTTTATTCTCAGAAAAAACAGTTTTTTCTTTTGAAGTATTTCCACCAAAAAAGACAAGTCCTATAGAGACTGTTTTTGATACACTTGAAAAATTGCAAGGTCTTAATCCTGATTTTATCAGTGTTACACTTGGAGCAGGTGGAAGTGGCAATGGCGGACATACTTTAACTATTGCCCGTCGTCTTAAAGAACAATATGGAATAACTCCGATGGCACATCTTCCATGTATAAATTATACTCGTGAGCAGATAGATGTTCTTTTAGAGCAAATGCGGGAAAACGGTATTGAAAATATACTTGCCCTTCGTGGTGACAAAATCCCTGATGTAGAACCTGCTAAAGATTTCATACATGCAAGTGATTTGATTGAATACATTAAAACAAAAGGTGATTTTGATATTGCCGGAGCTTGCTATCCTGAAGTGCATACAGAAGCTGAAAACATGGAAGAGGATTTGAAAAATTTGAAGAAAAAGGTTGATGCCGGTGCCACTCATCTAATTTCTCAGCTATTTTTTGATAATGAATCTTTTTATACATTTTTGGATTCTGCACGCAGTGCAGGTATAAATGTACCTATTGAAGCAGGAATTATGCCTGTTACTAATTCAAAACAAATCACCAGAATGGTTTCTATGTGTGGTGCAAGCCTGCCACGTAAATTTACAAGAATAATTCAAAGATATGAAGATAACCCTGAAGTTTTACGTGATGCTGGTATTGCATATGCTATAGACCAGATTGTAGACCTAATTGCATCAGGTGTTGATGGTATACATTTATATACTATGAATCAGCCGTATGTAGCTAAAAAAATAAGCGAAGCCATTGAAAGTTTAATTAAGTAATTAAAGGAAGTACTTTATGATAAATCATATTTCACATAAGGAAACCTTCAGATATTTAGGTATTCCGCAGGATGAAGCAGACCAGAATATTTGTGACTGTATAAATAAATGCGAAAAACTTCTTTTAAGTAAAATAAATCCTAAATATACATATAAATTATTTGAACTTGAAAAAAGAGATAATAAGCTTTTTGCAGGTGATATTGAACTTAAAGGCAACGACATTTCAAATCATTTAGATAACTGTCATCATGTTATATTCTTTGCAGCTACTCTTTCAATTGAAGCTGATAAGATAATACAATCTTTTATGATGAGAGATAAAATGACTGAAGCCATTGTGATGGATTCACTTGCAAATACAGCTATAGAGCAGGTTTGTGATAAAGCCCAGTATGAAATTAAAAAGCATATCATTGAAATAAATAATAACAATAACAAACTTTATTTTACGTGGAGATACAGCCCTGGTTATGG
>JAFTWL010000141.1 GCA_017465305.1 Ruminococcus sp. | reverse complement strand
GCCCTAACTGTGAAAAATTATCTTATAGTAATGTAAACGAATTAACATCTAACACAGAAGAAAAAGTTTTAAACATCACTTATGAAAATATTCGTGAAGTTATACTTAATAAATTACAAAAAAACAATATATCAGTAGAAATGATTGATATTGATATGTATATAAAAGAAGATAACAGCATAAATATTAGTAATGTCAAAGTACGATGCAATCAACCAGAAACAGCAAAACAAATAATATCAACATATTTTGGAGAGGAAGTGGAAATAATTGCGGAAGGAACAAATTGAAAAAATAAAACAATGGTTGCAGAGTGATAAAGGAGTAAAATTAATAATAATTTTAGGAGTAATAGGTATGAGTCTAATACTCATATCATCATTTCTACCCAAAAAAGAAGACAATATATCAAATTCAAATGAAAAAATACTTTCGGATATATCAAATAATAACGAAGATACAACAAAATACTGTGATAACTTAAACAGCAAATTAGAAAAAATATTATCTTCTATTGATGGAGTCGGTGAATGCCATGTTTGTGTTACTACAAATGGTACATCACAATATTCATATGCAAAAAATAAAGATGAATCAACATGGAATGAAAAACAGGAGGTAGAGCAGAAATATGTGATATTAAAAAAAGAAAATAATGAAATACCTATTATAGAATCAATATATAACCCTGAAATCAATGGAGTTGTAATTGTATGTGAAGGAGGCAATAGCAATGTAGTAAAAGAAAAAGTATATAAAGCTGTATCAGCACTATTAAATATTAAAACAGATAAAATATATGTTGACAAGTTAAAATAAAAATAAGAAAGAGAGGATTAATCTATATGAAAAAGCCATCTTTAATTATCGGAAAAAAACAAATAATACTGTCCTGCTTAACATTAATGCTTGCAGTTGCTGTTTATGT
This sequence comes from Ruminococcus sp., assembly GCA_017465305.1. Taxonomy (GTDB): domain Bacteria; phylum Bacillota; class Clostridia; order Oscillospirales; family Ruminococcaceae; genus Ruminococcus_C. The sequence continues at coordinate 1,498 of JAFTWL010000141.1, read as the reverse complement.
CAATTATGCTATATCCAAAAAAGACATAGATACTGTAGAAACAAATGAACTTAATAACGTTGTGTCTTATGGAGATACTGAATTTGTGAATGCTTCAGCTTCTGAAGAAAAAAATAATAAAGAAAAAGAAAATGATAACAATACCACTGATAAAAAAGATACCCAACAAGAAGCAAATACTAAGCAAAATAATAATATTGAGGCAGAACTTGAAAACATAACATCACCTGATGACTATTTTGCACAAGCCAGATTAGAAAGAACAGCAAGCAGAGATGAAAGCGTAGCTATGATGCAATCTATCATGGGCGGAGGAGACATAACAGAAGACGAACTTGTAACTGATGCAATAGCTGCCGTGGAAACTTCAAAATTAATAGAAAGCGAAAGTACTATTGAGAATTTAATCAAATCTCAGGGATATAAAGATTGTATTGTGTACTTAGATGGGGAAAATGCAAAGGTTGTAGTACAAACTGATGGTTTAGATGCTGGTCAGGCTGCTGCAATAAAAGAAGCCATTTTAGGTGAAGTTACAATTCAAGCAGAAAATATTCGAATTTTTGAAGTAAAATAGTTGTGTAATTCATTTTTTTTTGGTATAATATAAAGTGGAGAGTCTCATTAAAATAGATTCGCAGCAACTTTAAAATATACCTTATATATTTTTTCATAAAAAGTTGTTGCCATCATATTTTGATGGCAACTTCTTTTATATATTATTTTTTATTATTGGAGGTAATTAAAATATGAAAAGACATGAAATCAGAGAATGTGCATTCTTAATATTATTTGAAACACAATTCAGAGAGGATTCAACAGAAGAACTCTATTCTCTTGCTGAAGATGTACAATCCATTACAGTAAATCAAGATGTAAAAAATCTTGTTGAAGGTACAATATCACATAAAAAAGAATTAAACTCAATATTAGAAAAATACAGCAAAAAAAGAGCAATACATAGAATACCTAAACTACATATAACCATATTACAACTGGCATTCTATGAAATACTCTTTGAAAAAAACATTCCTTTAAATGTAGCTATATCAGAAGCAATTCAGTTAGCACAGGATTATGGATGTCAGGAAGATGTTTCTTTTATAAACGGCGTCTTAGGTGAATATTCAAGAAATAATACAAACACTACTGAGGCATAAATAATGGGAGTTTATTTAGGAATTGACACAAGTAATTATACAACATCCTGCTCATTGTTTTCTATTGATAAAAATATTAAAAATATGATTCAAGAAAAAAAATTGCTTCCTGTAAAAAGTGGAGAAGCTGGACTACGTCAAAGTGAAGCAGTTTTCCATCATACAAAACAATTGAGTATGGTATTCGAAAAACTATTTTCAAAAGTAACATATGGTAAATTAAATGGAATAGGTGTTACTATAAAACCAAGAAATCAAGAAGGTTCATATATGCCATGCTTCATATGTGGTGAAAATACTGCTGATATTATAGGAACAGTGATGAATATACCTGTTTT
>JAFTWL010000140.1 GCA_017465305.1 Ruminococcus sp. | reverse complement strand
TGATTTGAGTGCATACAGTTGATTTATGCAAAAAAGATATGTGCTGTGGCTGTGGTGCTTGTTCTTCTATTTGTCCGAAAAAAGCGATTACAATGAAACAGGATACATTTGGATTTATTTATCCGCATATTGAGCAGGAAAAGTGCATTGATTGTGGAATGTGTAAGAAGATTTGTTCATTTCAGAAAATATATAATATTGAAAGAAAAAATGATAAAAAAATTTGTTTTGCAGCGTTCAACAAGGATAGCAAAGAATTAAGTTTGTCATCATCAGGCGGAGTATTTTCTGCTATTGCAGGCAGTTTTCTGAAAAAAGGTGGTGTTGTGTGCGGTGCATCTATGAAACTTGAAAATGGTGAAGCCTCAGTCAATCATATTCTGATTTATTCTACAGACGAACTTTTTAAACTACAGGGTTCTAAGTATGTTCAAAGTAATATGTGGAAATGTATTGGCAAAATCAAGGAAGAACTCAAAAACGGCAAAAAAGTTCTGTTTACAGGCACACCATGTCAGGTTGACAGTATCAAGACAATTTTTAAGAATTATGTCAGAAGTCAGTTGTTTACTATAGATGTTATCTGTCATGGCGTACCAAATCAGGATTTTTTTAATAGCTATCTGAAAGATTTTCAGGATAAGAATAAAATAAAACTTACAAAATTTGACTTCAGAAATAAAAAATACAAATGGGGTCTTGATGGTCTGGCAGTTGGCAGTGACGATTCAGAAATAAAAATAACTACAATAGAATCTTCATATTACAGATATTTTATTTATGGTGAAATATATAGAACTTCTTGCTATCAATGTCCTTATGCTTGTCTTGAAAGAGTCGGAGACCTTACCATAGGCGATTATTGGGGCGTTGAACAGTATGACTCAAAGCTTCTCGATGTCAACGGTGGGGCATTTACAAGAGACAAGGGTGTTTCTTGTGTCCTTGAAAATACAAGTGCAGGCAATATGCTTCTGAAAGAATATGGAACTAATCTTCATCTTGAGCCTGTTAAGATAGAGAACGTTATTAAAATAAACACACAGCTTCGTGAACCTGCAAAGCATAGCGAAAAAAGAAAAAAGATATTTGATTTATATGCAAAATACGGATATAGCGGTGTTGAGAATATGTTTCAACGTCGGCGAAGATATGAAATTTTCAAAGCATCTGTAAAAAAACTTATACCTAAGCCATTGTTTATGTATTTGAAAAAAATAAAAAACAAATGAGATAATGTGTTTTATAAATTGTAATACAAAAACTCTGTACTGAAACCGATACAGAGTTTTTCTTTTAATGATATTAAACACAGATTATACTATTTTCTATAAGCACTATTAAGATTGGTATCCGCTCAATAACTCAGCGACCAAGATTACTCATAGTCGCTTTGTATAAATTCTTCTATTAAATTCTGTCAAACTTTTTGGAGTCAATTCATTTTTTACATATTTTCTTTTTTTAATATAACTTTAAATGTTTTTAAAGTTATATTAAAATCAATCCATATAGACCTTTTCTGAATATATTTTCTGTCAAGTTCAAGCTGTTCTTGGGAGTGGCCAATAGCGTTGTTAAAAAGCGAATACAAAAATATTTCACTTTGATGTTATCATGATATAGTGACATTATGAAACTCTGTAAGATTTTTTATTTCATTATAAACAACGCATTTAGTCTACTCACAAAATTTATTATAATTTATATTCACTATTGATTTTAAAGAAAAATTATGTTATAATTAAAAAAACTTTTTAGGAGGAACTTCATATGAAATATACATACAGTCCAAAAGGTGTATGCTCCCGTCAAATTTTTCTTGATGTTGAAGATGGTAAAATACAATCAGTACAATTTATTGGCGGATGCAACGGAAATTTGCAGGGCATAGCTTCCCTTGTAAAAGGTATGGATGTAGAAGAAGCTATTTCAAAGCTTGAAAATATAAGCTGTAATGGAAGACCTACATCATGTCCTGACCAACTTGCTCAGGCATTAAAACAATCTCTTAAATAAAAAAATATGGGACAGCATTTGCTGTCCCATATTTTTTATTAACATTAATTATTTTTATTAAAAATCATTCTTTTCAAAACTGAAATGTCAAAACAGTTTATATTTGAATCTTCATAAACATTAGCACGCTTAGCTTGTTCTTCATTAAGAGGCTCTATTGCAAGTAAATACTTCTGAAGTAAAACAGCATCAGCAACTGAAATATCATTATCTAAATTAACATCACCTTTTAAAACTTCATGCTCTTTATTCTCAGTTAATGATAAAAGATATGTAAGTGGTGAATTCCAGTAAATTGTTATTTCATTTGTTGAGTAACTTTCTGAATGGTCAATATAACATTTTGCTGATGGTGTATTAACAAGATAAGCTTTTGCAGCATTGTCTTCACGACCTGAATTAACACCACCAACAAGCATTCCTTTCATAGCCTTTCCAACAGCCATGGATGGTCTATGATGTGGATTTTGTGGTGAAACAGTTCCATATCCTGTTACAAAGCATACTCCATTAGGATTCTTACCAAGAAGATAATATAAATTTGATTCTGCGGCTCTTAAATAATTCTTATCACCAGTTAATTGATAAGCAATACCCAATACAACACCAGCATTAGAGACAGTCATATTACTTCCCCAGTAAAATGAATTTATTGCCACACCATATGGGCTTTTTTGAGTTGTATTTAAAAATGAATTTGCTTGAGATACAACGGACTTTCGAATCTTTGTATAAAGTGAAGATTCTTTATCTATTGTGTCCATTGTTAAAATTGCGATATTTCCGTAATTACCTACAGTTGTCCAGTCTAAACCTGTCTGTGTATACATATCACTTAAAGCATTAAGATATACTTCATCACCTGTAGCTCTGTACATCTGAGCAGCTGCCCAATATCGTTCATCATAATCATTAGAGTCTCTATAATCTCCTGTACTAATATCTGATGGATTTTTAAAAATCAAATCAGGATTTTCCTGCAAAAATGCCCATGCCTTTTCAGCAGCTATAAGACAAGTATCTGCAAATTTTCTGTCTACATCATAGTAAAATTCATATGCCATTGCCATTGAAGCACAGAAATCAGCTGTTGCTGTTGTAGAAATAGGAGTAACTATAAGTTGTTTTGTTTCAAACTGAGGCATAACATAGCCAGGAAAGTCCTTACAAGTAACTTTATGATAAACTCCACCTGATTCAGACTGCATTTTCAGCATCCATTCAAGTTCATATCTGACTTCATCTAAAATATCAGGTACACCATTTCCGCTTTCAGGAATTCCTATATTATCACTATAAAGGTCTGGATTTGCATCATAAGCATAAAGTAAATCAGCAACTGCTTTAGCACCTGGAACAACATATCTTCCATAGTCACCAGCATCATGCCATCCACCACTTACATCAATAGTATCACTTGTTCCATATATTAAAGCTTCTGTATCATGACAAGCTATATGACCAAATGAATCATCTTCAACATCTGTTCCACATCTTTGCAAATATAACATTCTAACCGTATCATCAAGAAGTGTATCATAGACATTATGAGAAATTTCAAATATATATGAATTATCAAGTGAGCCACAGGAAATATAATATTTCCCTGCTTCTGTCACTGAAGAAAAATCACCTAAGAAATCAATTTCATCAGCATTTGTATTTTTTGTTTCTCCATATAATTCACCAGTGTATACTACTTCATCAGTATCTGCATTTATAACAGAGAATTCTTTTTCATCAGTTATTGTACGAAAAACAGCAATTTTCTGACTGTCTGGTTTATATCCTACCTGATTGATAACAATTGGAGGTTCATATGCTTTAATTTCAGAGTAGTCTACTTTGCTGTCATCTACAAGCTCTAATGAAACATTATCAAGATAAATTGTATGAGCATCTAAATCTTTTCCCTGATTTCCACAATTGAAAACTAATTTTGACATCATATCACTTTCTGCTGACATAGTAAACGTATAATCAACAGTTTGTGGTTCTGTAGTGACATTTAATCCTTTCCATGTATAAGCCTGATAAGTACCACCATTTTGCTGAATCAAACCTTCAACATAACGGTCTGTTGTTGAAGAAATATCATATTTCAAACGATAAACACCATTTTTATAAAGTGGAACAATATCATAATACATCTGAACGCCATAATTAAGTGTTCCGACAGAAGATATATTCAAAGCAAGCTTTCCATCATCTGTAGATAATGATGCACTTCCTCCACTCTCTTTATATGTATTCCAACCAGAAGTGCCACTATCAAAAGTAAAGCTTGTAATAATATTTTCTGCCTTAACTTCAATTGATTTTGAAAAAAATTCAGCTCCAGTAAATGCTATTGCAAGAGCTGATATTCCAGCAACACATTTTGCAAATAAATTCTTTTTCATAAATTTTCTCCTCAAATTTACATTTTAACATAAATTATTATACTGTTGGCTATAATCATTAATTATATTATACATTATTTCAATTTTAATATCAATAATATATAATAAATAATATATTAAAATTCGATTTTTAAAAACTCACTTAAATTTTCTTTATCTATAATTCCTTTAGCTGTTTCATAACAAAACTTATCAGTTAATACAGATGGAAGATTATTTGATTTTAATAATAACTCTTTTAAAGATATTTCAGGACATATAAGCTTACGAATTTTCATTAACATTTTTAATTTTTCATCTGGGACTTTAAAAAGAATTATTTTAACTTGTTCAGCACAATCATTATATTCTGTCTCATCATCAATATTAAAATTACATCCATCAGCAAACCATTTATTAAAGTCATACCAGTTATCTGGTTGAATTGAACCTATTGACCCCTGTTCTAAAAATGCTATTTCTTTACTTTTTCTGTCATTCGATTTCATTATGACTTCATAATCACCATTGTCATTCCCAATACTAAAATAATCAGGTGCATATTTATTAAATTGATGTATATGATACATCTCTTCTAAAGTATAAATATCATACAAAAATACATTATCAAATATTTTTCCGTTTGTTTTAGCAAGAAAACTTTTATATACATCAGGAATAATAATATTTAACCGTGATTCAAGTTCAATTATTTTCTGTTCATCTATTTTCATTGAAATTTCTCCTGAATATTAAATAACAAAAGTCACTTTTAATATAATTAAATATTAAAAGTGACTCTATTATAAGATATAAATTTATTATATTTAAATATTATTTTTAGTGTCCTTCACATGCTTCACAATGGAAACAGTTTGCAAATAAACTTTCATCATAGGCAATCTTATTTTTATCATAATAATCCTTCAAAGCTGCCTTTATTGCCTCTTCGGCAAGTACGGAACAGTGCATCTTATGTGCTGGAAGTCCATCCAGTGCTTCAGCAACAGCTTTATTTGTCAACTGCATAGCATCATTTATTGACTTTCCTTTTATCATCTCAGTTGCCATAGAACTTGAAGCAATTGCAGAACCACAGCCAAATGTCTCAAACTTTACATCTTCAATAATATCATTATTTATTTTAAGATATATCTTCATTATGTCACCGCATTTTGCGTTTCCAACTTCACCAACGCCATCTGCATCTTCAATAATTCCTACATTTCTTGGATTTGTAAAATGGTCCATTACCTTTTCACTATATAATGCCATAATTTAAAACCTTCTTTCTCTTTACTTTAAAATGAACTGCTTTTTACCTGTAATCAAATCACGCCATACAGGTGACATATTACGTAAATATTCGACAACTTCAGGAATCTTCTCAATCATATAATCAACTTCTTCTTCAGTATTCCACTCAGAAAGTGATAATCTCAAAGAGCCATGTGCAATTTCATGAGGTCTACCTATAGCAAGCAATACATGAGATGGGTCTAATGAACCAGAAGTACAGGCAGAACCAGAAGAAGCATATATTCCTTTTTGGTCTAAGAGTAACAACAATGATTCTCCTTCAATGCCTTCAAAACAAAAATGAACATTACCTGGCAGACGTGATTCAGAATCACCATTCAAAATTGAATGAGGTATTTTAGAAAGACCATCAATAAGCTTGTCTCTCAAAGCACTGATTTTTTTGCTGTTTTCTTCAATATTAGAACAAGATTCACAGAAAGCAGCTGACATTCCCATTATAGCCGGAATATTTTCTGTTCCTGCACGCTTACCTCTTTCCTGAGCACCACCTTCAATAAGAATAGTAAGAGGTATACCCTTTCTTGCATATAAAACTCCTATTCCTTTTGGTCCATGGAACTTATGAGCTGATAAAGAAAGCATATCAATATTTTGTTCTTTTACATTTATAGAAATATGACCTGCTGCCTGTACAGCATCTGTATGAAATAAAACACCTTTTTCCTTACAAATCGCACCGATTTCAGGAATAGGCAGAATTGACCCAATTTCATTATTTGCATACATTATAGTTACAAGACAAGTATCTTCACGTATTGCATCTTCAACTTGTTTTGCTGTTATTGTACCATTTTCATGTACATCCAAAAGCTCTACTTCAAATCCTTCTTTTTGAAGCTTCTTTAGAGTATGAAGTACTGCATGGTGTTCAAAAGCTGTAGAAATAATATGCTTCTTGCCTTTTCTTGCTCCAAAACGTGCAGCAGAAATAATAGCTTGATTATCAGCTTCGCTTCCTCCGGAAGTAAATGTAATTTCCTGTGGAAGACATCCTAAACAATTAGCAATCTGCTCTCTTGCCTGATAAAGTGCTTCAGCAGCTTCCTGACCAACAGAGTGTAAACTGGACGGATTTCCATAAATGGACTCCATATATGGCATCATTGCCTTTATTGCTGTAGAACTCATTTTAGTTGTTGCAGCATTATCCGCATATACCTGCATAATAATATCATACTGTTACTGAAAACAATAAATTTTATTTATTATTTTATTCCTTATTCAACGTATCCATTACTTATACATCAAATAATGTTGGCATGATACTCCAAAGGCGTAAATTCCCCATAAGCGTTGGGTATTCATTATAATTTCTATAATTCAAATTTCTTGCATATTGAAAATAAATTATAATGCCAGTAACATTTCCTTTCTTTATTTTTGCCAACAATGAAATGACAAAATTTATATCACTCATTATCAAGTTTATTATATCACTATTTACCTACCTTGTCAATGGGTTTATACAAATAAAAGTATTGTATTTTTATATAAAAATTATGAACTTAAATTATTCCATAAAAGTAAGTGTAGGAGATGAATTAAAAGAACTTTTCATAAGTTGTTCTAAAGTAATACCTTCAAAAAAATTATCAATTAGCTTATCCAAAGTCTCCCACATTTTACACGCCGTTTTACATTGATTTTCTTTAGGACATACATCTGGCTTATTTTCAAAGCATGAAACAGAAGCAAGTGAACCTTCTGTTAATTTCAAAATGCTGCCTATTGTATATTCAGAAGGTTTTTTAGTTAATTTATACCCTCCGCCCTTACCACGAACACCAATCATAAATTTCGCTTTCACTAAAATTGAAACTATGCTTTCAAGATATTTTTCGGAAATATCCTGTCTTTGGGCAATATCTTTTAATGCAATATAATTATCTGTATTTTGTTCAGCAATATCAATCATAACACACAAGGCATACCGTCCCTTTGTGGAAATAATCATATAATACCGCCTTTCCTATATATTTTTATGCCATTATCTATATTATATCAATTACTTAATAATATAATCAATTTAATCTAAATTTAATATTTATAAATAATTATACCTAATTGATATTTTTCTTCAAAATAGCTTCAAATGTATCATAAGCGTCAAACCACTCTGAATTAGGAAAAAACTTTTTAACTGGTTCAAGACCTGCAATAAGTTCCCTTGCACTCTCTACATCTGGAATAACATTGGAAGTCATAAACTGCATCATTGCATTGCCATATATAGTCGCATTTACAGGACCAGTCATAACAGAAATCTGACAAGCATCTGCTATCAACTGACATAAAAGTTTATCTTTTGCACCGCCACCTGTAATATAAATAGAGTTATATTCTTTTCCTGTACAAGCCTTTAACTCTAATAATGTGAAATGATATTTCAATGCAAGACTTTCATAAATACAACGCATAATTTCACCTATATTGCGTGGAATGTACTGGTCAGTTTTTCGGCAGTACTCTTGTACTAATTCAGGAATATTACCTGACAATGAAAACATTAAGGAATCAGGGTCAATAAAGCATTGTAATGGTGGAGCCTTACGTGCCTGCTGTTCCAGCTCAGAAAAAGAATAATTTTTGCCATGATTTCTAAGATAACGTCTAACTTCCTGTATAAGCCAAAGCCCAGTGATTTTTTTAAGAAAATTGATTTTACCTTTAAAGCCCACTTCATTAGAAAATCCAAATTTAGCCGCCTGCTCACTTAAAATAGGTCTATCTAATTCAGTACCAAATGAAGACAAGATACCACAGCTTATAAAAATAAAATCAGGCTCTTTTGCTGGTACAGCAAGGACATCACATTGTGTACTGTTTCCGCATATAGTAGCTACATTTACAGGAGAAATATTTAATTCCTTACAAATTTCAGGAGATAACCTTCCTCTCCATGTACCGCTTAAAGTTATAGGAGGTAAAATTTTAATAGGAATTCCTAAATTCTCACAAACTTTATCTGACCACTTTTTTGTAGCTGGATTCATAAGTTGTGTAGTAGCTGCTATTGATGGTTCTGTTGCTTTTATACCAGTCAAAAAATATATAAGTAAATCAGGAAGTGGTAACATTGTTCTTGCCACTTTAAACAACTCAGGCTGTCTTTTTTGATAAGCTAATATCTGCGATAATGAACCAACACTTGTTATTTGTGTACCCGTCAGTTTATATAATTCCTTCTGTGAATTAGAATTCGCAATTTTTCTTATTCCCTCCATATTCCATATATCACGAAAGATGTGAGGATTAGAAATTAAAACACCATTCCTGTCTAAAAGTCCAAAATCCCCTCCCCATGTATCTATACCAATACTATCAAAATCGCCTATTAAACTTGCTCGTAACAATGCTGTTTTCATCTCATGAATTAAATGTAATATATCCCAGTATAAATGACCATTGATTGAAACAGGTTCAATCTCAAATTTATGTATCTCTTCTAAACGCAAAGATGTTCCATTAAAGTGAACAAATACAGCACGTCCAAATGAGCTTCCAAAATCAAAAGCTAATATATGCTTTTTCATATAAAATAAGCACCTCCAAATAATACATATTTATCAAAATTTAAAATTCTAACATGATAAGCAACCCTTTGGGAAATAATTTGCAGATAATGCTTTTATTTTATTATACAATTTTATTCTCATTATGTCCAGTATAATTATTTACATTTTTAAAAAATTTTTCTATGTAATGTGTTTATGTCGTAAATAATATAAAAAATCGGAAAAAATAACATTGTTCTAAAAATATACCTTGACGTTTAAAGAGAATTATTATATAATAATATAATAAAGTTCTATCCTTTTAAATATATCAAATTTTATTTTTATACATGATAATTATTTCTAATAAGTAATAAGCAATTAAACAATCAGGTGATATAAAAAATATATCACATATAAATTTCAATGAGATTTTTATGGAGGTTTAAATTTGAAAAATATTAAAACTTCAGCATCTATATTAAGTGCTGATATGATAAATTTAGAAAATGTAATAAAACAACTCGAAGAATGTAATATTGATATGTTACATTTTGATGTTATGGACGGTGTATTCGTAAAAAATATTACATTTGGTATTCCGATTTTAAAAGCTATCAGAAAAAAAACAAATCTATTCTTAGATGTACATCTTATGATTATAGACCCAATTAAATATATTAAACAATTTGCTGAAGCTGGTGCTGATTTAATTACATTCCATTTAGAAAGCAATAGTGACCCTATAGAAACATTAAAGTGCATACATTCTTATGGAATACAATCTGGCATTGTAATAAAGCCAAATACACCTTATGAAGAAGTTCTTCCATATCTTCCATACTCCGATGTAGTACTTGTTATGACAGTAGAACCAGGATTTGGAGGACAGTCATTCATGGAAAATATGATGGAAAAAGTAAATGCCTTATCATCGTATATTGAAAAAAATAATTTAAAGACAAAAATAGAAGTTGATGGCGGAATAAATGATAAAACTTCTTCTATAGCTGTTTCTGCGGGTGCAGAAATTCTTGTAGCAGGAAGTTACTTATTTAACCATAAAGATAAATCCGCTGCTGTAGAAGCTTTAAAATCAATATCATAAAAAATATAACTCTTTTTAATTTGCCTATAATATTTATAAGCATATAATAAAATCAGTTACAAAGGAAGTTTGAAAAAATCAAGAAAATTTTGAAAGGTGAAAATAATTATGTCAAAAAAAACAAGACCTACAGTCTATAATGTTAAAAAGAAAAAATCTGAATCCACTCATATTATTTCTACTGTTGCCATGATAGCTTTTGCTGGCGTTATAGGATATGTAGGATTCAGTCTTGCCAAACCTACTGATGATGGAAAAATTGACTCATCACCTGATGCACAATTAGCTCTAAACACAACAGTCACTACTACAACAACCCCAGAAACCACTACTAATCTTATTGAGACGCAATCCAGCATAACACAAACATATATTGTAAATGCAAATCCAGATTCAACAGACACTGATAATAACGACTCTCAAATAATAAAAACTGAATTAACTACAGATTCTATCACAACATCAACTGAACAAAAAACCACTTCATTAAATGAATCAACAACAACTCAGCCATCAACCACAGAAGCTGTAAAACCTAAAGAAAATAAAAACAGTTTTTCCAGCATTAAGTATGCTGTAGAACTGCCCTCATCAGCTCTATCTGACTCTGATACATTTGTAGGCATATTAAAAGATGTAAAACAAAAATATCCTGATGCTGGTGCTGTAGCTGTTCCTATAAAAATGGAAGGTGGTCTTTTAAATTATAAATCACTTACTTCAATGGCTGCTGGAACAAATTTATGCACAGGTTCAATGACAGCTGAAGAAATTTATAATATTGCTGCTCAGAATGGATTAGCCGTTTATGGTACATTGAGTGTACTAAATGATTATCAGTTCCCTCAGATTAACCGTGATTCAGCAATATGGCTTGCTGATAATACAGGTGAATGGCTTGACTTTAGACCTGAAGAAGGCGGTAAGCCTTGGATGTCACCTTATAGTAATACGACTTTATCATATCTGACAGGAATATGCGAGGAACTCTCTGATGCTGGTTTTACAGCTGTTTTATGTGAAGATTTTTATTATCCTTCATTTTGGGATTCTGACGCTGAATTTTTAGATTATGATAAATATATAGGAAGTGAGAGCTATAAAGGTCTTGTTAAATTAGCTAACGATTTAGCTAATAATTTAAAAGGTAAAATTGATATGGTACTAGAGATTTATGCTCCAAACGCTATGAGCGGTGCAACTGTTGTATACCATCCGGAAGAACTTAATGTACCTAATGTGCTTCTTGATACAGATTCTGATTCATCTTCTGATGTTCTGAACTGGATAGAAAACCAGAAACAAACTCTGCCTGCAAACTACAGCCTTGCATTTTCAGACAGCAACGTTTCAGAACAGGATACAGGAAATGCAAATTATATTGTCACATATGGCGGATAAAAAATTATAAATAAGAATACAATAATATTAATAAGGAGAATTAAAAGCTATGGCAGGAAAATTTACAGTATCTCTTGATAAAATCATTCAGGAATTTAAACTTGAAACAATTTATATTCCAAAATCAGCAGAAGAAATTTTAATTGATGAAGCAGACGTAACACGTCCAGGCTTGCAACTTATGGGATTTTATGAATACTTTAATCCTGAAAGAATTCAAATTATCGGCAAAATGGAATTTGCTTATCTTTCAACAATTGATGAAGAAACAAGATTTCAAAGACTTGATACACTAATGTCACAGAGAATCCCGGCATTAGTAATTTCAAGAGAACTTCCTTACTTCGCCGAAATGCTTGAACTTGCAAAAAAATATGGTGTTCCACTTTTACGCAGTAAAGAAAGCACTTCAAATTTCATTGCTGGACTTATTGCATTTTTGAATGTAAATCTTGCTCCACGTATAACTCGTCATGGTGTATTGATTGAAATTTATGGTGAAGGTGTATTCATTACAGGTGAAAGTGGCGTTGGTAAAAGTGAAACAGCTATTGAACTTGTAAAGCGTGGACATCGTCTTGTAGCTGATGATGCTGTTGAAATTCGCAAAGTCTCAAACATAAGCTTAGTAGGAAGTTCACCTGATAATATTCGACACTTCCTTGAACTTAGAGGTATCGGAATTATCAATGCACGTCGTTTGTTCGGTATTGGTGCAGTAAAGAATACAGAAAAAATTGAGCTGATTGTAGAAATGGAACAGTGGAACCCTGAAAAAATTTATGACCGTATGGGTGTAGATACTCAGTTTGTTACACTTTTAGGTGTAAAAGTTCCATCACTTACAATTCCCGTTCGACCTGGTAGAAACCTCGCTGTAATTTTAGAAGTTGCCGCTATGAATAACCGTCAAAAGAAAATGGGATACAATGCGGCTACTGATTTACTCGACCATCTTGGTCTTGATATGGAATCCAAAGAAGTTGTTAAAGATTATGATGTATTTTGATTTATGACAGAAAGATGGTGTTTGCATGAGAGATTTAAATGAACTTGCTTCATATTGTAAAAACTATGATTGTGTTATGCTTAAAGATGAACCACTTAAAAATCATACTACATTCAGAATAGGCGGCTGCTGTAATGCTTTAATAGTAATTTCAAATGTAAAAGCATTGCAAAAATTGGTTGTATTTTGTAATGAAAATAAAATCCCTTGGATGGTTTTAGGAAACGGAAGTAATGTTTTAGTTTCGGATTCAGGTTACGACGGTGTGATTTTTCAACTTGGAAAATCTTTTTCTAAAATTCAAATGCAGTCAGAAACTCTGATTTCATGTGAATCAGGTGCTTTACTAAGTGCTGCAGGACATTTTGCTCTTGATAAATCTTTAACAGGAATGGAATGCCTTTCAGGTATTCCAGGTACTATTGGTGGTGCTTTATATATGAATGCTGGTGCATACGGAAGCGATATGTCAAATGTAGTTGTATCGGCTGAATTTATATATGAATCAGGTAATATTAAAACTATCACAAAAGAAGAAATGGAACTCGGATACAGGAAAAGTATATTCTCTGGTACACGTTGTATTATTACAAAGATTATATTAAAGCTTGAAAAAGGAAAATATAGCGATATAAAAGACGAAATGGACTCCCTTATGCGTCAAAGAAGGGCAAAACAGCCTTTAGAGCTTCCAAGTGCCGGAAGCACTTTTAAGCGTCCTGTAGGAAACTATGCTTCTTTTCTCATTGACCAATGCGGGCTTAAAGGTGCAAGTGTAGGCGATGCTCAAGTAAGTACAAAGCACGCTGGATTTGTTGTAAACACAGGTCATGCAACTTGTGCAAATGTACTTGAATTATGCGATTTTGTAATAGAAACTGTAAAAGAAAAAACAGGTTATGAACTTGAACTTGAGCCAATAATTATTAAATAATTTTAGAAAGGGTGCGAATCATGCAGGTAGTAATAGTAACAGGAATGTCAGGTTCCGGAAAATCATGCGTTATGGATGTTTTAGAAGACATTGGCTATTATTGTATTGATAATCTTCCTCCTCAGCTAATAGGAAAATTTATAGAAATTTGTCGAGAATCACAAAATAAATTAGAAAAAATTGCAATTGCTGCGGATTTACGTTCTGGAGAAATGTTCTCTGATGCTTATGGCTGCCTTCACAAACTGGAAAAGCAAAAGGAATTAGATGTAAAAATCCTTTATATTGAATCAGAAGATGAAGTTTTAATTAAACGTTATAAAGAAACTCGTCGAAAACATCCACTTGATGAAAAATTTAATGGCAATTTACATCAGGCTTTAGAGTTTGAACGTGAACAACTTTTAAAATTAAAAGGTATTGCAGATTATTATATTGAATCTTCTTATCTTTCTGCGGCACAGCTTAAAGAACAAATAAGAGAAATTTTCCTTGAAAATTCTTCAGATTCTCTTTCAATTAAAGTAACATCATTTGGTTTTAAATATGGTGTTTCTACAGAATCAGATTTAGTATTTGATGTACGCTGCTTACCAAATCCATATTATATAAAAGAATTGCGTCCTCATACTGGATGTGATTTATGTGTGCAAAAATATGTAATGCAATTTGAACAGTCAAAAGTTTTATTGAATAAAATTAAGGACTTACTTGACTTTTTAATACCATTATATATTCATGAAGGTAAAAGCCGTCTTGTTATAGCCTTTGGATGTACAGGCGGAAAGCATCGTTCAATTACATTTACTGAACTTATTGCAAATTACCTTTCTGAAAAGGGAATGCGTGTTATAAAGCAACATAGAGATATAAGCAAAGACAGACTTTAATTATATTATTATTCTCTTGAAGCTTGTATTCATTAGAGAACTTTTATAGATTCTCATATGAATACAAGCTTTTATATTCATGTTTAATTTAAATCTAATAAATGAGTAATGCTTGGAGGAGTAATTATGTCATTTTCTAACGAAGTCCGACAGGAAATTTATCGTACAATCATAGACAGAGATAAAAAATTTTCGTGCTTATATGGTATATTGCTTTATTGTCGGACATTTACAGAAAGCCAAATTGTAATACAAAGTGAAAACGCTATATTTGCAAAACTTATAAATGAACTATTTCATTCTGTCTTCAGAGTCTCTTTGACAGCAGATATGAGAATTTCTGAAAAAAATTCTTCTCCTTTTTATATCTTTACAATTACTGATAAGAATCTTTTAAAACAAATTTGCAGTGTATACCATATAAATCCTAATGCACGAGAAATAAATCTTCAAAATATTGCAAATAATAGTATAAATGCTTTTTTAGCAGGGATATTTTTTATTTGTGGCAGTGTTATTGACCCAAAAAAAGAATATCATTTAGAATTTGTAACACCTTCAGAAGTATTATGCAGTGACTTGCGTAAAATTCTATTAAATATCGGTGTTAATGGAAAAATAATTTTAAGAAAAAATATGCATGTTCTTTACTTAAAAGACAGCGAAAATATAGAAGATACTTTAACTTATATGGGAGCTCAGCAATGTACACTTTCTATTATAAATATAAAAATCCTTAAAGATATGAGAAACAAAGCAAACCGTGTAAGAAACTGCGATGCTGCAAATATTGATAAAGTGGTGTCAGCTGCAATAAAACAAATTGCTGATATTAAATATATTGCAGAAAAAGAAGGTCTTGAATCTTTATCACCAGATTTAAAAGAACTTGCTGAATTAAGATTATTACATCCTGAATTAAGTTTAAAAGAATTAGGTGAACAACTTAAAAATCCTATAAGTCGTTCTGGCGTAAATCACCGTTTTCAAAAAATATCTGAAATTTCAAAAGAACTGCGAGGAAAATATGATGAGCCAAAATAATAACAATGACTTTGTACACTTACATGTACATAGCACATATAGTCTTTTAGATGGAGCTTGTCAGATTAAAGAACTTATAAAACAAGTAAAAAAATTAGGACAAACATCTGTTGCTCTTACTGACCATGGATATATGTACGGTACTATTCCATTTTATAATGAAGCAAAAGCAAATGGAATCAATCCGATTTTAGGTTGTGAAATATATGTTGCCCGCAGAACACGCTTTGACCGTGTTCATACATTAGACAGCAAAAGTCATCACCTTGTACTTTTATGCGAAAACTTAACAGGTTATCATAATCTTATAAAATTAATATCTTTTGCAAGCATAGAAGGATTTTATAGTCGTCCAAGAGTGGATTTAGAATTATTATCAAAATATCATGAAGGTCTTATCTGTCTTTCTGCTTGCCTCGCAGGAGAAATTCCACGTTACCTTACAGATGAAAATTATGAAGAAGCTAAAAAATCTGCTTTACGTTATCAAAATATATTTGGAAAACAATCTTTTTTCCTTGAAGTACAAAATCATCAACTAAAAGAACAAATTAAAATACTACCTGATATATGCAGACTTTCCAAAGAAACAGGTATTCCTCTTGTCGCCACAAATGATGTACATTATATAACAAAAAATGATGCTGAAGTACAACGTATTTTGCTTGGAATCCAAACAGGAAAAAGCATTGATGATAAAAATTTTTTTGGTCTTTCATCTAATGAATTTTACTTAAAAAGTACTGAAGAAATGAAAGAATTATTCACTTCTATTCCTGAGGCAATTTCTAATACAAAAAAAATAGCTGACAGATGTAATGTACAACTTGAGACTAATAAAATTTATTTACCTAAGTTCAAAATAAACGGAGTTGATGACACCAAACAATTTTTCTTTTCTTTATGTAAAAATGGCTTATATGAAAGATACGGACAAAATCCTGATTCATCTGTTATTAAGCGTATACAGAATGAAATAGATGTAATAGAACGTATGGGATACATTGATTACTTACTTATATTATGGGATTATGTAAATTTTGCAAAGACAAATAATTTACCTGTGGGACCTGGAAGAGGCTCAGGGGCAGGAAGCATATGTGCATACTGTCTTGGAATAACACAAATTGACCCTATCAAATATAATTTGCTATTTGAAAGATTTTTAAATCCTGAAAGAATAAGTATGCCTGACTTTGATATTGATTTCTGTATTGAAGGAAGACAGGCAGTAAAAGAATATGTAATAAACAGATATGGTACTGATTATGTTTCTGAAATAATTACATTCGATGTAATGAAAGCCCGTGGAGCAATTCGTGACGTTGGACGTGTTATAAAATACCCTTATTCGCTTTGCGACAAAATAGCAAAAATGCTTGACCCAAAAAGAACTATTGCAGAAACAATGGAAGCAAAAGACGCCGAAGATTTTAGGGCATTATATAATGAAAATCCTCAGGCACATCACTTAATTGATATGGCAATGAAAATAGAAGGTATACCACGACATCCTTCCACTCACGCTGCTGGGGTTATTATTTCAGCCATTCCTATAAGTAATTTAGTACCATTACAAAAAAATGATGAAACTATTATTACTCAATATACAATGACAGATTTGGAACAGCTTGGACTTTTAAAGTTTGATTTTTTAGGTCTGCGAAATCTGACTGTAATACGTGATTGTATAAACACACTTAAAAATAATGGTATTTATTTAGATATAGAAAGGATTCCTATAGACGATAAATCTGTTTATGATATGATGTCAAAAGGTAATTCAATAGGTGTGTTCCAATTTGAAAGTGCAGGAATGAAAAGTGTATTAACACAATTAAAGCCTGAAAGTTTAGAAGACCTTACGGCAGTTCTTTCACTTTACAGACCTGGTCCAAGAGATTCTATACCAAAATATATAGAAAATCGTCGGCATCCAGAAAATATATCTTATATACATGAATCATTAGAACCTATTCTCAAGGTAACAAATGGTTGTATGATATATCAGGAGCAAGTTATGGAAATATGTCGTGTACTTGCTGGTTATTCATACGGAAGAGCTGATATTGTAAGACGTGCTATGTCAAAGAAAAAAACAGAAGTAATGGAACATGAACGAAATGTATTTCTATATGGTTCCGATGGAAGTGATGGTAGTAGTCCATGCATTGGTGCAGTAAAAAACGGAGTGCCTGTTGAGATTGCAAAAACTATATTTGATGAGATTGCAAAATTTGCTTCGTATGCTTTTAATAAATCTCATGCAGTAGCTTACGCATTCTTAGCATACCAGACAGCATATTTAAAAGTTCATTATTTTTCTGCTTATATGTCAGCTTTAATGACAAGCGTTATGGATGATACATCAAAATTACTTGTTTATATTTCTGAGTGTCAAAATAATGGAATTAAAGTTTTACCACCACATATAAATAAAAGCATTGATATATTTCAACAAGAAAATAATTGTATACGTTTTAGCTTATCAGCAGTAAAAAATACGGGAAGAACACTCGTAAAAAGAATTATAAAAAGCCGTAAAAAAGATGGCAATTTTAAAAATTTACGTGATTTTTGCAGACGTATACGTGGTACTGAATTAAATAAACGTGCTCTAGAATGCCTAATTTGCAGCGGTGCATTTGATGGATTAGGAATGAGCCGAAAACAAATGATGGAGCAAGCAGAAACTACTTTAATTGAAGAACGTGAGGCTGTAACATCTGTATTAGAAGGACAAATGAACCTTTTTGGTGATATAGATAAACCTGAAAATAATTATAAAAATTATACATCTGATATTACAGAAGAATACTCTAAATCCGAAATGCTTGCACTTGAAAAAGATGCTGTAGGAATATATCTTTCAGGAAATCCATTACAAAAATTTTATTTTGCTTCATCCCTTCTGCACACAAAAAATATTTCAGATATTATAAAAAATAATGATGTATATGAACAGATACAACAAGTAAGCATAATTGCTATTATACAAAATATTAAAACACATATAACTAAAAAAGTTGACAGTATGTGCTTTATAACTTTTGAAGATTCAAAGTTACAAATAGATGGTATAGTTTTTTCAGATTTATATAATAGTATCCATACAAAATTAAAAAAAGATTCTGTTGTATTAGTAAAAGGAAAAATATCATCTAAAGAATCATCTGTAAGCATTTTATGCAACAGCATCTTAGACGAACAATCCATTCAACGAAAATTCATGACAGGAAATCTATGTATAAAGTTAAATTCTTTTGAAAAAGATACTATGCAGTTTATAATTGATAAAGCAATACAATATCCAGGTAAGAACCCTATATGTTTTTATCTCATTGATAAAAACAAGATGATTATTCCTAAACAACAAATTTCGATTTCTGTATCAAAAGATTTTTACAATGAAATAAAAAAAGAAATACCAGAATCATCAATAGGAATAATATAAATTATATATAACAAAAATAAAAACTGATATGCGAACTCTTAAATCCAGCATATCAGTTTTTATTTTTGTTTAATTATATTATATTAAATTAATTTAATACAAATTAAAAGAATGCAATATCTTCTGCAATCTGATGCAGTCTTAAATCATATGGCTTCTTCATAGAAAGAGCTTCCTGAATATCGAAGTCAACAATTTTATTATCCTGAATTCCTACAACACGATTACCGATTCCCTGCTCAAGTAATTCTACTGCATAGTAACCCATTTCACTTGCTACAACACGGTCACGTACTGTTGGAGAGCCACCACGCTGTACATGTCCAAGTACAGTTGCACGAGATTCAATGCCTGTCTTTTCCTGAATAAGCTTTGCAATTTCTGAAGCATTACCAATACTTTCAGCAACAACGATAATGAAATTCTGCTTACCATTCTTCTTGCATTCAAGCATCTTCTTCGCAATTTTATCAAGGTCATAAGGTACTTCTTTTGTGATAACTTCAATAGCACCACATGCAACAGCAGTATTTACAGCAATAAAGCCAGCACCACGACCCATAACTTCTACAACACTGCAACGGTCATGAGACTGAGAAGTATCCTGAAGTTTATCAATAAGTTCCATTGCGGTATTCATAGCTGTATCATAGCCAATTGTATATTCTGTACAAGCAATGTCATTATCAATTGTTCCTGGAAGGCCTACGCATGGAATGCCAAGTGAAGACAAATCAGCAGCACCACGGAAAGAACCATCACCACCAATTACAACAATACCTTCAAGACCAAACTTTTCACAGTTTTCTTTTGCAGTCTGCATACCTTCTGCTGTACGGAACTCAGCACTTCTTGCTGTATAAAGCATTGTACCGCCTCTATGAATAGTGCCACTAACACTCATTTCATCCATTTCTACAATGTCCCCGTCAATAAGTCCACAGTAGCCACGACGGATACCATATACTTTCATACCTTTTTTAAGTGCTGCTCTTACAACAGAACGAACTGCTGCATTCATGCCAGGAGCATCTCCGCCACTTGTTAATACACCAATAGTTTTCATATCTAATTCTCCAGTCTGCCTCATTGGCAATAATTTTAAAACCCCGAAATTTTCGGGAATAACAAAATATTATATAAATCCCATTTTATCAGGGTGTATTTGAAAATCTTATATAATAATATTATACAGGCATTTATATTTTTTGTCAAGTGTATTATTTAAAAATCACACATATTAAGATAATTTAATTATTTAATTTAATATTTTCATTTATGCAGGCAAGAATTATATTATAAATTAAATACGAAAAACTTTAAGTTCACCTGTCCATCCATTTAATTTAGCATATTTTATATCTGATAAAATAGTATAAGCATTAGAGACTCCTGCAATCATAGGAATTTTTGATAACTTATCACGTTCTTTAAAATTTTCCGGAAGCATAGCACTCTCCATAATTATTCCTCTAACATTGCATAATAACAATTCTTCATTTATTTGATTGATAACAACTATTTTATTTTCTAATTCTTCTATTTGAATGTTATCATTATAACATATAACCTCACCTTTCACAAATCCCGGGAAATAAGGTATCCCGCATAAAATCCCACTGCCCGTAGGAAACATAATCCCATCTATAGAATCTGGAACATCCTCTACAATTTTTTCATTAAAAATCAATTCCATATGCTTAGGGAACATTTTATCCCTTTTAAATTTTTCTTTTCTCTTTTTAACAAGAAGTGAAAAATCAGGTTTGTTATCATCATAAAGTGAATACAATTCCTTTATTGTAAGAAAATTTATATCTTCTTCTTCCTCAATAAGATTTATATCATAAAGATATAAAGCAAGCATCTTTTTAACTCTTTGCGAAATAAAAAGTAACTGCTCATATTGTTGTCGCAATAAACGATGATTTTTTTCAGCAAGTTTAATTTTAGATATTTTTGTAACTAACTGTTTCGGAATAGGAATAAGATGGTCAATTCCATTTCCTCCAAAAATATATTGTGTAACTGCATTTTTCCAATCAGAAGAATAATGCGTATATAAAAAATGCTTCAATTTGCTAAGCTGAATAAAAGTAAGAACATCATTTAAAATAGAAAGTTCACAATATAATTTTACTTTTTCAGCAATGTCACAATAAATCTGTTCAACAGTACTATATGGCATATCATTGAAATTTTTTTCTTTAAACTTATTACAAAAGTCGGTGAATTTTTTTATCTCATCAGGTATTTTTTTATTATTTTCAAAAATTATTTTTTTCAAGTTAAATTTTGATTTTTGAAAAACATTATAATCTCTCAATTTTGAAAATAACCCATTTGAAATATTCTTTATATTATCTTGTTTTGAAAATATAAATGAAAAAAAGCCATATTGGGATATATCTTTTTGCTCAGTATAAGAATACAAATATCCATTAATATATGTTACATAATAATCCAAATCTTTTTTAATATAATCAGGTATATTTTCATCCTTAAAATAAACTTTTTTTAAAATAGAATCAGCAATATTTTTATACATAAGTTGTATAAAATTAGCTGACAGTGGTGTTAAAGCAGTTGGGTAAAAGCAACATATACCACTATTTCTTAAGATTATATTAGAATTCTTTGAAATTATAGATATATTATTCTGAAGTTTCAGGACATATATTTTTTCCTTTTCTGTATCTACAGCAAATTTTACTTCAAAGTAATTTTTAGATAAAGATTTTAAAACAGCTGAGGCTTGCAATGCAAGTTTTAATACATTATTGCTTACTTTAGGAGCATTTTTATCTGCATTATAAAACAATATTTCATCTGATTCATTATATCTACATTGAACTATAGGTTCATTTCGTTTTTCAAAACAACTATCTTCACCATAACCCAATGTAATCAAAGTTTCATTTAAAATTCCATTTGGATTTGCCATAAGCATAATACCAAAAGCATCATAAGAAACTCTCTCATGAATTAATATAAATAATTTTAATTCTTCACATGATATATCATAAAAAGATTCTGATTCTGCAATCAGATTATGTGCTATATTCAATATTTTCCGCATACTTCTATATAATTCGTGTTTTTTAACAGAAGTAACATATGGCAAATCAAATGAAATTGATGGGAACTTTTCTGTATTTTCAGATTTAACTGATGCAGAAACTCTAATCATGAATTTATTTACATCCTGAAAATGATTTGAAAGATAAGTTTCTATTTCCTCTAAAGTAAAATCTTCAGTAACGCAAAAAAAATGAGGTACTGTTATACCATTTTCTTGAAGTTTAAATAATATATCAGCTTCAGCACCGCTATTATAAAATGTATAATTTATCAAGTCAATAATCACTATATAAACGCCCTTTCCATAGTGATAACTTATTTTTATTTGAGCAAGTACATATAATATAACTCTAAATTAAAAAAACTGCACTGATATCACTAAATAATAGTATATAATATGTTCTTGTATATATCAAGTATTGGAATGTAAACAAATCTCATATAATAAGTAGATAATTAAAACCAAATCAAATTATTTTTTTAATTCACACTAATGTTAATTCTTTAGTGCATTGTCTAAATTCTTTCATAATACTATGTATAATTTCATATGCAGAATACTCTTTATCAATTAATCCTGCAGATTGTCCCATACCTAAAATCATTTTGCTCCTACATAATTTATAAAACATTTCATCATATGATTTTGAATCATAATTATTTTTGTATTTTTTGAATTCTTCAACCTCACTATTTCGCAAACATCTATGAAAAACACTGTCATCAAGCTTAGCACTAACAACAACAGCATCTTCTGCCCCTGCTCTTATAATAGCCTGTTTATATACTTCAGGCAACTTGCATTCTTTGCATACCATAAATCGAGTTCCCATCTGAATACCACTTGCCCCCAATGCAAAAGCTGAAGCCATCCCTGACCCTGTAGCATATCCTCCAGCTGCTATTACAGGAATTTTAACAGCTTGTGTAACCTCTGGAATTAAGACATTTGAAGAAATCTTCCCAATAAATCCACCTGATTCCATCCCTTCAGCAATTATCATATCTGCTCCTGCTGATTCCATTTTTAATGCGATTTTTCTAATTGGAACAACAGGAATTACTTTTATACCTTCTGATTTCAATTTTGGGATATAAGCTGAAGGATTTCCCGCCCCTGTAGTAACAACAGGAACTTTTTCTTCACAGACAAGAGAAATCAAATCATCTTTGATTTCAGAATTCATAGCAATATTTACTCCAAAAGGTTTTTCTGTAAGTTTTTTTATTTTTTGTATTTCATTTTTAATATTATCAATATCAT
>JAFTWL010000139.1 GCA_017465305.1 Ruminococcus sp. | reverse complement strand
GTTCTCTTGTCTGTGGCATAGGTCCGTCTGTTGCTGCTACTACGAGGATTGCTCCGTCCATCTGTGCTGCTCCTGTAATCATGTTCTTTACATAGTCAGCATGTCCTGGGCAGTCAACGTGTGCATAGTGACGAGCATCTGTCTCATATTCAACGTGTGCAGTATTGATTGTGATACCACGTTCTCTTTCTTCTGGAGCCTTATCAATCATATCATAAGCTTCAAACTGTGCCTGACCCTTCATTGCCAGAGTCTTTGTAATAGCAGCAGTAAGTGTTGTTTTACCATGGTCAACGTGACCGATAGTACCAATGTTTACGTGTGGTTTAGTTCTCTCAAATTTAGCCTTTGCCATTGGATGAACCCTCCTAAAAATATTTTTTAACGCATTTTAATACGTGATATATCTATTGTATCAGATTTCAAGAAAAAATTCAAGTCCTTTTTGAAAAAAATACAAATTTTTCGCTTATTTTTTATAAGAAAAATTACTTCTTTCTGGAAGACATAATTTTTTCTGCGATATTCTTTGGAACTTCCTGATAGCTATGTGGTTCCATAGAATACTGACCACGACCCTGTGTATTAGAACGAAGGTCGCTTGTATAGCCAAACATTTCAGACAGTGGAACAAGAGCGTCTACCTGAACAGTACCTGTTCTTGCTTCCTGACCCTGAATCTGACCACGACGTGAGCTTAAGTCACCAATTACAGTACCAGTATATTCATCAGGAACTGTAACAGAAACCTTCATAATTGGTTCCATAAGAATTGGCTGTGCCTGACGCATAGCTTCCTTGAATGCCATAGAACCAGCAATCTTAAATGCCATTTCTGAAGAGTCAACTTCGTGATAAGAACCATCATAAAGTTCTACAGCAACGTCAACTACTTCATAGCCAGCCAGAATACCAGCCTTCATTGCACCCTTGATACCAGCATCAACAGCAGGAATATATTCCTTAGGAATAGAACCGCCGACAACCTTATTTACAAATTCATAGCCCTTGCCAGATTCATTTGGACTTACACGAATCTTAACATGACCATACTGACCAGAACCACCAGACTGTTTCTTATATTTATAATCAACATCTGCATTGCCCTTGATAGTTTCCTTATAAGATACCTGTGGAGCACCTACATTTGCTTCTACCTTAAATTCACGAAGGAGACGGTCAACGATAATATCAAGGTGAAGTTCGCCCATACCTGCAATAATTGTTTGACCTGTTTCTTCATCTGTATAAGTCTTGAAAGTTGGGTCTTCTTCTGCAAGTTTTGCAAGAGCGATACCCATCTTTTCCTGACCAGCTTTAGTTTTTGGCTCAATTGCGAGCTGAATAACTGGTTCTGGGAATTCCATAGATTCCAGAATAACTGGTGACTTTTCATCACAAAGTGTATCACCTGTTGTTGTATTCTTCAGACCAATTGCAGCAGCGATATCGCCTGCATATACAGTTTCAATATCTTTTCTGTGGTTAGAATGCATCTGTACAATACGTCCCATACGTTCTTTATTGTCCTTTGTTGCATTCAAAACAGTATCACCTGCATTTACAGTACCAGAATAAACACGGAAGAAGCATAGCTTACCAATGAATGGGTCTGTAGCAATCTTAAATGCAAGAGCAGAGAATGGCTCATCGTCAGAAGAATGACGAACAAGTTCTTCACCTGTATCTGGGTCAACACCCTTGATAGCTGGAACATCCAGAGGAGATGGCATGTAATCAATAACTGCATCAAGCATCTTCTGAACGCCCTTATTTTTATAAGAAGTACCACAAACAACTGGAACCATTGTATTTGCAATAGTAGACTTTCTGATGCAAGCCTTGATTTCGTCAATAGTGATTTCTTCACCAGCGAAATATTTTTCCATCAGTTCGTCATCCTGCTCTGCAACGTGTTCCATCAGGGATTCATGATATTCTTCAGCTTTTTCTTTCATATCATCTGGAATTTCTTCCACACGAATATCCTTGCCAAGGTCATCATAATAAACATATGCTTTCATCTCAACAAGGTCAATAATACCTTTGAAATCATCTTCAGCGCCGATTGGAAGCTGAATTGGAACGGCATTACACTTCAATCTGTCATGCATCATATCTACAACACGGTAGAAGTCAGCACCCATGATATCCATCTTATTTACATAAGCCATTCTTGGTACCTGGTATTTATCAGCCTGTCTCCAAACAGTTTCAGACTGTGGTTCAACACCGCCCTTTGCACAGAATACAGTAACAGAACCGTCAAGTACACGGAGTGAACGTTCAACTTCTACAGTGAAGTCAACGTGTCCAGGTGTATCAATGATGTTAATTCTGTGACCAGCCCAGTAAGCAGTTGTAGCAGCAGAAGTAATTGTAATACCTCTTTCCTGCTCCTGCTACATCCAGTCCATTGTTGCTGCACCTTCGTGTGTTTCACCAATCTTGTGGTTAATACCTGTATAGAACAGAATACGTTCTGTAGTTGTTGTTTTTCCGGCATCGATGTGAGCCATGATACAAATATTTCTTGTTTTTTCCAGGGAACAATCTCTCGCCATAGTTACCCTCCTTTATATCAGGGCAGATACCATTACCAACGGTAATGTGCAAACGCCTTGTTTGCTTCTGCCATCTTGTGTGTATCGTCACGCTTTTTGCAAGCACCGCCTGTGTTATTCAGAGCGTCGAGAATTTCGCCTGCCAGTCTTTCCTTCATAGTCTTTTCGTTACGAAGTCTTGAATACTTTGTAATCCAACGAAGACCAAGTGTCTGACGGCGTTCAGGTCTTACTTCCATAGGAACCTGATAAGTAGCACCGCCCATTCTGCGTGCCTTAACTTCTAATACAGGCATTACATTATCCATAGCCTGTTCAAACATTTCAAGTGCTTCTTTACCAGTCTTTTCAGCAACGATATCGAATGCACCGTAAACAATTTTCTGTGCTACGCCCTTTTTACCGTCCAGCATAATATTATTGATGAGACGGGTTACAAGCTTTGATTTATAAATAGGGTCTTCCAGCACATCACGTTTTGCGATTTTACCTCTTCTTGGCATTTTCGCTTCCCTCCTTCATAAAATTCATGAATTCACAGGTACTCGTTCAGGCGTTAATCCGCCGACCGTCAGAACCAATGTAGAGGACAATCATTTTCAGCTGTCAAATTACAACTGAAATATATCTATAGTCTCCACATTTTTCTGTGGTAATTGATTCCTGTTTTAATCGTCCCATCTTTAAAAAACATCAGACGGGAATATAATTTTGTGTTTTGCTATTAGCAGCAAGCTGATTACTTCTTACCAGCCTTTGGTCTCTTTGCACCGTACTTAGAACGAGCCTGCATTCTGTTTGCAACGCCCTGTGCATCTAAAGTACCTCTGATGATATGATAACGAACACCAGGGAGGTCCTTAACACGACCGCCACGAATGAGAACTACGCTGTGTTCCTGTAAGTTATGGCCAATACCTGGAATATAAGATGTAACTTCATAACCATTTGTCAGTTTAACTCTGGCAATCTTTCTCATAGCTGAGTTAGGCTTCTTTGGAGTAGCAGTTCTTACTGCTGTACAAACGCCTCTCTTCTGCGGTGAGCTTTGGTCGGTTGTTACCTTCTTCTTGGCATTGTAGCCCTTTTGCAGTGCTGGAGCTGTAGACTTGTACTGCTGCACCTTTCTTCCCTTACGAACCAACTGATTAAACGTAGGCATACGCTTCCTCCTTTTCTGAATGAATTTAAAATTGTATGGAAATACAAAAAATTATAAAATAAAAATTTGCACCACACACTTGATAATTTTATATGATATATAATGATTTGTCAAGCGTAAATTAAAAAAATTTACAATTTATCCGAAAATTTCGTTATTTTATTGTTCAGAAACAATTCAAATTAAGTATTTTACAAATTATTTTCATTACACCGTTTTCATTATTAGATGGTGCAATAAAATTAGCCTGATTTTTTATCTCATCTGAGGCATTATCCATTGCATAACTATAATAAGCATATGGAAACATAGAAACATCATTTCCATAATCACCAAATACCATAGTTTCTTCTGAAGTAATATTCAACTCTTTTTGCAAAGTATGAACAGCGTTCCCCTTGCTTACGTCCTTGCACATCATATCCATCCACATTGCCCCTGATATAGCCAGTTCATATTCATCTCCAAATAAAGATAAAAATACAGGATAACTATTATTAGACGGATTGTGCAGGTCGCAAATTGCAATTTTTATAATATCATCTGAAATATTATAAAGTTCTTCATACGGAACAGATAAAAAATTAACATAAAAATTTGTTATTTCTTTCTGAAACTGCTCTTTTGCTGAAACTGGATAATATATATTTTTTACTCCACATAAAACAGGAACTACATCATCAAGTGTTTTACATAAATCAAGAGCTTTATTAACAGCTGAAACAGGCAGGCATTTTAAAACTGGTTCTTTGTGTGGCATCTGAACACAAGCACCATTATCACATATAAAAATTAAGTCTTCCGCCAATTCTCCGAATAATTCTATAAGTGCTGGTTTAGAACGACCGCTTGCAATAGCAAAAGTAATACCAATCTTCCAAAGCTCTTTTAATACTTCAGGAAATTCAGCAGGAAGTTGTTTTTTATCATTGAGTAGCGTTCCATCCATATCTGTTGCAATCAATTTAATCATACATTAAGACTTCCTTAGAAACTTTTTACATATAAACACATATATTTTTTAACATATTTTAATATTGATTAAAAATTAAAAAGCATCTGCAATCAATAAAATTATACCCAAAAATTTTTCAAATATATGTGTGATAAAGATTTTTATTTTTTATCAATCAACTAAAACAGGATTGAAATTTTCTATCCATGGCAGTCCCCACTTATTCAAAGCATCCATAAACGGGTCTGGGTCAAATTCTTCTATATTATAAACGCCAGGCTTTTTCCATTTACCTGTCATAACCATCATTGCTCCAATCATTGCTGGAACACCTGTTGTATATGAAACAGCCTGAGAATTTACTTCTTTATAGCATTTTTGATGGTCACATACGTTATATACATAATAAGTTTTTTCTTCTCCATCCTTAACGCCCTGGAAAATACATCCTATATTTGTTTTTCCTACAGTACGTGGACCAATAGAAGCAGGGTCAGGAAGTACTGCTTTTAAAAATTGCAATGGAACAATTTCTTTTCCCTCATACATAATTGGTTCAATAGAAGTCATTCCTACATTTTCAAGACATTTAAGGTGAGTTAAATAACTCTGTCCGAATGTCATAAAGAAACGTATACGCTTTACACCATTTATGTTAATTGCAAGTGATTCCAATTCTTCATGGTGAAGAAGATACATATCTTTCTCTCCAACCTGGTCAAAATTATAAACTCTTTTGATTTCCATTGGTTCTGTCTCTACCCATTGACCATTTTCAATATAACTTCCCTTTGCAGAAACTTCTCTGATATTGATTTCAGGGTTAAAGTTAGTTGCAAATGGATAACCATGGTCTCCGCCATTACAGTCAAGAATATCAATGTAATGAATTTCATCAAAATAATGCTTTTGAGCATATGCACAGAATACTCCTGTTACTCCAGGGTCAAAACCACTTCCCAGAAGTGCAGTAATTCCAGCCTTTTCAAATTTTTCACGATAAGCCCACTGCCATTTGTATTCAAACTTTGCTGTATCTTCAGGCTCATAATTTGCTGTATCAACATAATCTGTTTTAGTCGCAAGACAAGCATCCATGATTGTCAAGTCCTGATATGGCAAAGCTACATTTATTACAATGTCCGGATTTTCTTTTTCAATCAATGCTACAAGTTCATCAACACTATTTGCATCTACTTTTGCAGTAGTTACAATTGTTTTTGTTCCTTTTTTCTCAACAGCTTCTTTCAGAGCATCACATTTTGATTTAGTACGGCTTGCTATACAAATTTCTGTAAACACTTCGCTGTTCTGACAACACTTATGAACAACAACACCTGCTACTCCACCTGCTCCGATAATTAACGCTTTTCCCATATTATTTATACCTCCAAAAATTTAATACTTAATAACAGTCCCAATTATAAATTACATCGCTGAAATCACATTGTTTAAGTTTTTCTTGATTTATAAAAAAATTGCATATTCCACAGTCACCCCAAATAATTTCATTTTCTTTATCATAATATTCACTATCTAACTGAAACAATAAAACATCATGTGAATCTTTTTCATTGCGTGGATCCCATTGTGTAAATTCAGGATAACCACCGATTTTATGTCCAAAACTATTAGAAGAATCATTATTATCCTTACTATCTTTATCATCATCTTCGTAAAGAGCGTCATAAAGAGTATCAATATCTTTCAAAAATTCTTCTTCTGACTGCTCAGGATAATATTTATTAAATAATTCTATTATATAATTCTCACAGCGATAATCAAATTCAGTAATTGAATCAGAATCTTCACACAATTCAACACCAAAACAACCTATTACAGGAAATAAGTCTTCATAATCTGGCGAATTATTATATATTTTTTCGTTAATTTCTTCCTCTATGACTGTTTTATCAATTTCTTTGTAATATATTATTCTGAAACCATCCTGATTTGTATTATTATAAAAATCTGCTCCAGCTAAATCATTATTAAGAATCCAAAATTGTAATAAACCTGTATGTGGAAAGTCCTCTAATGTAATCTTACTGCAATCAATCTGTGCCAGCAAATGCAATTGATAACCTTTGCTATTTGTAGGAATCTGTTCACCATGTGGAACATATCCGATTCCGCCAATCTTACTTTCAAAAATAGAAGGATTACCAGCCGTCAATTTCATTCTCATACATGGAATTAATGTCTTTTCTTTAAGTTTTTCTCTTATATCAAGAATTATCTTTTTATCCATAATAAATACTCCTTTTTATTGTTTATTATTTTCAACTCCAAACTCTCTAAGCTCATCATTATATTATTTATACATCTAAAAATAATTTTAATAACAATCCCAATTATAAATTACATCACTGAAATCACATTGTTTAAGTTTTTCTCGATTTATAAAGAAATTGCATATTCCACAGTCACCCCAAATAATCTGATACTCTTTATCATCATCATCAAAAAAGTCACTATCTAACTGAAACAATAATACATCATGTGAATCTTTTTCATTGCGTGGGTCCCATTGTGTGAAACCAGGATAACCACTAATTTTATGACCAAAGCCATTAGGAGAATCACTATTATCCTTATTTTTATCATCATCTTCATCTTCGTCAAAAGCTTCATCAAAGATATAAATATCATCCAAAAGTTCTTTCGCCTGCTCAGGATAATATTCATTAACTAATTCAGTTATATAACTCTCAAAGCGATAATCTGAAGCAGTAATTGAATCAATATCTTCAAGTAACTCAACACCAAAACAACCTATCACAGGAAATAAGTCTTCATCAAATGGCAAATTATTGCCTGTTTTTTCATTAATTTCTTCCTCTGTTACTGTTTTATCAATTTCTTTGTGATATATTACTCTGAAACCATCCTGATTTGTGTTATTATCAAAATCTGCACCTGATAAATCGTCATTAAGAACCCAGAACTGTAATAATCCTGTATGTGGAAAATCCTCTAATGTAATCTTACTGCAATCAATCTGTGCCAGCAGACGCAATTGATAACCTTTACTATCTGTTGGAATCTGTTCACCGTGTGGAACATATCCGATTCCGCCAATCTTGCTTTCAAAAATAGAAGGATTGCCGGCTGTTAATTTCATTCTCATACATGGAATTGATGTCTTTTCTTTAAGTTTTTCTCTTATATCAAGAATTATATTTTCATCCATAATAAATACTCCTTTTTTATCGTCTATTATTTTCAGCTCCTGATTCTCTCAGTGCATCTCTTACATTATTAGGAATAGCAAAACAACCTTTATGAAGAATTGTATTATAATACTTTGTTCTGATTTTAAGACTATTCCACCATTCAGCCTGTAAATCACGTCTTGGGTCAAATTTCTTTGAAGCAAAACCAAAAAGCCAATGACCTGACGGATATGTTGGAATATGAGCCTGATATACTAATGCAATAGGAAAGAAATTTTTAATTCGGCTATGGGCACGCTTCATAGAATTTGCATAAGATGTATAAAATGTGCTTTCATGTTGATTTACTAAAATTCCGTTTTCTTTTAACGCTTTGAAGCAATTGCCATAAAATTCTTTTGTAAATAATCCCTCTCCTACGCCAAACGGGTCAGTAGAATCCACAATAATCAAATCATATGTATTTTCAACTTTTCTTACAAATCTAAGTCCATCCTGTACATGTATATCTACTCTCGAGTCATCTAAAGAACATGATGTAAAAGGAAGATACTTTCTTGATAACTCTATAACCATTTCATCTATTTCAACCATATCAATATGTTCAACAGACGGATAACGACATAATTCTCTAATGGTTCCACCATCGCCAGCACCTATAACAAGAATATTTTTAATTTCAGGATTTGTCGCCATAGGAATATGTGTTATCATTTCATGATAAATATACTCATCTTTTTCCGTAAGCATAAGCAGTCCGTCAAGAGTCATAATTCTTCCAAATTCTATAGAATCAAATACATCTATTCTCTGAAAATCACTCTGTACACTTGCAAGTTGTTTATCAACACGAATTGACATTCTTACATGGTCAGTATGATTTTCAGTGTACCAAATATCCATACTTTATTATCCTTTCCTATTTTTCTTCTGCTATAAATTTATTTTTATCAGCATCATAATAATAAGCATCTGCACCGCCTGTAAATACTTCAAGTAAACGTGGTTCAAACGACATGGCTTCTTCTAAAGAAATTACTGTAGTATTATTGACATCCTCCCAATATGATTCATCTTCTCCTCCATAACCAAGAGTCCAGCCGCTATCCTGTTCATCACCTAAATCATCAGTATGATATGCCCAATTAACTTCACGGTGCTCTAATGCGCGTAATGTAATAACAGCAAATTTTGATTCATCAATAACACTTTTACCTCTTATAAAGATAGCTGCAATATGCTTTTTCTGAAAAGTAATTAAATCACCACTATGTAAATTTTGTATGTAGTATGGTTCATTGTCAAGTATACCACTAAAACCATCTTCTGATATTTCTGTAATCTGCACCCACATTCGCTCTGCTCTGCAATCATTATCCGTTTCTTCTGGCAAACAGAAAATAAGCTTTACTAAATCATCAATTTTTAAATCTTCTATTTCTTCTTCTGTAGGAATTATAAATGTTCTTGGAAATTGCATATGCACTTCCTGTACATTCTCCAATGTATAACTTTTACCCATTGCTGTTACCTCTTCTGTGGGAATCAAAAATTTTTCTGGATATTTTACATGTATTTCTTTTATATTTTCTGATTCTAATATATAATTTTTATCCATTATAACCACCTATCTGACTACCTGCAAACTTGAAAGGGTCATATCTTGCATACCAGTAAGAGAACATCCTCTTTCTTTAGCATATAAAATATAATCAATTATATCCTGTGTAATTCTTTCACCTGGTGCAAGAATAGGAATACCTGGAGGATAACACATTACAAACTCTGCACAAACATTGCCTATACTATCTTTTAACTTCATTGCCTTTTTATCTGCATAAAACGCCTTTTGTGGTGGAAGTGCCACATCAGGAGGTATATATTCACTGTTCAACATACCTGTCGGGTCACCACCATATAATCTTTGAATCTCTGAAAGTGCTGATATAAGACGTTCTATCTCAAGTTCTCTATCACCTGCTGTTACAATAGCAAGAATATTGCCAATGTCACCAAATTCAATTTGTATATCATACTCGTCACGAAGCAAATCATAAACTTCAATTCCAGCAAGTCCCGTATTTCTTGTATGTATTGATAATTTTGTTCTGTCAAAAGCATAAAATGAATCACCATTGCAAAGCTCTTCACCATATGCATAATATCCACCAAGACGATTTATTTCTTCTCTTGCATATTCTGTATACTGCATCGTCTTATAAAACATATCTCTGCCATTTAAAGCAAGATTTCTTCGTGCAATATCCAATGAAACCATTAAGAGATATGAAGCACTTGTAGTCTGTGTTAAATTAATAACCTGACGTACATAATCAGCATTTACTGTTTCAGCACATAATAATATAGCACTCTGAGTTAAAGAACCTCCTGTTTTATGGACGCTTACTGATGCCATATCTGCTCCTGCTTCCATTGCTGAGCATGGCATATTTTCTCCGAAATAAAAATGCGTTCCATGAGCTTCATCTGCAAGCAACAGCATACCATGTTTATGAGCAATATCAGCAATCTTTTTAATATCTGCACAAACTCCGTAATATGTAGGATTGTTAACTAAAACTGCTTTTGCATCAGGATTTTCAAGAATAGCCTTTTCAACATCTTCAGCAGACATTCCAAGAGGTATTCCGAGTTTCTTTTCTTCTCCTGGGTCAACATAAACAGGAACAGCACCATTTACAACAAGTGCATTGATAGCACTTCTATGCACATTTCTTGGCATTATAAGCTTGTCCCCTGCTTTACAAGTTGACATAATCATTGCTTGTGATGCACCAGTCGCACCATTGATTATAAAAAAAGCATTTTTTGCTCCAAATGCTTCAGCTGCGAGAGCTTGTGCATCCTTAATCACTGAAACAGGATGACACAAATTGTCTAAATTTTTCATAGAGTTTACGTCTAACTTGACACATTCATCACCAAGAAAACGAGCCAGTTCCTTATTTCCACGACCACCTTTATGTCCAGGCACATCAAATCTTACAGTACGATTAATATGATATTCACGCATAGCCTCCATTAAAGGTGCATCTTGCTGAGTATAATTTCTCATGTTATCACCACCTTCTTATATTATTACTCATAGATATTTCTTCCGCTGAAAATCTCTATCATTTCACGACGAAGTCGATTAGTAATATCAAGTCTGACTTTTGGGTCAAGTTCATATATATCTGTTTTAAAAAGGTAATTTTGCAGTTGCATTTCTTTTATCAACATACGGCTATGAAAAAAATTGGATTGGTATACATTCATATCTACCGTATCATATTTTAACAGAATATTGGAATCAATATAATCCTGAATAGAAGTGATATTATGGTCCATAAAACATTTTTTCCCATTAACATCTCTTGTAAATCCACGAACACGATAATCAATTGTAATAATATCAGAATCAAAACTTCCTATTAAATAATCAAGAGTATTAAGAGGTGATATTTCCCCACATGTAGAAACATCAATATCTACTCTGAACGTTGTAACTTCATTATCAGGATGACTCTCAGGAAATGTATGAACAGTTACATGACTTTTATCAAGATGTGCATGAATATCACGACGTTTTAAAAAATCCTCTCCTCTATTACATTAAACATCAATCTGAGATGGAGTATGTCCCTCAGCAATAAGAATATTTACTGAAGCTCCCTGAGGTTCATAATCCTGTTTTGAAATATTCAGAATTGACGCTCCTATCATTTCTGTAACATCACAGAGAATATTTGTAAGTCTCTCTGAGTTATACTGTTCATCAATATAGCGAATATAATCTCGCTTTTCTCTTTCCGTTTTCGCATAGCAAACATCAAATATATTAAAGCTCAATGTTTTTGTGAGATTATTAAATCCATACAATGCGAGTCTGTTTTCCAATCCTACCATCACAGCATTCCGAAT
>JAFTWL010000138.1 GCA_017465305.1 Ruminococcus sp. | reverse complement strand
TAGCTGTAATGGATACTGTAGATAGTTGTGCTACAGAATCATGGCTTGAAAATTTAGATAATGTTTTGCAGGGCAAAACACCTGAATATCTTATTATATCACATATGGAGCCTGATCATGCAGGTTCTATTAAAAAGTTTTTCGAAAAATATCCAACTGTAAAATTAGTTGGAAATGCTAAAACTTTTCCTATGCTTTCTAATTTTTTTGATGGCCTTGAGAGTTCAGAAAAAGTAACTGTAAAAGAGGGTGATACTCTTTCACTTGGTACACATATTTTACAGTTTATTATGGCACCAATGGTACATTGGCCTGAGGTTCTGATTACTTATGAACAGAGTGAAAAAGTTCTTTTTTCTGCTGATGGTTTTGGAAAATTTGGTGCACTTGATACTGAAGAAGATTGGGATTGCGAAGCACGCCGTTATTATTTCAATATTGTCGGAAAATATGGAATGCCTGTTCAGACTCTTTTAAAAAAGGCTTCTACTTTAGAAATAAAAACAATATGCCCATTACATGGACCTATTCTTAAAGATAATTTATCACATTATCTGAATAAATATTCTATCTGGAGCAGTTATCAGGCAGAAGATAAGGGAATATTTATTGCATATTCTTCAATCCATGGAAACACTGCTGTTGCAGCAAAGAAATTAGCAGATATTTTAAAAGAAAAGGGTGCAGAAAAAGTTGTAATTACAGATTTGTCAAGATGTGATATGGCTGAAGCAGTTGAAGATGCTTTTCGTTATGACCGTCTTGTAACAGCTGCACCATCTTATGATGGAGGTGTTTTTCCTGCAATGGAAGATTTTCTCATGCATTTGAAATCAAAAGCATATCAGAATCGTACTGTAGCAATAATTGAAAATGGCTCATGGGCTCCTTCAGCAGGAAAGAAAATGAAAGAATATTTTTCTGCTATGAAGAACATAACAATGATAGAAGAAATGGTTACTATTCGTTCTTCTGTAAAAGAAAATAATATTGCTGAACTGGAGAAGCTTGCTAATGCATTGCTTGTGTAATATATGAATATAGAAAATATTTTATCTCAATTAGATAATCTTCTTCATCAGTGTAAGTTACAAGATGCAGAAAAATTTTTATTGGATTCGCTTTCTCTTGCTAAGCAATCTGATGATAATATATGTGCAATAACATTATATAATGAATTGATAGGATTTTATCGTGACGGAGGAAAATTTGAATCTGCTCTAAAGTGTTGTGATGAAGTAATTGATACAATGAACAAGATTGGACTTTCGGGTACAAAGGAATATGCTACTACATTATTAAATGTTGCTAATGCTTATCGTGCATCTGGAAAGTCAGATGAAGCTTTTTCTTGTTATGATGAAGTATTGGAAATTTATAAAAATATTATTTCTCCTGAAGATTCTCTTTATGCAAGCTATTATAATAATTTAAGCTTATTATATCAGGAAGTCGGGGATTGGCAATCTTCATGTAATTGTCTTCAAAAAGCTCTGGAGTTAGTAAAAAAGCAGAAAGACAGTGAAATACAAATTGCAATTTCAAGTACTAATTTAGCAGTTTCACTTTTGCATATGAATGAAACTGAAAAAGCATTAAAATATTTAGAGAATGCTTTTAAAATCTTTTCAGGCAGAAGTCCTTCTGATTTTCATTATAGTGCAACGCTTGCAGCATTAGGTGATGCTTCTTTTCAAAAGATGCAATATGAAAAAGCTACTGAATATTATGAAGCAGCACTTTCTGAAATAGAGCTTCATATGGGGAAAAATAATTTTTATGAAATAGTAAAACAAAACTGCGAAGAAGCATATAAAAAAATAGGTGGAAGAAAAAACATTTCAGGTATAGAACTTTGTCGTAGATATTATAAAATGTTTGGTGAGCCTGTTTTAGATAGATTGTTTTCTGATTATAAAAGTAAAATCGCAGTTGGTCTTGTAGGTGAAGGCTCTGATTGTTTTGGATATGATGATGAAATTTCAAAAGACCATGATTTTGGAGCAGGTTTTTGCCTATGGGTTACAGATGATGTATATAACAATATTGGAAAAGAGTTGCAGAAAGCTTATGACAGCTTGCCAAGATATTATATGGGTTTTGAAAGAATCTGTACAGAGCAAGGTAAAAACCGTGTAGGCGTTTGCAGAATTTCAGATTTCTATAAGCGTATTATTGGTATTTCAAATGCACCTGAAACTGAACAAGAGTGGCTTTCATTAGATGAAAATATGTTGTGTACAGCAGTAAACGGGGAAGTATTTCAGGATGATTTAGGAGAGTTTACAAAAATACGTGAAATACTTAAAAGGGGTTATCCTATGCCTGTACGTTTGCGTAGAATAGCACAACAAACAGCAATTATGGCACAATCAGGACAGTATAATTACAAAAGAATGCTTTTAAGGGGAGAAACAAGTTCAGCATGGCTTGCTCTTTCTGAATTTATAAAATCATCTATGCACTGTGTACATCTTTTGAATGGTGTTTATGCACCTTATTATAAATGGCTTGTTCGCAGTACAAGAGAATTACCACGTCTTTCTGTTGTTGCGAATTTAGTTGAAAAAATTATTTTATGTGATGTTACAGATGAAAAAACTATAAGTTCTTATATAGAAGAAATTTGTTATTTAGTACGAGAGGAAATGCAAAAACAAAATATTTCGTATGGAGATGAAATATATATGCAGATACACGCTGAACAATCATTTGAAAAGGCTAAAGACTGGGAAGAAAAAACTTCACTTGTAGATGAAATTGTATTATTAGAATGGAATGCTTTTGATAAAGTTCAGAATGAGGGCGTAAGAGCAGGATGTCAGGATGACTGGGATACATTTTCAATTATGCGTAAAAGTCAGTATTTTACATGGAGTATAGACTTATTGGAAAAGTATAAACAAGAATTTATTTCAGCTAATCAAAGAGGCTGGAATTTAATCACAGAGAAATATGGCTGGATGATGGAAAGTACAGCACCTGATGATTTTGCAAAGATTAAAGATAAGTTCCCGACTGTAAGCGAAGATAAGATAAAACTCAGAGAGGCTATAGTTTCTATTCAGGTAGGATGGATGGAAAAATTTTCAGAGAAATATCCTAATCTCGCAGGACGTGCAAGAGTTATTCACACATCAGAAGATACAAAATGGCAGACATCTTATGAAACATATCTCAGAGGTGAATTAACAACATATTCGGATGATTTACTTTATGAATATGGAAGATTTATAGTTTCACTTTATAATGATAATAAAAACTTAGCTGAGATGATTATGCAGAATACAGTTAATTTTTATGGTTATGTTTCTATTGATGATGCTGAAAAAAAGTCAGCTGATTAAATTTAATTGTAAAGTTTATGAAATGTAAAAGCAGAACTATTGTATTTTATTAGTACAGTAGTTCTGTTTTATTTTATGATAACTTCAAAATTTACAAAAGTTAAACAGTTTTGTAACTTGTTTTTTTTTTTTTTTTTATAATAGGCATAAAATCAAAATAATGAAATAAAAATTTCAGTAAATATTAGGAAATGGGGTAGAAAAATATGAACACAAAGCAAAGAAGTTTAAAGGGTATTTTTATGGCACTGGTGATGATTTTCAGTTTGTTTGGTGTAATGCCACAAGTTGAAATGGAAGCAAGTGCAGCTTATGAAAACACATGGACTAATACTGGTAATCAGAGACGTGATATTGTTGAGATTGCAAAAACTCAGATAGGCT
Organism: Ruminococcus sp.; assembly: GCA_017465305.1. Classification (GTDB taxonomy): domain Bacteria; phylum Bacillota; class Clostridia; order Oscillospirales; family Ruminococcaceae; genus Ruminococcus_C. The sequence goes on along the minus strand of JAFTWL010000138.1, from coordinate 793 downwards.
ATCATGAAGGAAGCTTGGAAGGCACTACAAATGGAAGTAATAATTATACAAAATACAATGTGGATTTGTATAAAATTGATGGAAGTTATAATTATATGTGGTGTCAGAGTTTTGTAGCATGGTGTGCAAAGCAGGCAGGTGTCCCATCAAGTGAGATAAAGAGAACAGCAGGAACAATTGATGCAATGGACTTTTTTAAATCTAAAGGAACGTGGAAAGGCAGAGATTATACACCACAAAGCGGAGATATAATATATTTTTATTCAAGTAGCAGTAATAGTGGTTATCATGTTGGAATTGTTTCTGATGTTTCAAATGGGCAAATAAATACAATAGAAGGAAATTATTCAAATAAAGTTGCTACGCATTCAGTTGCTTTATTTTCATCAAGCATTGTAGGATATGGATGTCCAAATTATTCTGAGCCTGTTCCAAATCCTCCAACTTGGGCAAATATATCTATTTCAAAATTGAAATATGCAATTGGTGAAAATGTAACATTTTCATTTTCAAGTGATACAGCAACAGCTTATAATATAGGAATTCACAAAAATGGAGAACCTTATGATATTTTATGGGGTGTTACAGGTAATGATTATTCATATTACTTGAAAGAAGCAGGAAGTTATTATGCTTATGTTAATGCATATAATTCATCAGGAAATAAAGATAGTCAAGGGATATGGTTTGATGTTTATGGCACTGCTCCAAATGAATCAGTTATTTCAATTGATAAAACTAAATATACAATAGGTGAAGATATTATATTTAATATTTCAAGTGATACAGCGAC
>JAFTWL010000137.1 GCA_017465305.1 Ruminococcus sp. | reverse complement strand
TTTTCGTCAAAGGTTACAAAGCGGTTAAATTTGAATTGTGCATTATAAAGCTTATTATCCTACATTTGTGTCATCTTCAATATATAAATAGTCCCAGATTGACACAAGTTTTTTGTTTGTCATACCTTCAATGAGCAAAAGTTCACGGACATTTTGAAATTTATGAATTTTCTCCCGAAGTTCAATTATACTTTCGGCAAGTTTTTCGTCTATACCAGGAATACGCATAAAGTCATCTTTCTCGGCTTTGTTTATATCAAGGTGCGGAATCTCTGTTGTCTGTAAAACAGTTTCAACTGCTGTTTCAGTAGAAATATTCTCATCAATTACATCACTTTCCAAAGGCTCTGTAAAATATTCTACATCAAGATAGACCATATTAAAGATTTCTGAGTATATAGCTTCTCCTATTCCTGATATTGATAAAAGTTCTTCACGATTTTTAAAACCGCCATTTGCTTCTCGATAAGAAATAATACGCTCTGCAATTACAGACCCTATTTTAGGAAGTGTTTGTAATTCTTCAGATGTAGCTGTGTTAAGATTAAGAGGATATTGTACTATATCCATTATATCTGTTATAATAACATCTGAATTACTCGAACTATTCTTTGTTACTTCAACAACTGTTGTTTTTCTTGTTGCAGATTCTTTGGAAATAATCAAAGTTGTTTCTGTATTTTTACTCTCATGAGTTTTACCTGCTGAAACAAATATATTTTCAACTTCTCCTTTCGGAAATGTTTTAATTATATCGGTATCAATCTGTGTAGTATTTAACTCCGTATAAGTTTCCAACTGAATAACATTTTCAGAAAAATCAATTTCCTCATTTTCGAAACTATCAGAATTAAAAATTACAAAAAAGCCTATGGCTACGCCAATAGCAACCAGTAGAATAAACATTGCTGTTTTAACTTTATGCGTCATAATTTATCAATAAACCTGAATTTTTTTAATTTTATATTCTTGCAACGCCTGTATCTCTTGCCGCTTGTGCAACTGCTTTAGCTACAGCAGCAGAAACACCAGGTTCAAGAACACTTGGAATAATATAATCTGGATTAAGCTTATCATCTGTTACAAATGATGCTATAGCTTTCGCAGCAGCAATTTTCATAGCATAATTGATTTCCTTTGCATGCACATCTAATGCTCCACGGAATATTCCAGGGAATGCGAGTACATTGTTAATCTGATTAGGGAAATCACTTCTTCCTGTACCAACACAATATGCACCAGCTTCTTTTGCAACATCAGGCATAATTTCAGGTGTAGGATTTGCCATTGGGAAGAGAATAGGCTTTTCCGCCATACTCTTTACCATTTCAGGTGTAACGCAGTTCGGTGCAGATACACCAATAAATACATCAGCACCTACAAGCATCTCTTCCAGTGTACCTGCTCTATGTCCACTGTTCGTAATAGCTGCCATTTCCTCTTTTTCTTTATTAAGTCCTTCTCTGCCTTCGTAAATAGCACCTTTTCTATCACATAAAATAACATGATGAGGGTCTAAGCCCATTTCTATGAGCAAACGAATAATTGCTATTCCTGCTGCACCTGCACCGCTTGTAACTACTTTTATATCTTTAATATTCTTACCTGTCAGTTTAAGTGCATTCAGCATTGCCGACAATGTTACAACGGCTGTACCATGCTGGTCATCATGGAAAACAGGAATATCACAGCATTCTTTAAGGCGACGTTCAATTTCAAAACAACGTGGAGCTGATATATCTTCCAAATTGATGCCACCGAAGCTTCCAGCTATAAGGCGTACTGTATTTACAATATCATCTACATCCTTTGAGCGAATGCAAAGAGGAACAGCATCTACTCCTCCGAATTTTTTAAATAAAGCACATTTGCCCTCCATAACAGGCATGCCAGCCTCAGGACCAATATCACCAAGTCCAAGCACAGCTGTTCCATCTGTTACTACTGCAACTAAATTGCCACGACGTGTAAGCTTATAGCTCTTGTCCACATCTTTCTGAATCTCCAGACACGGTTCTGCAACGCCAGGAGTATACGCTAAAGATAAATCATCTCTTGTTTCAAGCGGAGCACGTAATGTAACTTCAATCTTTCCCTGCCAGTCATAATGCAGTTTCAATGATTCTTTTGCATAATCCATTATTCATTATTCCTTTCGAAATATATTTAATATTATTTATTCTATTGCTTAAAAAATAAAATATATTTTTTCTCTAAAATAAAATATAAAATAAAAACTTTATATTTTATTTTATGGCAAAAATCTCGCAGCAACATCAATCAATATATCAATATAAACATATTGTAATATTGTAATGTCACTGCGAAATATGTAAATATTTTTATTCTGCCATAGCCTTGATAATTGACTTTAATGCGTCAGCACTATTATTGACACGAGCAATTTCTTCATCTGTAAGAGGAGGTGTAATTTCACGTTCAATACCATTTGCACCAACTACACATGGAAGACTGAGACATACATCGTCAATACCATAACGGCTTCCATCTTGTAATGTGGAAACTGTGAGAATTGTCTTAGTATCACGAAGAACTGCTTCAGCAATCATGCTTACAGAAAGTGCAATTGCATAATATGTAGCACCCTTACACTTGATAACTTCTGCACCGCCGTCTTTTACTTCCTGTTCAATTTCAGCTTTATCGCCAAGATTCTGAATATGTTCACAATAGTCATCAAACTTCATACCATCAATAGAAGAAAGTGACCAAGGAACCATAGAAGAATCACCATGTTCACCAAATACATAAGCATGAATATTCTTGATATTCAAATCAGCGTGTTCAGCAAGACAAGTACGAAGACGTGAAGAGTCGAGAACTGTACCTGAACCAAATACATGTTTTGGGTCAAGACCAGAAACCTTAATTGCCTCATATGTCAATACATCAACTGGATTGCTTACAATAACATAACATGCATTAGGTGCATACTTTACG
>JAFTWL010000136.1 GCA_017465305.1 Ruminococcus sp. | reverse complement strand
CTTAGCGTATTGCCAAACATAGCAGCCTCTGAACTGCCCATAAGACTTTGACATACTAAATAGCCACCTACTGAAATAACAACAGTAACAAATGGTCCGAAACATGCCAGCGTATATTGTACTACACCACCAGTCAGATTAGGCATTAATGCATTAAGCTCACATATTGAAAGTGCAGTAAAAATATTAAATACACAAGCAATTATCATTGTAATAATAAAAGGGATTCCAACTGCTGCTGAGCCTTGTCCAATGGAAAGCAAACAGCTTGTTGCAACAACCAAACCTACACCAGTTGCTACAACACTGGGTAACCCAAGTTTTTTCTGCTCCATAACATTTCCTCTTTTCTATGTATAACTATTTTTATTTTTCTCCTTCAGTAACAGCTTCATAGCCCTCTTCACCTGTACGGACACGAATAACATTAGTTACATCAGAAACAAAAATTTTACCATCACCAATATGTCCAGTATAAAGTTCTTTCTTTACAAATTCTAAAAGTTCATCTAATTCCTCTGTAGGTAAAACAATCATTACTACTTCTTTTGGAAGAAGACTAATCTCTTTTCCATTTTCCTCAACTTCAAACTCCTGTGTACCATGCTGAACGCCACAACCAAGCACTTGATATACAGTCATACCACTGATATGAAATTTACTAAGTGCTTTTTTTAATGGTTCAACTTTGGAAATACCTGTGATGATTTCAACTCTTGATAAAGACATAAAAAATCCTCCATTTTATTATTTAAATTTTTAATCTAAAAAAGAAAAGATGCCGAGTCTCCATCTGGATTCTCGACACCTTTGTCTTTTCTGATTTCATTTTAACATATATATTTCAAATATAATTGTAAAAATCAGAACATCAAAATCTATTATATCGAAATGCTGACAAATCCAATACTGTTTCCTGTTCTGTTGCCATTTGCGACAAAAGTAAACCAACCGATGGTGCAATACCAAACCCATGACCACTAAATCCACAAGCAAGAATCATACCCGGTACTTCATCTACTGTACTAATAACAGGAACATGGTCAGCACAGCTATCCATCCAACCTGCCCAACTACGAACAACTTTAATATCTGATAATGATGGAAAGTAATGCATAATCCCACGACAAGCAGCTGAGGTAGCAACACTAGAGGAAAGAGGAGCTCCAGGCTTTGCATATGGTTCATACCCTGAATTTGCTCCAAATACAAATGAGCCATGGTTTGTCTGATGTCCATAAAAATCTGCATCTGCAGTACCAAGCATCTGCCAAAACATAGGTGCTACTGCCTCAGTAACAATTGTTTCTAATAAAACAGGCTGCATAGGTACATCAATGCCAACGGTAGAAGCAATAAATCTACTTTCATATCCGGCAGCAAGAATTATTTTATCACCCTCATAAATATTACCTGATTCGGTAATAACTTGACGAGCTACACCTTTGATTTTACGAATCTCTATTACCTTTTCATCTGAAATAAAGTGTGCACCTAAACGACGTGCCATTTTATAATATCCCATTGTAGTTGTCAGCGGATTTGCATGACCATCTGTAGGGCACCAGCTTGCACAAGTTACTTTTTCAGAAAGATAAGGATTTATTTGTCTTGCTTCATAGCCATCAATCATTTTTACGTCTAAACCACATTTTATAGCTCGCTCTGTCAAACCATCAAGAATTTTTTTATGTCGTTCAGTACTTCCAAGACGTAAGTTTCCCTGCTGATGATATTCAACATCTGTATCAAGCATATCTGATAAATTTTCCCATATATTCTTGATAGCATACATTATAAGCGGAAGTTCACGTGGGTCACGTCCTGATTGACGAATACCACCTCCGTTACGGGTAGAGCCACCATTTCCTATATGATTACTTCCTTCTAAAACAATTACAGAAACACCATTTTTCGCAAGATTATATGCAGCTGAACAGCCTATAATTCCTCCACCAACTATAATTACTTCTGCATTCATTTTGTTTCCTCCTTGTCTTGTGCCAAAATACGCATTTCAATTGGACGCATTGGTGCTCTTCCAGTAGCTGGTTCCAATTCATTTGGTTTAACACCAAGTTCTCTTGCAACAATGCTTTTGACCAGTTTTGTACAAGTCTGCCCTTGACATAATCCCATACCTGTACGAAGATACCTGCGTATTTCTGTTAATGTAAACATTCCATCGTGTACAGCTCTGCGAATGTCACCCTTTGTGATTTCTTCACAGCGACAGACAATCATATCATCGTCTGGTGCTGAAACATATTCTCCAATATTTCGGTTTCTGTCATTCATTCTGCATCCTCCTTTCGGAAAAATCTTGCTTTCATCGCATATTCTTTTTCTACTTTCATTGTAAGCAAATTTGTATGGTCAAATGCTTTTGCAGTTCTGATATTTACAACTTCAGCTTTACATATCTTCTCACCACTACGATTTAAAGCAATACCTTTATCGCCTTTTTGTGGCAACGGTAAAAATTCATATGGAATTGTGATTTCAGCAGTACCATCTCCACAATCTTCATTGACTAAGAAAATAGCCTGTCCTGAACATGATGCTACACACATACCACAGCCAGTGCATTTTACTTCCGGGTCAATAGCCGGAAGTGCAGTAATATTACTTCCAATTTTTATGCAGTGTTTTAGACATGCATCTTGACATGGATTACAAGGAATATTCTGTGTACATTCAATAACTGGATGAACACCACTACTGTGTGTAACTCCTGGAAATCGTTCAATTTCATCTTCTGAAACAAATCCATGCTCAAGCAAATTCTGAGAAATTGCTATACCTTCATCAGTTTCCTTAATCATTTTTCCACGCATACCAGGTGCAAACATACCTTGACGCAATCCATCAAGTGCATCTTCCTGTTTTTTCGTTTCTATTTTGCACTCTTCTTCAGTTATAAAACCAAGGCGGGAT
>JAFTWL010000013.1 GCA_017465305.1 Ruminococcus sp. | reverse complement strand
ACCATGATGGAAAGGTAACAGAAGCAGACTTAGCATTATTATTGAAAATACAAGCTGAGATTGATACATTTAAGCAGGATTATAAGGATGGTTCTAATCACTATTCAGGTGTAACTAACGAAGTAGCATCAGATGTAAACTTTGATGGAACTGTTGACTTAAAAGATGTAGAGTTAATAAATGCATATCTTGATGGAACATATAATTTAGGAGACCCAGTTCCAGAGCAGAAAGAACCAGAAAAGGATACTACACTTTATGGCGACATAAGTGGCGATGGAGCAATAAATTTAGCAGATGTTATTTATATAAATAAGGCTATAGCCGGTTCATATATAATACCTGAAAGTTTAAAGCCATCAGCTGATGTTTGCAAAGATGGTGAAATTAATCTTGATGATACACTTGTACTTTTGAAATATTTGATTAACTTAGTTAAACTTCCTGTTATTCCTGAATAAAATGTTATTTATAAAATAGAACAAAGAGAACATATTTGTTTATTTAATAGCTTATATGTTCTCTTTTCTTTAATACTTGATTTTTTCATAAAATTATGGTATACTTTTTTAAGAGTATTTTGCATTATTTAAATGCAGTTTAGGAGGAAAAAATGGCTAAGAATAATAAAAAAATGGTAGAAGCTATTACTTCTATGGAAGAGGATTTTGCTAAATGGTATACCGATATTGTAAAAAAAGCTGAGCTTATCGAGTACACCAGTGTAAAAGGTTGTATGGTAATACGCCCATATGGATATGCCATCTGGGAAAATATGCAGCATATTCTTGATGGAATGTTTAAAGAGACAGGTCATGAAAATGTATGTATGCCTATGTTTATTCCTGAAAGTCTCTTGCAGAAAGAAAAGGACCATGTTGAGGGATTTGCGCCGGAAGTAGCATGGGTAACATATGGCGGAAGTGAGAAGTTAGAAGAACGTCTTTGTGTTCGCCCTACTTCAGAAACATTATTCTGTGAACATTATGCAAATATAGTACAGAGTTACAGAGATTTGCCTAAGCTTTATAATCAATGGGTAAGTGTAGTACGCTGGGAAAAGACAACACGTCCGTTTCTTCGTTCAAGAGAATTTCTCTGGCAGGAGGGTCATACAATTCATGCAACGGCTGAAGAAGCTATTGAAGAAACAGAGCGTATGCTTAATGTGTATGCTGATTTCTGTGAAAATGCACTTGCAATGCCAGTTATAAAGGGTAAAAAGACAGAAAGTGATAAATTTGCAGGAGCAGTTTCAACTTATGCAATAGAAGCACTTATGCACGATGGAAAAGCATTGCAGGCAGGAACATCTCATTATTTTGGAGATGGATTTGCAAAGGCATTTGAAATTCAGTATACAGATAAGGAAAATAAATTACAGTATCCTCATCAAACAAGCTGGGGAGTTACTACTCGTTTGATAGGTGCAATTATTATGACACATGGTGATGATAATGGTCTTGTACTTCCACCAGCAGTTGCACCAATTCAGGTAGTAATAATACCAATTGCACAGCATAAGGAAGGCGTGCTTGATAAAGCAAATGAACTTTATACAAAGCTTAAAGCTTCTGGAATAAGAGTAAAAATTGATGATTCTGAAAATTCTCCAGGCTGGAAGTTCGCACAATATGAGATGAAGGGAATCCCTGTAAGAATTGAGATAGGACCAAAGGATATAGAAAATAATCAGTGTGTACTTGTAACACGTTATAATGGTGAGAAGACAGTATGTTCATTAGAAAATGATTTAGAGACACTTTGTGCAACAGTATCTGAAAAGCTTGAAGAAGTACGAGCTGGAATGTATGCAAAGGCACTTGAAAATCAGAAAGCACATACATACTCATGTACAAGCATGGATGAAATCAAGTCTGTACTTAAAGAAAAAGGTGATGGATTTGTACAGGCAATGTGGTGCGGAGAAGAAGCCTGCGAAGACAAGGTAAAAGAAGAAACAGGCGTAGGCTCTCGTTGTATACCATTCAATCAGGAAGTATTATCTGAAAAGTGTGTATGTTGTGGAAAGCCAGCAAAGCACATGGTAATGTGGGGAAAAGCATATTAAGATATAAAATGATTTAAATACAAAAAAAGCTACTGTTTAATAGCAGTAGCTTTTTTATATTTATTCTGGATTAACAGGTAAAGTTTTGTGTATACCGACTAAATATTGCAATAATATAACAGAATCAGCAGTATCAATTTTTCCATCACCATAGCAATCAGCACAATATTTTCTATATTGATTTATTTCTTGACCATTTGCAGTCTGAACTATAAGGCGATTTAACATAAGGGCATCTCTTAGACCGATTTTTTTATCCATGTTTACATCTCCGATTATAAGTTGAGAATAAGGATTTGGAGCATATAAATATTTTGTTACATCATGATTTGAATAATAAGCTTCACCAAACATTTCAGTATAAGCAAACATTGTTTTTGTTCCGTTTAGAGCTCTGGTTTTAAGAATTTCTTCATTACCATATTCACTTCTTGAACTATAGGATTCATAGTATAGGGTTTTTCCCTTAGGTTCAAAAAGTTGAACAGTCACTGTAGATAAAAGATAATCATAATCAATTTCACGTCTATATGGAGGAGAAATCAAATTTCCCTTATAATCCATCATAGGTACATCTACATGTCTATCATATTCATCGTAATACTTATTCATATTTGCTAATGTATCAGTAGCTCTAATATTATCAGCATCAGTTTCAAAGAACTTTTCTATATTTTTAATATATTCAGGTTTAAAAACATCTTTTATATAACCATTATTAAAATGCGTCAATATTAGCTTACTATTTACTTTACCCTTATCTTGAAAAATAGCATCATCAAGAATACATGTCTTAGGTATTCTGAGATAAGACAATGTTCCTTCATAATTACTACTTTGCCACCATACTATTTCTTCACCTGTATTTGAATCAAGTTCTTTGAACTCCACTCTGTAGTTTAAGCAATCAAGTATAGTATTGTATACAGTCTGATTATCTCCGATAGCCAAAAATTCTTCATCAGACATATTTTGAATTTCAGTGTAGGTATAAAAAGGAGTTTCATTTGTTATTGATTCTTCTGCAAATGCTGTTGTGCCTACAGAACTAAATAAAATCGTTCCAGATATTATAGTTGCAAATAATCTATTTATTTTTTTCATAAAAATCTCTCCTCTCATTTATATAGGCCTTTTCATATGTGTTTGCGAATGATTGTAATTCTGCTTGTTCTTCTATTGTATATTCTGAAATATCTGCTTGTTTCATATAAGAATATAATTTTTCATTTAATTCAGTAAGTTTAGAAGCAATTATAGTATAGTTTTAATTTATAATTATAACCTCTAAACAATGTACTACAGATGGAAAAGTTTCTTGAATATAGTCATAATATATTATAATATCCTGCATGTTATTTAAATCATCAATAGATGCTGAATTACCATTTTCAAATGAAATAACTGCATTTTGTAAATCTAAGTACATTCCATTATAAAATTCATCTGGAATGCTTATAAATTTCGTATCAGTATATTTATCGAAATCAACAATAATCCCATATGCACTAAGTAAATCATCGCTTTCTGATTTTGGGAAATTGTCATATTGATATTTGAATGGTTTTATTGTTGAAAGTAATTCTTCACCAGAATAAGGGCATATATCTTGAATGTCAGAAAAGCTTAAAACAAATAAATTTTTATCATCTACAATATATTGTCTAAAACAACTATTTCCGAAATCCTGTGTTTCCCCTAATTGTTTTATTATTTCAGAATAATATGTATTTGATTTAATTTTTTTAATTTCTGATGAAGAAATTTTTCGTGTAAGTGAGTTCGATTCTGCATCATCATTATTAGTATAAACGCTACAAGTCGTAGATTCAATTATAACAGCATTACTTGAATAGTTAATATTATTATTTTTATTCTGGCATCCAATTATAGATATACTTAAAGCAAAATATAATAAAATAACTGCAATTTTTTTAATCATAATAATATTTAATTAAATTGTTCTAAGAAGTTGAATAACCATTCAGTAATTCTAGTTCCTGAATTATAACTTCCTCCATTTGCATGAATAGCCAATGCTTGATTTGATGAATTTAATACTGGTGCACCGCTTTCAGCTCCCATAGTATCACAATTATAAAATAATCTTGCACTTTCTGATTTTGTAATGGAGCCGTTTCCACGCCACATAGTTTGTGGTTTATCCCCAGGATAACCAGTTACATGAACTGAAGTACCATCAAGAGAACCTGATGTCCAAAATTTCCCTAACCATCCAACTTGATTTCCTATATCAGATTGAGTTTCAATAAGTCCCCAGTCTTGATCAGCACTGCCAGATTCAATCCAAGCTGTGCTTGTGTGAATTATTGTAGATCTGGTATTGCCATAAGGAGCACTTCCTGCTCCATCTTGTGCAGGAGTAATAATAGCATATTCACACCACATATTTAAATTCTTATCATAAATAACATGTCCAGCAGTTACTACAGCATTAGGACCTTCAAGAAATCCTGTTCCAATCCCCATAGTATTGTCAATAACCCCATCATTATCTTTATCCCAATATGTAACTATTCTGCATATTGTACGATATGGAAAATCAGTTGTATGTGTAATTCTATAACGGTCATCATTACCAATAACATTATTGGGGGATATTTCCTCTTCTTGAGATATTGAACCTTGGTATGCTGGAGTTGATAATTCATTAACCTTATTATTGCGAGCATTTGTTGTTAATTTTGTATCAAAATTTTTATAAGTAATTTCTCCAGAGTTAGTATCTTTAGAAGCAACAATAAATTGTTCTACATGATTTTCCATATTCGAATTATTATCAAGTGCAGAAACCATTGAATTTGTAGTTACTGACATTATTATAGCTGAAAATCCAGCTATAAAACGTTTTATACATCTTTTCATGATTAGTAATATTCCTTTCGTTAAATTAAAATTATTTTTATAATTATATTATATACCAATTCACTGGTTTTGTCAATATATTTTCCAATATTCCTTGTAAAAACTTCAACAAAATTATACAATGATTTTTGTGTATTTTATCCTTATATCTGAAATAAAATACTTTATTTCACAGCTAATAGGTATATAATATAAAAAACTGCTATATCAATGAAGATACAGCAGTCTTTTTTGTATTTTATTACTGATAATTATCCCATAACTACTTCTACAGTATGTACGCCACCGTCAAATACTGGCAATACATTACCTTCAATAGCTTTACCATCAACTGTAACGGACACAACACCCTTGCAAACATGATTTGGATTCTTTACAGTTACATTATAAGTGCAGCCACGGAATTGTCTTGTTGCTTCAAAGCCATCCCATTCATGTGGAATAGATGGGTCAATCTTCAGACCATTCCAGTCAGCAGCAATACCTAAAATATATTGTGATATAGCAACCATATTCCATGCGGCTGTACCAGTAAGCCATGAGTTCTTGCCTTCGCCGAATCTGCTTGCATCCTTACCAGCAATCATCTGACCATATACATATGGTTCAGTCTTGTGAAGGTCTGAGATATCCTCATTGAAAGCAGGAGCAATCTTACTATAGTATTCAAATGCCTTGTCACCACGACCAGCATAAGCTTCAGCACATATAATCCAAGCATTATTATGTGTGAAAATGCCTGCATTTTCCTTGTAACCGCCTGGATATGTGGAAATTTCGCCGTACTGAATATAGTACTTTGTAAATGCCGGATTATTGAGAACGAGTCCGTACTTTGTGTTAAGATACTTGTCAATGGATTCAAGGGTTTTGATATCTGCACCCTCTTCTTTACCGATTTCAGACATAACTGCAAAGCCTTGTGGTTCAATGAAGATTTTACCTTCTTCACATTCCTTTGAACCCATCTTGTTACCTTCTGAATCGTAAGCACGTATAAACCAGTCACCATCGAATGCAGATTCCATAACACTCTTTTTCATTTTGTCGATTTCAGCCTGTGCCTTTTCTGCTTCATCATTCTTACCAAGATGTTTAAGAATAGCAACATAGTTAGGGCCTGCATATGTAAAGAGAGTAGCAACCATTACAGATTCTGCAACCTTTGAATAACCGCCCTCTTCTGCAAATTTTGGATTTGTGTATGTCTGGAAGCTCTCGCCAGGAGTATCAGAATAGCATGAAAGATTGATACAGTCGTTCCAGTCAGCACGCATAGCAAGTGGAAGATTATGAGGACCGAGGTTATTTATAATTTTATAGAATGACACTTTGAGGTGGTCAAGCATAGGCTTAGCCTTTGATTCATCGTTATCATAAGGAACCATCTCATCAAGTATTGACCAGTCACCTGTTTCCTTGATATAAGCAGAAACAGAAAGAATCATCCATAATGGGTCATCAGAGAAGTCTCCGCCTATATCAGAATTTCCTTTCTTTGTAAGTGGCTGATATTGATGATAGCAACCACCGTCTTCAAGCTGAGTAGATGCAATATCAATTATACGCTGTCTTGCTCTGTCAGGAATCTGATGAACAAAACCAAGAATATCCTGATTTGAATCACGGAATCCCATACCTCTGCCGATACCACTTTCGAAGTATGATGCAGAACGTGAGAGATTGAAAGTAACCATACACTGATACTGATTCCAAATGTTAACCATTCTGTCAACCTTTTCATCAGGTGTATTTACATTGATTATTCCAAGGAGCTTATCCCATGTTGTTTTGAGTTCAGCAAGCCCCTCTGCTACTTTTTCAGGTGTATTGTACTGTTCAATCATTGCAAGAGCTTTTTCCTTGTTGATTGTAACGCCGTCTGCTTCGAATTTTTTGTCAACAGGCATTTCAACATAGCCAAGAATGAAGATAAGAGTCTTTGACTCACCTGGTGCAAGAGTTATCTTCTTATAGTGTGAAGCAATAGGAGACCATCCATCAGCGAAAGAATTATTTGCAGCGCCTGCAACAACAGCTTGTGGGTCATTGAATCCATTATAAAGACCAATAAATGAATCTCTGTCAGTGTCGTAACCATCTATTTCGTCATTTACAGTATAGAAAGCGAAATGGTCACGTCTATCTCTGTATTCTGTCTTGTGGTAGATAGTAGAGCCGACTACTTCAACACGACCTGTAGAGAAATTTCTCTGGAAGTTAGTACAGTCATCCTGTGCATCCCAAAGACACCATTCAGCGAATGAGAAGAAAGAGAAAGTTTTTTCTTCTGTACTTTCATTAGTGAGTACAACCTGCTGAACTTCACCTGCGTAGTTCTGAGGAACAAAGAAAGTAACTTCAGCTTTGAGGTCATTTTTTTTACCTGTTATTACAGTATAACCCATACCATGACGGCATTCATAAGAATCAAGTTCTGTCTTTACAGGTGACCAGCCTGGGTTCCATATAGTACCGTTTTCATTGATGTAGAAATAACGACCGCCCATATCTATTGGAACGTTGTTATAGCGGTATCTTGTAATTCTGCGGAGACGAGCATCCTTGTAGAAATGGTAGCCACCAGCAGTATTAGAGATAAGAGAGAAGAATTCCTGAGTACCAAGATAGTTAATCCATGGATACGGAGTCTTCGGATTCTGAATGACGTATTCCTTGTTTACGTCGTCAAAAAAACCAAATTTCATAGAAAGCTCCTTTAATTTATAAGTATTTTTCACAAAAGGATGAGAGACATATACGAAATCATCCAATTTCATTATAACATAGAGTAAGAAAAATAGCAATAGTTTTTCAAAGATTTCTTACATGAAAACAATTAAAAATTTTTAGTTAGAGCAATTTTTTATAAAAAATAAGCTCCAGCATTAAAAATACCAGAGCTTGAAATTTATTATTTTAAATTTATTTGGTTATACTTTTTTTATATTCTTTATATTCTGTTTCCGCCTCTTCTAACAAATTTGCATTTTCTTTATATTCTGTTTCCGCCTTTTCTTCTGCTATAATTTCAACGCTTTCAGCTGTTTCACCTTCAATTTCAACTATAGCAATATCACTTTCAACTTTAGATTCATCTTCAGTTATTTCGAATGAGATTTCAGAATCTTCTTCAATTGCATCTTCTGAAATTTCTACAGAGTATGAGAGAATATTTTCTGAATTTTCATCCTGATTTTCTGGAGTCCAGCCGTAAACAACTGTGCCATCATCAAGTTCCTGAATTAGCTTTCCTTCAAACTCTTGTTCTTCACCGTTTACAAAAAATTTAATTTTAGCAATAACGTCACCATCTGTAGCAGCATTTGCGGTAACTAATGAGGTAGTACCTATTCCTAAAATTGCAGCTATTAAGATAAGAGGTTTAACTTTATATTTAATTGTTTTTTTATTCATATCAGATTCCTCCTGTTTTGAATCTTCATTCAGACTCTTTTGTACATTTTTTTTGATTCTCTGTATTGCTTTAGAATCAATTTCCTGATTACGCGGTTGAATTTCTGCAAACCAGTCCTGTGGACTATTCGGCATAAGAGAACCCCCTTTCTTCTAAAAGGTGTCGAAGCTTTTCTCTGCCTCTGTGCAGTTTTACCCGCACTGTAACACTGCTGAGAGACAATATTTTTGCAATTTCTGCTGTTTTTTCTCCATAGAAGTAAAAACGAATTAAAATTTCTCGTTCAGTATCAGATAAATATTTCAATGATGTAACAGCACATGTAAAAGCTTCTATTTGTTCTGCATTATGACAAATATCTACACCGTCATCTATTTGCAATTCTTCTAAATCTTGTTTGACAGGGACATTTTTTCCCATACTTCTGAAACGATTTTTGATACAATTTCGAGCAATTGCTGCTAAATATGGAGATAATATAGTATCTTGGACTTGTTTTCGATTGTTCCAAAGTTTGATAAATACATCTGCTGTTACTTCTTCTAAATCAGATGCTGATAGAACACCCTTTGAAAAATTTCGTGCAATGGTATAAACGTAGGGAGTATATTGTTCCATAATTTCTGTTAAGGCTGATTCGTCGTTATTTCTCAGGCGTTCTGCATATGATTGTTCCAATCGTATCACCTCCTGAAAGTACTTTCATATAGATATACACTTATAATAAAAAAATGTTACAGCAATTATAAAAAAATTTTAGTTTGCAAAGTGAAATTTTTGTGATATAATCAATTTAGAAAGATATTATAATGTTAAAGAAGCTTTTTGTATTTAATGAGAAAGGAACGTATTATGATTATTTTAAATGGAAAATATAACACAGCTAAAATTTTTACTGATAAAGTAGATGAAGCAGCAATTTCACAAATTATAACTCTTTGTAATCAGCCAATGGCAAAAGATTCAATTATAAGAATTATGCCTGATGTGCATGCAGGAGCGGGCTGTACAATTGGGACTACAATGACAATAACTGATAAGGTAGTTCCTAATCTTGTAGGAGTAGATATTGGCTGTGGTATGGAGACAGTAAAATTAAAAGAAACACATATAGAATTACAAAAACTTGATAAATTTATACATCAGAATATACCATCAGGTTATGACGTTCGCAAAAAACCACATAGATATGCTAAAAACATAAGCTTGGAAAAACTTTTTTGTTATAAGTATGTTAATCCTATTCATGCAGAAACAAGCATAGGAACGCTTGGCGGAGGAAATCATTTTATAGAAGTAAACCGAGGTAGTGATAAAAGTTTATACCTTGTAATTCATTCAGGTTCACGCCATCTGGGGTTGGAAACAGCAAAATATTATCAGGAAGAGGCATATAAACGTCTAAATGGTTCATCAAAAAAAGATATAGAAGAGCTTATTGCCAGATTAAAATCAGAAGGAAAAGAAAAGCAAATTCAGACTGAGATTACAAAATTAAAGAATACAAAATATACAGACGTTCCGAAAGAACTTGCATACACTGAAGGAGAACTTTTTGAACAGTATATTCATGATATGAAATTAGTGCAGGAATTTGCTATGCTTAATAGAAAAGCAATGGTTGATGAAATTGTAAAAGCAATGGGATTTCACATTAAAGAACAATTTACAACAATTCATAATTATATTGATGTAGACAATGGAATTTTAAGAAAGGGAGCAGTATCTGCTCAAAAAGGCAAAAAACTTCTTATACCTATAAATATGAGAGATGGAAGTCTTATTTGTGTAGGAAAAGGAAATCCTGACTGGAACTATTCAGCACCTCATGGAGCAGGAAGGCTTATGTCAAGAAATCAGGCTAAAAGCAATTTTACAGTATCTGAATTTAAGAAGCAGATGGAGGGAATATATACAACAACAGTAAACTCAGGAACACTTGACGAATGCCCGATGGCATATAAATCCATGGATGACATTTTGCCTAATATTCAGGATACAGCAGAAGTAATTGATATTATTAAACCTATTTATAATTTTAAAGGTGGTCAAGATTAAATTGTAAATAAAATAAAAGTAAAGTCTTTATTTATACTATTATAAAAGCTTTTTTGGTGCAGCAATTTTCTCGAAAAATGGCGGGGAGTCCCGCAGACAATTTGTCTTTGAAGTATAACTGCTTCCACGGAGATAATAGAAAAAATAACATTTAAATCAAAAACAATTAAAATGCAAGTAAAATCGTTTCCTTTTCTGCCGCTAAGTGGCATCTCCCCTTTCAGAGGAAGTATGTAAAATAAAAACAATTAAAATGCAAGTAAAATCGCCCCCTTGAGGGGGTCAGCATAATGTGAAATAAATAAATGTAGAGTAAATCTCAGGGGTGGACAGCGGTTAAGCTGGCTCAGCTTATTAGGATTTTCTATACGTACTGGCACTGCAACCAACAAGTGTTTTAAAAGTATGATTAAAATTAGAGAGCGAGCGAAAACCACACTCTTCCGAAATAGTTAAAATATTTTTTTCTGTAGTTGTAAGCTGACGTTTAGCTTCAGCAATGCGTTTTTTTATAACAAAATCAATAGGAGAAATTCCTGTAAGCATTTTAAAACTACTACAAAGATACGGCACACTTATATTAAACATTTTTGAAAGCTCATTTAAAGTAATGGATTCCCTATAATTTTCCTCTATGTATAGTACAATGTTATGTATTTTTTTTGTTGTTTTTTTGCTTACCAATTCCTGAAAATCAGAAGTGTTTTGTGCTGAAAAATGACGTATAATAAGTGTAAGAAATTTTAAAAGCAAAGATTTAATCATCAGTTCATATCCCTTTTGCATCAGATTATATTCCTGTTCGATTTCTGATAAAACAGAAATAAGTAAATCAGAATTAGGATTACTTGCTTCTAATTTATGACAAAAGTTTTCTGATGATTCTAAGAATGGTCTTAAATACTCATAATCAAGCAAATTAGCAGAGCCACTTCTGAGAAAAGAGGGATTAAACATAATCACCTGCATAATTAAATTATTATCATCATGACATAGATGAAAATCATCATTATTTATAATAAATATATCTCCTTTTGAAAAATCATAATCAACACCATTGATTAAGTATTTTCCTGTTCCTTGCTTAATATAACAGATTTCCATTTCCTGATGCCAATGTAATTCACGGTATTCTTTTTCTACACCATAGCTGTCACTGCATTCAAATGGAAAACTACGTTCTTCTACAAGATATGGTTTTGGTGTGCTTTTCATATTTTATTGCTCCTGTTTCTGTTTTATTTGATATTGATTATTATTTATATTATAAATAGTATACTACTATTATATAATGTGATTATATTTATTATATCATATATATTTTTTTATATCAATGTTTTCATAAGATTCTGCAACAATCTGAAAATATAATGGTAGATTGTTTTTATAAAATTTGATATACTTAAATTATAATATATATTATGAGTGCATTGTTATTATATTTTATCTATTTTAAATATACTATAATATATATAATACAATAGCATAAATATAAATAATAATAAGGAATTTAATTTTTGTCAGGAGGAATATTTTAATGAAATTCAGTAAAAAAGCAGTAGCTATAGCGACATTTTCAGCAATGATGATAGGTACATTATCAATGCCATGCACAGCAGCAGAAACAAAATCATTTTCAGAAGAAACGACAAATTTTTATGAGTCATGGAAAAACAAATATATTGAGCAGGATACATATGTAACAGATGAAACACAATATTATGTATTTTATGAGAAAGAAAAATATAGCGGAAATGGTGTTTCCGTACCTGTTACAGTTTCAGAAGCTCATGGATATGGTATGTTAATCATGGCGAGCATGGCTGAATATGATGAACAGGCTAAGATGTATTTTGATGGGATGTACAGATATTTTAAAGCACATCCAAGTGATATTGGTGCAAATCTTATGTCATGGCAACAGTGCGATAATGGTACAGCTTTGATTGATGGTGCCAATGAGGGAAGTATGGTTGAAGGTCCTTGTGATTCTGCAACAGATGGAGACATGGATATAGCATATGCTTTGTTAATGGCGGATTCTGTATGGGGAAGTGATGGAGAAATTAATTATCATGCAGAAGCTGTTAAGGTTATCAATGATATTATGAAATATGATGTAAACCATGAATACTGGACACTGACATTAGGAGATTGGGTTTCTGAGTGTGATTCATCAGAATCTTATTATCATGCAACACGTGCATCAGATTTTATGGTACAGTATTTACCTATATTTGCAGAAGTAACAGGCGATGAAAACTGGATGAAAGTATATGATACAACATATGGTATTATAAATGATATGGTTGCAACATATAAGACAGGACTTTTACCTGATTTTATAATAAGAGATTCATCTGGAAAATTTGTACCTGCTCCGGCTAACTTTTTAGAAAGTGATTATGATGGTTACTACTATTATAATAGCTGTCGTGTGCCTTGGAGAATAAGCATGGATTATTTAATCAATAAAAATGAAGATTCACTTGCCTTTGCAAATGCATTAAGTAATTTTATGTTTAAAAGTACAGGCGGAGACCCTTGGAATATAAAAGCAGGATATAAGCCAGACGGAACAGCTGTAGAGGATTATGATGACCTTTGTTTTATTGCACCTGTTTTGTTAGCAGCAGCTTGCGGAGATAATAAAGAGTGGCATGATGAATTACGTGATACAATTGTAAATTATGGTGACGATGTTTATTTTGGTGATACAATTAAAATGCTCTGCCTGATTGTTGATGATGACAAATGGATTGTTCCAAACTCAGAAAAAGAAGAAACCCTGATAGGTGATGTTAATCTTGATAAATCAGTCACACTTGCAGATGCTGTTTTGTTACAGAAGTATTTAATTGGTGAAGAACAACTGACAAAAGAACAGGCGGTGCAGGCTGATGTATTAAAAGATGGTAACATAAATTGTTTTGACTTATCTTTATTAAAGAGAAATCTCAAAGACTTTTAACTGATTTAATGAAAAGTTCTCCATTTATTTAAGTGGAGAATTTTTTATATATAGGCGGTTTAAACAAAAAACAGATGCAAAATAGCTTGTTTTCTGAAAAAAGCACTGAAAAAAACGAAAAAAGCTTGTTTGTTGAAAAAAATCTATTGCAGTTTTTAAGGACTTATGATATATTAAGTGAGAGAAAGGCATATTAAAGAAATAGAGAATCTTATATTTTGCAGTATGTTTTATAAATAAAGTGAATATAATTGAAGGGAGAAAATTATTAAAATGAGTAAATACAATTCATTTTATAATCGTATACGTGCGAAAATTTGTGCAATCAATGAGACAAGATTTGAAAATACATCAAAGTATCCATTGACAAATAAGCTTCTGATGTTATTTTTTCCGGTGTTCATTGTTTTTATGGCAGAGCTTAATCAGGACAAATATCCAAGTAAGTTTATACTTTTTACGGCAGAGCATCCTACCATTATACTATTTAATATATTGATAGCAGGACTTATATTTTTAGGATTGCTATTATTTATCAGAAGAGGCTGGATTGCAATGCTACTGCAAAGTGTCATATATATGGCACTGAGTATAACAGAATTATTTAAGTATAATACAAACGGAAATCATCTTATAATGACTGATATGAAGCTATTCAGAAGTCTGAAAAGTCTTACATCATTTGCATATATAAAAATTACACCGAGGTTAATAATATATATTGCAATTGTATTATTGTTCATAGGATTGTCATTCTGGTTTAATCCTCGTTTTTCAATGAAAACAAAAGTTTTAAAGCGATTAGTTCCAGGAGCTGCTTGTATTTTATCATGCGTTCTTGTAATAACAGTTCCATCTCTTTCAACTCCTGTTTATGCATTTTTTGGAGTTGATATTTCAAAAGCAGATAATACATTTATTCTTAATGAAAAATTTAATAATAATGGATTCCTTGCGTTTTTTATGCAAACAGGTTCGGAGAGAATAGCCAATAGATTGCAAGAACCAGAGAAATATGAAGAAAATAGCGAAACAACAGTAGAACAATATCTTATGGAAGATAGTGATTCAAGTAAAAATAATAAAATAAAGCCTAATGTAATTCAGATTATGTCTGAATCGTATGCAGATTTTCGTGTTTTTGATGATTTAGAAATACCTGATTCAACATATGCAGGACTTGATGAGGTTGCATCAAAAGGTTATAGAGGAACAGCCATAGTGCCTACATATGCAAGTTATACAGTTAGAACAGAGTTTGAATTATTATTTGGGTTGCCTGTACGTTCACTTAATGACCCTAATATGCCACAAAGATTGCTTTTAGAGCGTCAACAACCAACGATACCAGCATATTATAAAACTATGGGATATTCAACAGCATATGTTCATCCATTCCAGAGCAGTTTTTACGGAAGAAAGACAACGTATGGCAGATTTAATTTTGATACTATGATATTTGAAGATGATTTTACAGTGCCAGTTGACTTGTACGGAACATATATTGATGATAATACAGTATATAATCAGCTTTTACAGCTTGTAGAAGAAACAGATGAACCATTATATGTGCATACAACTACAATGCAGAATCATCAGCCTTATGACCAGGGAACAGCTAATGATGAATTTCAGAATTATCTTCAATGGATTCAGCATTCTTCAGACGGCTTTGCAGATTTTATAGAAGCATTAGAAAAGCTTGATGAACCAACAGTAGTTTTATTTATTGGAGACCATTTTCCTTCACTCAGAGGAGAAGACGGAATATATGACCAATTGGGAATAACGAGTGAAAATTGCAGTACATTATACGAGCAGTCGTATATAATCTGGAATAATTTTGGAATGGATACAAATAATATACCTGATGAAAATATATCAACATTTTATCTTCCATACGTAATAATGGATTGTATAGATGCTCCAGCAGATGGTTTTATTGAGACAATGAAAAATGAAATAAAAACAACACCAGTATATTCTACAAATTATAATCCTGGTCAGGATAGAAATGAAAAGCTTGATACGCTTACATATGACAGAATATTAGGAGATATTGTTTCTCCGAGTGCACTTGACATCTTGGGACAGAAAGAACAAGTTTCAGTTACTACAAGTAATGAATAATAATTATAAATAGAAACATTATTTATATTGAGGTGATATTTTATGCAGCCCATAACAATCGGAACAAAAGGAATTGCAAATATAAAAGCAGATGAAAGTCAACTTGCTGTAACAGTTGGAAGTGGTTCATTGCCAGTATTTGCAACGCCAATGATGTCAGCACTTATGGAAAAGGCAGCATGTAAAGCTATAGAATCATTTTTAGAAGATGATGAAACAACGGTCGGAACGGTATTAAATATTACACATGATGCAGCAACTCCAAAAGGAATGGAAGTAACAGCTGAGGCTGAGATTACAGGGGTAAGCGGAAGAGAAATATCTTTTAATGTTACAGCGTACGATGAAGCTGGACAGATAGGAAGCGGAACGCATAAGAGATTTATGGTAAATGAGAAACGTTTTCTTGAAAAAGCGTCAAAACGTGGAGATAAATAAAATACAATACAATAATTAGAAAATAAATCCGTACAGAAGTATTTTTGTACGGATTTTACAATATAAAGTTATAAAATTCAAAAAAAATATATATTATGTGTGGTTAATATATATTTAAAGCAATCACAGTATTCTTTTAACAAAAAAATATTGACAAATGTCCTATTTAGTGGTACAATTAATTTGAAGAAATAGGGGCTCCATTTTCTTAGTTTTATTTTTTGTTTTTAAGGTGAAATAAATATATGAAATTAAAGAAATTAAAAATAGCAGGTTCTGTATCTGCTGCAATTATGTTATTTACTTCAAGTGTTACATCTATAACAGCTTTTGCTGATGTAAGCCCTGTTCCTGGTTCCTCATTTGCTTATGATTTTACGGCTTCTGTGGTAACAGAATCTATGACAGTAATGGGTGAAGAAGTTAATAGAGGAGATGTTGAAGTAACATTTCAGGTAACAAATAATCCAGGTATGTTATCATATACAGTTCAATTGTATTACGGAGAAGGTTATGAATTATTTGCTTATGATGAGAATGCTAATTTTAAATTAGGAAGTGGAGGACATGATAAAGATTCAGGATGTATTTTATTGTGTGAGATGTCTCCAGAAGTAGATGTTTTAGGGTGTTCTAATATTAATTTTGATAATTTTTATATTAAATATTATTTTAGAGCTAAAGATAATATATCTGTAAATAATAGTAACTTTTCAATAGCACTTACACAATATAATTTTCCATTAGAAACTGGTGCAAAAACAATAGACTTTTCACCGGATATAACCATAAGTAGTCCGTATACACTTGGCGATATGGATAATAATGGCTATATTACTATAGATGATGCAAGTGCAGTTGATTCTTTAGGTGCAAAGGCAAATGCGTTTTTGCATAATAGAAGTGTCGATGTTATTAATCAGCATCTTTCCGAAGAAAAATGGAACAATTGGTTTCCTAAATTGATTTATGCTGAAACTGCGGATGTAGATGAAAACGGATATGTTGAAAATGAAGATACACAGGAAGTATTGAATTATTATGCAAATCATGCAGCATCTGTCCCATTAGAGAGCCTCGTAGGACAAACAAGATTTAAAACAATTCATGTTAAAAATGCATAAATTAAATTATAATTATTTATTGAGGAGGGATTGGTATGAGAAAAAATAAACTTTTTGCGTTACTTATATCTGGACTTATGGCAATTTCGGCAATGCCTGTAATTTCTGCTTCTGCTGAATGGGTTGGTGGTTCTTTTTATGCACCAGAAGGTTGTTGGGCATATGGTTATAATGGATGTATGCTTAAAGATATTTCTGAAGGAAAAGCGTTTATTGAGGTAAAAGGAATAGATAATCCAGCTGGAGATATAGATATGGATGGTGTTGTTACAGAACATGATGCGGCTTTGTTAGCAAGGTGTTTTTATGTAAAAACAAGTGAGCGAGCTCCGATGGAAAATCCAAATGTATTTTTGTCTTTCATGTATTTAAATAATAATAATGATAATGCGATATATAGTTTAATACAGTCAGCTCTTGCAGATGCTAATGAAGATGGAAAAGTAGATTATACTGATATTGAAGCTATTCTTGAAAAAAGTGAATATAAGATTGGCGATGTTAATATGGATGGTAAAGTAAATATAGATGATGCAAGTCTTCTGTTAAAAGAAAGCACTAATATTTCCATAGGTAATTCAGGCACATTTACAGAAGTACAAAAAAATCTTTCAGATATGACAGCAGATTTTTATAAATTAAATGAAGAAAAATCAAATGTTGAAACAATTGATAACGCTTCTTATATTTTAAAACGTTATGCAAGAGAATGTATTGAATTACCTTCTTTTGTGCATGAAGATGTTCTTCACTGTTATTTTGAATAAAAAATATATATTATTATAATTATGGGGCTACTATAAAAAGTAGTCCTAATTTTATTTTTAAGGCATATAATAACACAAACAGAGGGAAATAAATATATTGACTTCTTAAGTAAAAGATGTTATAATACAAAATATAATTTCTCATAAAATTTTGTATTATTGTTTTAAGAGAATTTATAAATTAAATTATAATATTTAAAGGAGTTATTTTATGAAATCAAATAACAATCGTTCATCAAGACAGATTGCTATATTTCTTTCAGCCTTATTAGCAGTTTCATTTCTTGCTGGCTGTGAAAAAGAAGAGTCACAAAATAATACAAAAAAATCATTATCAGATGATAGTTCTTCATCCTCGTCACAGGATGATAGCTCCAGCAGTGCAGAAAATTTAAATAATTCTCATAATAATACAATTGACAATGTAGATGCTATGGCATCAACAGGAGAAGTTTACAGTCAAACTATTATGGTATATATGGTAGGTTCTGACTTAGAGTCTAAGTATGGAAATGCCAGTTTAGATATGCAAGAAATGCAGGAAGCAATGCCTGATATTGAAAATAATAATATTATTGTTTATGCAGGTGGTGCTTCAGAATGGAAAACTTCAAGTTTGGATGCTAATAAAAATACAATTTTGAAGTTAGAAAAAGATGGCTTTTCCGAAGTTTCTTCTACAGATGCTAAAAACATGGGAGAAGCAGAGACTTTAAGTGAATTTATAAATTATGGTTTAACTAATTATGATACAGATAAATACAGTCTGATTCTTTGGAATCATGGTGCAGGTCCTGTATTTGGATTTGGAGTAGATGAAAATTATGAAGATTTACTTTCATTGCAAGAAATGCAGTCTGCATTAAATGATTCTGTAGGAAAGCAGGAAAAGAAACTTGAATGGATTGGATTTGATGCCTGTCTTATGAGTTCATTGGAAGTAGCTGATGTATTTGCACCTTATGCAAATTATCTTATTTCATCACAGGAAACAGAACCAGGATGGGGCTGGAATTATGGGTTTCTTTCCAAGCTGTCAGAACCAGATATGGATGGAGCAAGACTCGGAAAAGAAATTATTGATTCTTATATGAAATTTGGAGAAGAGATTTTTGAGTTATCTCCAAAATATTATTCTGACTTAACACTTTCATGTGTAGATTTAAATAAATATCAGACTGCCGAAGATGAATTGGATACATTCTTTTCACAGATGGATAGCTCTTTAGACAGCAGTACATTTCCATCAACTGTAAGAAATCGTGATAATGCAAAAGATTTTGGTACATATTCATCCGATTTTAATTATAGCTTAGTAGATACTTCTAATCTATTGCAATTGCTTTCAGAAGATTCATCTGTTTCCGCAGATTCTGCCATTTCTGCAATTGATGATATGATAGTTTATATGCGTACTAACGTTGAAAATGCAGGAGGCATTTCCATCTGTTATCCTTATCAGACAGATGAAGATTATGCAGAATATTGTATTTCTTTACAAGAGTATCTTGATTTTGCTCCGGGATACACAAGCTTTTTAAAAACATTTAATTCTATTAAAGATGGTGATACTATTTTAGAGCCTGAAAATTTGGATATTGCTGATGCTGAAACTAATGTAGAGCCAATTTCAGCAGATAATTCAGAAAGTGATTCTTCAGAATTAGATTCATCAGAACCAGAATCATCAGAAAATACTGAATCTTCAGAAGAATCATCATCTATATCTGATAATAGCACAGTAACACCATCGGGTGGTAGTGATATATCTCTTGCACTCACGCCAGAACAGCAACAGAATTTTGGAACAGCAAGTTTCTATATTCTTTGCAAAACATCAAGTTCTGATATGGATTTAGAAATGGAACGCTTAGATGAAGCATATACATTTATTCATGGCGGTAAAAATGTGAAAATGGATGAAAACGGAGTTTTACATGCTTACTATAGTGATAATGTTGTTTATTTAAAGGATGCGGAAACAGGTGAACTTTCACCAACACCTATGGTACTTATTGATAATGATTCTTCTT
>JAFTWL010000135.1 GCA_017465305.1 Ruminococcus sp. | reverse complement strand
TCAACAGGATTATCAGTAGGGTCAACAGCAGGAGGGTCTGTTGCTGGTGGGTCTGTAGCAGGAGGGTCCGTTACTGGAGCATCTGTAGATGGTTCCGTTGGCGGTTCCGTTGCTGGTGGGTCTGTTATTATAGGATTATTTGCATAATATACTGTTATCTCAGTATTGCTCTCTAAGTCATATTTTTCATCATCATGAATGCTAAGACGTGTAACATACCCATTTTGTACAGATTCATTAACCTCATCTTGCGTTTTATAAAGCACACCAAGTTTATTCAACTCCTGTAAATATGTCTCTAAATCAACGCCACTATAAGACGGCAACGTAATTTTAGAAGGGCCCTTACTAACTTTAATTTTTACAGGTTCATTTGAATCAAAATAAGAACCCGCCTCATATTCCTGCCATACAATGAATCCATCCTCATATTCATCACTAAATACTTCTTCAACTTCAAATCGAATCCAGTCTTTACAACGTTCAGCTTGATTTTCATAGTTTTTTCCAACAAGCTCAGGCATAACACTATTACCAGTAATCAATTCTGAATCGTCAGATGAATCTGTTTTTTCAGTAGAAACTGTTGTAATAGAAGGTACATTTATATTATCTTCTGTACCTATTTTTCCTTTCACAAATATAACAACACATATTAATAAGATAACTAATAAAATAACACCTATAACCAAAGGAAGACGTATTCTATCAGAAATACCTTCATTATCTTTTATAACATATTCCTCTTTATGATAACTTTCATTTCCATAATCATCATAAGGTGTATCATAAGAATAATCATCAGTATACTCATTTGACTTTTGTTGATAATCATCATAATCATCCTGATAATCTGTATCTTCCTGATTATCTTGATTATATTGCTGCTGTTGATAATTATCGTACTGCTCTGCTGTATAAGCAGGAGCTGACTGATATTCATGATTTAAATTTTGCATGTTATCTGAATGTTCATCAAATAAATCAGTTACAAGCTCAGTAATAGTTTGTATTCTATCACTGCTTACAAGATTAAGACCATTCATAATAACATTAGAAACATGCTGTGGAATATTAGGATTTAACAAACAAGGGGCAATAAGATTGTCATTTTCCATACGGCTTATTGCACTTGTCGGCATGCTTCCTGTCAATACACGATAAAGAACAGCACATACAGCATACACATCAGTCCATGTTCCCTGACGATTACTTGCAGAATACTGCTCAGGAGCAGCATAACCACCATAAATTTCACACTCAAGTTCAGTATTTGCAGTACGTGTTGCTGCAATAGAGAAATCTGTTATTTTTAATTCATTCTTATCAGAAACATATATCGTTTCCGGGCTTATAGCACGATGTATAACTCCTGAATTATGAAGCAAACTTAAAGTTGTCAGAAATGGTGGAAGCATTCTTGAAATATGAGCCCAGCTCAATTCACCAGCATTATCTTTCAAATAATCTATAAATTTTATACCTTCAATATATTCAAATACGATATATGTAGTATTATTTTCTGAAAACAAATCAACAATAGGATTTGTTTGAATCTGACCTCTGAGACGAGCAAGCGATTTATTTAATTCTGTAAATTCAGCCATTAAAGCTTTATAGGCTGCAAGATGTGCTGAATTTACACTTATTACAGGTGTTCCTTGTACACGTGTACATAAATTTTGAGGCATATATTCACGAATAAGAACACGACAGCGTATAGGTTCATCATAGGCAATGTACGTTACACCTTCCCCATTAGCAGAAAGCGGGATTCCAATGAGATAACGGTCATGCAAATATGCTCCTGGCAAGATAAACGTTGGGTCTGGCTGGGCTTGTTCATAGTATCCACAATTCGGACAAACGCCACCGGAAAAAATAGTATATTCCATGCAGCCATAGCATAATTTATGTTCGCTCAAAGCCGCACCTCCTCTATAGTTAGTATATTATATTTACAAGTTTATTTTATCATTTGTATTGTGATATGTCAACTAAAAAATAAAAATTGAAATCAGAAATCAAAAAATTGTATCTGTTCTGTAATCTATTATTATGATTTTTTACTCTTTTGTCAGCTGATTTTCCAAAATATTTTTACTTGTATTTTTAATCTTAACTATAATCAAACAAGTTTTAATAACTTATCAGCAGCAAGCAAAATACCTATTTTGCCACTTGTATAAGTAATGCCACCCTGCATCCATACAGCGTATGGTTCTCTTATAGGTGCATCAGCAGACAATTCAATAGATGCTCCCATTGTAAATGCACCAGCTGCCATAATAACCTTACTATTATAACCGGGCATATCCCACGCTTCAGGAACGACAAAAGAATCTATAGGAGAACCCTTCTGAATTCCCTGACAGAAGGCTGTCAGATTTTTTTCATTATGTAATTGTATTGCCTCTACAATATCACCACGAGATTCATTATATTTAGGATAACAAGTGTAACCTAACTTTTCAAATAAAGCAGCAGCAAAAACTACTGTTTTAAGTGCATTGGCAACAACATCAGGTGCATTGAAAAATCCTAAAAACATCTCTCTGTTCATATCAAGTGTACAACCAACTTCTTTTCCCATTCCCACACAAGTGAGACGATATGAACAAAGCTGTACTAAATCTTTTCTTCCTGCAATATATCCACCTGTACGAGCTATACCTCCGCCAGCATTTTTAATAAGAGAACCTATCATAATATCAGCTCCATGCTGTACAGGTTCCGTTTTCTCTACAAATTCACCATAACAGTTATCAACCATAATAATAGCATTTGGGTTGACTCTTCTTACAGCATCACACATCTTCTGAATTTCTTCCATAGTATAAGCAGGTCTCAGAGAATATCCTCTTGATCGCTGAATATATGCTACTTTTGCACAGGAAGCACGTCTTTCTATTTCATTATAATCTGGCATTCCATCAGGTAATAAATCAACCTGCTCATATTTAACACCAAACTCTTTTAAAGAACCACTTCCCTCTTCTCCTGACAGACCAATGACTTCTTCAAGTGTATCATAAGGCTTTCCTGTAATTGAAAGCAATGTATCGCCACTACGCAAAACACCAAATAAAGCAACAGAAAGTGCATGAGTTCCTGAAACAAAATTATGACGTACAAGTGCGTCTTCTGCTCCAAAGGCATCAGCAAAAACTTTATCTAACACTTCACGTCCCTGGTCTCCGTACCCATATCCTGTACTTCCATAAAAACACGGCTCACTTACACGATTTTTCTGAAAAGCAGCCAGAACCTTTGCACCATTATAAGAAGCAGTATCCTCTATTTTTTTAAATGTATCATGACACATTTCTTCTGCCTGCTCTGCAATTTTCATTAATTTTTCATCAATATTA
>JAFTWL010000134.1 GCA_017465305.1 Ruminococcus sp. | reverse complement strand
TAGTTCCTGTCGGTGGCGGTGGTCTTATTTCTGGTGTAGCTTTTGCAATAAAAAAATTAAATCCTAATATCAAGGTTTATGGTGTACAGGCTAAAGGTGCTCCAAGTATGTATAATTCTATACATGATGGAAAAATTGAGTGCTTAAACTCTGTTTCAACTATTGCTGATGGCATTGCTGTAAAAGAACCTGGAGAACATACATTTGAATATGTTAAAAATTATGTAGATGAAATTGTAACAGTAACAGATGATGAAATTTCTGCTGCTATTCTTGCCTTAATCGAATGTCAAAAACTTATTTCTGAGGGTGCTGGTGCTGCTGCTGTTGCTGCTGCTATGTTTCATAAAGTTCCTATTAAAGGCAAAAAAACAGTATGTCTTGTTTCAGGTGGTAATATTGATGTTACTATTCTTTCACGTGTAATCAAACGTGGTCTGCTTATGTCAGGAAGAACTTGTATGCTTAATATTGAACTTCTTGACAAGCCAGGTCAGTTAAAACTTGTCTCTCAGATTATTGCTGATGAAGGTGGTAATGTTATTTCCATTCACCATGAACGTGCTAATGAGGGCAGTGATGTAAATGGTTGCTATCTACGTATAACTATGGAAACAAGAGACTATAATCACATTCAGCAAATTCGTGAGGCTCTTACTAAAGCAGGACTGAATATTATAGATTAAAAATAAATCAGGAAAGGAATATTGTTTATTATGGAAATCATTTATACTAAAAATGCTCCGGACGCTATTGGTCCATATTCACAGGCTGTAAAGCATGGCAATCTCCTCTTTACTTCTGGTCAGATTGCAATCAATCCGGCTACAGGAACAGTAGAAGCTACTGATATTGAAGGACAATCCCGTCAGGTTATGAAAAACCTTGAAGCCGTTTTAAATGAAGCCGGTGCATCCTTTAAAAATGTAATCAAGACAACTTGCTTTTTAAAAGATGTTGCTAAAGATTTCGGTACTTTCAATGCAATTTATGCTGAAGCTATGGGAGAAAGCAAACCAGCAAGAAGCTGTGTTGGAGTTGCTGAATTGCCTAAGGGCGTTCTCGTAGAAGTTGAAGTTATTGCCGTTTTAGATTAATTTTAAATAAAAAACCTGTCCAGTTCAATTTTATGAATTGGATAGGTTTTTTGTTTTACTCTTATAAACAAGAATACATATTATTCGACAGCATTATTTATTCCATTCTATAAAAAAAGTGATATAATTACTATATAAAATATAATGTATGACACTGAGGAGAAAAACAATGATTTTAAAACAAAAACAAAGAAAAAAGATATCAGATATACATAATATCATATACATGGAGGTATATGGCTCAAATCGTGTTATCTATCAGGTTACATCATCAACTTTAAATAAATCCAAAGATAAAAAAAGTGTTTATGGTGTTTCCTTGAAAGATTTATGTACCGGAGAATCAGCATCAATTTCAAACTTTTCAAATAACTTAGAAAAAACAGTAAAATTTGCAAATTTACTTGTATACAAAGAAATTGAACCAATGGGTCTTTATAATGCCGCATTTTACAGGCTTAGCGTAGAATTAAATACACTCTAATCTAAACTACTATTAAAAACTTCTAATTTTATTGACACAGTTAAAATGATATGATATACTTATGATATAGAATAATATTTATTATTTTATCTTGTACGACGGCACATAGATTGAAATAATGGAGGAAATTATGAAAGTATTAGTAATCGGCGGAACAAAATTTTTCGGTATACCAATGATAAAGGACCTTCTTGCCAAAGGACATGATGTCACAATTGCAACAAGAGGAGTTGCTAAAGATGCATTCGGAAATACAGTAAAAAGAATAATAATAGATAAAAATAATCCTAAGATTATGTCAGATGCTTTTAAAAACTTACATTTTGATATTGTTATAGACAAAATTGCATATTGCTCAAATGATATAAAATATGCAATAGAAAATATTGACTTTGATAAATTTATTTATATGTCAACTACTGCTGTATATGACCCTAAAACTATAAATACTAAAGAAGAAGATTATAATGGTACAAATAAAAAATTAATATGGTGCAACCGAGAAGATGCTTCATATTCTGAAGTCAAACGTCAGGCTGAAAATGCTTTATACCAAAAATACTCAGATAAAAATTGGGTAGCTGTACGTTATCCTGTTGTTTTAGGAAAAGATGATTACACTAAAAGATTATTGTTTTATATAGAAAATACTATAAAATCTATTCCAATGAATATTGATAATCTTAATAAACAAATGGGATATATAAATTCAGATGAAGCCGGAAAGTTTTTATCCTTTTTAACTGATTGTCCATTTTCCGGAGCTATAAATGGAGCTTCATATGGAACAATCTCATTAGGAGAAATTATTGAATATGTTGAAAATAAAACAGGTTCAAAAGCTATTATTGATATTTCCGGCGAAAATGCACCATACAACGAAGACCCTGAATTTAGTATAAATACAGAAAAAGCTGATTCGCTTGGTTTTAAATTCTCTAATTTAAAAGACTGGATATATGATTTAATTGATTACTATATAAACATTATAAAATAAAATTTCTATAATAATTTAAATCTCAATATAGTAATTATGCACTCTAAATACGTCATGATAAATATTTAATATCAAATTTTATTCCAATTTAAAAAAAATGCTTGTAATTTTGTATAAAATCGTGTATAATTAAATTGCTAATCATTTTTTTAAAAGGAGTCTTAAACAATGTATCAGGATATGATTGATTCTATCGGTTTTTTAGCCCAATATGACGAGGAAGTAAGCAACGCAATGCAAAAAGAACTGGCAAGACAACGCCGTAACCTTGAACTTATTGCAAGTGAAAATATTGTTACTCCAGCTGTTATGGCTGCTATGGGTTCAGTACTTACAAATAAATATGCAGAAGGGCTTCCTCACAAGCGTTACTATGGCGGATGCGAATGTGTAGACGTTGTAGAAGAAATTGCTATTGCACGTGCAAAAGAATTGTTCGGTGCAAAATATGCTAATGTACAGCCTCACTCAGGTGCTCAGGCAAATACTGCTGTTTATTTTGCTCTTCTTCAGCCTGGTGATACTGTTCTCGGTATGAGCCTTGCTCATGGCGGTCACTTAACACATGGCTCTCCTGTTAATATTTCAGGTAAATATTTTAATTTCGTTTCCTATGGTTTAGGTGATGACGAAGTTATTGATTATGATAAGGTTGCTCAGCTTGCAGAAGAAAACAAGCCAAAGCTTATTGTTGCTGGTGCAAGTGCTTATCCAAGAATTATTGATTTCAAGAAACTTTCTGAAATTGCAAAATCTGTTGGTGCATATCTCATGGTAGATATGGCTCATATTGCTGGTCTTGTTTCTGGCGGTATGCATCCATCTCCTGAACCATATGCTGATGTAACAACAACTACTACACATAAAACCCTCCGTGGTCCTCGTGGCGGTCTGATTCTCTGCAATGACGAAGAAATTGCAAAGAAGATTAACAAGGCTGTATTCCCAGGAACACAGGGTGGCCCTTTAATGCACGTAATCGCTTCAAAGGCTGTTTGCTTTGGTGAAGCTTTAAAACCTTCATTTAAAGAATATGCACAGAATGTAGTTAACAATGCTCAGGCTCTTGCTTCTGGTCTTGTAAAACGTGGATTTAACCTCGTTTCAGGTGGTACAGATAATCACCTTATGCTTGTTGACCTCCGTCCATTCTCTATTACAGGTAAAGAATTTGAACATCGTCTTGACGAAGTTTATATCACAGTTAATAAGAATGCCATTCCAAATGACCCTGAAAAGCCATTTGTAACATCTGGTATCCGTGTCGGTACTCCAGCCGTTACAAGCCGTGGCCTTGGCGTTGCTGAAATGGACAAGATTGCTGAATTTATGTACCTCACAGCAACTGACTTCGAAAATAAGGCTGATGCTATTCGTGAAGGCGTAACAGAAATCTGCAATAAGTACCCATTATACGAATAAAAATAATCTGAATTCATTAAATTAAAAGTTATAAAGAGGGGGCATTTTTTTAAGTTCCCTCTTTTGTTTAAGAAAAAATAATATTATAATGGCACGGATTGGAGAAATATAAGAATGAGTCAACCTCTTGCAGACAAAATTCGACCTGAAACTATTCAGGATGTAATAGGTCAACAACATCTTCTCGCAGAAGGAAAACCTTTAAGGCGTATTATAGAAAGCAAAAATATTCCTAATATGATTTTTTATGGTCCCTCTGGTGTCGGAAAAACAACTGTTGCCCGTATAATTGCAAATGCAACTTCAATGTCATTACATAAACTAAACGGAACTTCAGCATCCACATCAGATATTCGTGATATTGTTGCCCAGATAGGCACTTTTGCAGGAATGAATGGTATTTTACTTTATCTTGACGAAATTCAATATCTGAATAAAAAACAACAGCAAAGTTTACTTGAGTATATTGAAAACGGTCAAATTACTCTAATTGCCTCTACCACAGAAAATCCATATTTTTCAGTTTATAATGCCTTAATAAGCCGTTCCACTGTATTTGAGTTTAAGCCTGTACCACCTGAAGAATTGCAGAAAGCAGTAAAGCGTGGATTTGATTATATGAAAAATTTAATCAATATTTCAGAAATACAAATAGAAGATGGTGTTATTGAATGGATTGCAAGAGGCTGTAATGGTGATGTAAGAAAAGCTATGAATACTGTTGAACTTTGTGCTATATCTGAAACTGTTAAAGATGATAAAACTATAAAAATTCATCTTGAAACAGCAAAAGAATTAACACAAAGAAGTAATATGCGATATGATAGAAATAATGACCAGCATTATGATTTATTATCAGCATTACAAAAATCAATTCGTGGCTCTGACGAAAATGCTGCACTTCACTATACTGCAAGATTACTGAAAGCAAATGATTTATTGTCAATATGCCGTCGACTTTTAGTCATTGCAAGTGAAGATGTAGGACTTGCATATCCACAAGCAATTGTAATTACAAAAGCTTGTGTTGACAGTGCCTTACAACTTGGAATGCCTGAAGCTCAGATTCCTATTGCACAAGCAGTTATATTATTATCAACTGCTCCCAAATCCAATAGTGCAAAATCAGCAATATATGCTGCTATGGATGATGTAGACAAATATGGTGCTCCTGATTTTCCTCGTCATCTGCAAAACTGTCACTTTGATGGAATTGATGCTAAAATAAGAGGTCAGCACTATCTTTATCCTCATGACTATCCAAATCATTATGTAAAACAACAGTATATGCCTGATGAGCTTAAAGACACTATATATTATAAATTTGGAGATAATAAACAAGAACAGGCGGCATACTTATATCGAAAAAAATTACAGGAAGAAGCGTAGTTATACTACCTCTTCTTTCTGCTATATTTATTTATTTTGCAAAAGGGGTTTTGTTGATTTATGGCTAAAGAAATGACTTCAGGTAATCCGCTTAGTCTTATTCTCAAATTTTCAGCACCAATGATAGCAGGAAACCTTCTGCAACAACTTTATAGTATGTGTGATACTATAATTGTCGGTCGATATGTTGGTTTGAGTGAACTCGCAGGCGTTGGCTCTACAGGCTCTATATGTTTTCTTGTCATTGGATTTGCTAATGGTATCTGTACAGGATTTTCAATTCCTGTTTCTCAAGCTTTTGGTGCTGGTAATCATAAGTCCATGAGAAAATATATTTTTAATGCACTATTTTTAGCAGGTATTATTTCTTTAATACTTACAACTATTACTTTGTTTATGTCAGGTCACATTTTACGTCTGATGAAAACACCCGATACAATATATTCCTATGCTTATGATTATCTTTTTATAACTTTTGCTGGTCTGTCAGCTACAATTCTTTATAATTTATCGGCTGCTATACTACGTGCAATAGGTGACAGCAAATCGCCTTTGATTTTCCTTGCACTTGCTTCTGCCTTAAATATTATTCTTGACCTTGTGTGTATCTTAAAATTAAATATGGGAGTAGCAGGTGCCGGATTTGCTACTGTATTTTCTCAAGGTGTTTCAGGTATTCTTTGTATGATTTATATGTACAAAAAATATGATATTTTACGTTTTAAGAAAGATGAAATAAAAATCTCAATAAAAAGTGATTTAAGGCTTTTAGGAATAGGACTTCCTATGGCATTACAATTCTCTATTACTGCTATTGGCTCTATTGTGCTTCAATCTTCTGTTAATCAGCTTGGTGAACTTTATGTAACAGCTTCTACAGCAGCTATGAAAATTCACATGGTATTTGTAGGCCCTATGGAATGTATCGGAATTGCTATGGCTACTTATTGCGGTCAGAATCTCGGTGCTAAAAAATATTCACGTATATCAAAAGGAATAAAAACAAGCCTTTGTATATCTATAGTGTATTGTGTTATTTCAGCCGTTATATTATCAATTTTTGGAGGAACAACTGCTTTACTATTTGACATAAAAGAAGCTGATGTACTATCTCAAGTAGTTCTGTATCTTCGTATAAATGCTGTTTTCTATCCTACTCTTGGATTACTTTTCATTATAAGAAATTCCTTGCAGGGAATGGGATATAGTGTACTTCCTATGCTTGCCGGAGTTACTGAAATGATTGCAAGATGTATTGTATGTTTTGTATTTGTTTCAAAATTTGGGTACACAGCCGCTTGTCTTGCAAGCCCTGCCGCATGGATTGCTGCTGATATTCTGCTTGTAGCAATTTATATTATAAAAATTAAGGAAATAAACAAAAAAGAAGTCGTAACAGTTTAATCTGATAAATTTATCAGACTATTAAGAA
Source organism: Ruminococcus sp. (assembly GCA_017465305.1). Taxonomy (GTDB): domain Bacteria; phylum Bacillota; class Clostridia; order Oscillospirales; family Ruminococcaceae; genus Ruminococcus_C. The sequence continues at coordinate 6,841 of JAFTWL010000134.1, read as the reverse complement.
AGGAAAATTTTATGAATATTAAAAAAACGACATCTATTTTAACGAGCCTTGGCTTATTTACAAGTCTTGCTTTTTCAACTGCTGCTAATGTTTCAGCTGCTCCTGCCCCTGAAAGTGGAAAATATACACTTTACATGATGCCTGAAACAAATTCAGTTTCTGCTGAAGAACTTCAGGAACATGATGTAACTATACATACAAAAGTCTGTTTAAAGGGAAGTACAAATATTCCTGCCGGAGTTTCAAGCGGTGCTGTTATTTATAATGCTGACAGCGATAATATTTATTTTGATAATATTTCAAATATAAATACAAGAATTGAAAAGCAAACTATGGATTACAGTGGTGGTTCATTTACTACAAGATACAATCCATTTTGTTTTGGTGCTATAGCTTCAGATGGTATGTATGACCGTAATTCACAAATGTATACTCCAAACACAGCTCTCTGGGACACTGTTTATGGAGCAAATATTCTCAGTGATGGTAATGGTGGTATATATTTTGAAGTAGACGACCTTGTTATAAATGAAGTAACTTATACAAGATTATATAGCTATTCAAAAGACGATTTACAAATTAATAATAGAATGGCATCATTCACATATGACTATATAGAACGTGGCACTTCCATACCATATAGTATTGGAACTATTGTTATACCAAACTACAATCCTGAAGCAGCAAAAAATACAGTCATTCTTGATGAATCAGTTTACGGATTCCCTATTTTAAGCAACGGCAATGGAGGCGTAAACTTTGAAATAAATTGCACTATAGGAGGCAAACCATATAAAAGTTTATATGAGTTTTCAAAAAGCAATTTACAGATTAATGAAGATGGTTCTGCTGAAATTAAATACAATTATATAGAACCAGATACAAATGTTGAATTTGAATCAGAAACTCTTAACATACCATATTATGACCCTGAACTCCCAGCAGGTGAAAAACTAAAAGGAAAAAATAATAGTGTTGTATGGAATGCAAGCACTGAAGGACAAAATGGTGCTAAATTTCTTGGATATTCAGATGAATTTGCATTCTTTGAAGTTGATATTGTTCTTAAGAAGGGAACACCTTGCGGTGCATACAACATAAATTTTAGCACAGATTCAACTGAATTTCGTACCAGAGATAGTAGTTTAGGCTATCTTCCTTTAAATTATATTGGAGCAACAATTTTAGTTGGTGCTGATTCAGCAAAAATCACAAACATTGATGCTCCTGCTGATTATTGTTTCTCTGCTGAAGATAAAACTATTATAAATATGGCTCAGATGGGTGGTAAAATAAGTTCAGAAGTAACTTTTTCAGATGGTACAGTAAAAACAGTTGATATAACAAATGCTGTTACATGCAATAAGTCTCCATATGATTTATATAATTCTCAGGATGGTGACAATAAATTTATTGATAATGTAAAATTTTATTGCGGTAATGCACCTCTTTACAATACAGATAATTCTGAATTTGCAATAAATATCATGGTAGGAAAAAAAGGTGATGCAAATCTTGATGGAGATGTTACTGTTGATGATGCAAGCACTATTCTGAGTTACTATGCTAAAAATGCTGCTGGATTAGATGCTTCCTTTGTAGACATAAATAATAGAAACATTGAAACACTTGCTTACTATTTATCCGACATAGATACAAATACACAACACTTCGGAAACAATGGTGCTGAAATTACTGTAGACGATGCTTCATGTGTTCTTAGCTATTACGCTAAAAACGCTGCTGGTATTCCTGTTCCTTGGGATGATTTCTTAAAATAATAATTTATCAGGATATTAAGAAAGGAAAATTCTATGAATATAAAAAAAACAGCTTCTATCTTAACAAGCCTAAGTTTATTTACAAGTCTTGCCTTTTCAACTGCTACTAATGTTTCAGCTGCTCCTGCCCCTGAAAACGGTAAATATACTCTTTATATGATGCCTGAAACAAATTCAGTCTCTGCTGAAGAGATTCAGGAACACGATGTTGCTATACATACAAAAATTTGCTTAAAGGGAAGCACTAATCTTAATGCTGGCATTTCAAGTGGTAATATTATCTACAATGCTGACAGTAATTATATTTATTTTGACAACATGACAAATGCAAATACTAAAGTCGAAAAACAAACTATAGATTATAGTGGTGGTTCGTTTACTACAAGATATAAGCCATTCTGTTTTGGAGCTATAGATAATAGCGGAGTATATGACCGTAATACACAGACTTATTCACCATCATCAGCCCTTTTGGATTCAGTTTATGGAAGTCAGATTTTAAGTGATGGTAATGGTGGCGTACGCTTTGCAATAGATGTTAGCATAGATAACGCAATCTATACAAGAATATATGAAATTTCAAAAAACGATTTACAAATCAATGATAACGGAACTGCTTCATTTACATATGATTATATAGAACCTGGAAAAATCTCTAATGTTGAATATGAAACAAATACTATTAATATACCAAATTATAATGCTGAAACTAAAAAAAATACAATCATTCTTGAAGACTCAGTTTATGGATTCCCAATATTAAGTGATGGTAATGGTGGTGTAATATTCAATGTAGATTTTAATATAAATGGTTATAAATACACAAGAACATATGAAATATCAAAAGACAAATTAATATATAATAATGATGGCTCTGTTGAATTTGATTATAATTATATAGAACCAAATGCAAATATTGATTATTCTTTAAGAACTATTGATATACCATACTATGACCCTGAGCTTCCAAATGGTGAAAAATTAAAGGGAACAAATAATAGCTATGTATGGATTGCCAATGTTTCATCAGCTCCTGCTAAGTTCCTTGGATATTCTGACGAATTTGCATTTTTTGAAGTTGATATTGTTATAAGAAAAGGAACTCCTTGCGGTGCATATAATATAAATTTCAACACTGAAAGCGAAATTCGTACTAAGGGTAGTAGCTTTGGCTATCTTCCTTTAAATCATATTGGAACAACAATTTTAGTTGGTGCTGACTCAGCAAGAATTACAAATATCAATGCTCCTACTGATTTCTGTTTCTCTGCTGAAGATAAAACTATTATAAATATGGCTCATATGGGCGGAAAAGTAAATGCTGAAGTAACTTTTTCAGATGGCACAGTAAAAACAGTTGATATAACAAATGCTGTTACATGTAACAAAACCCCATATGACTTGTATAATTCTCAAGATGGCAAAGCATTTATTGATAACGTAAAATTTTATTGTGGCAATGCACCTCTTTACAATATGGATGCCTCTGAATTTGCCATGAATGTAATGGTAGGCAAAAAAGGTGATGTAAATCTTGATGGAGATGTTACTGTTGATGATGCAAGTACTATTTTGAGCTACTACGCAAAAAATGCTGCTGGATTAGATGCTTCCTTTGTAGATATAAATAATAAAAATATTGAGACTCTTGCTTATTATTTAGCTGACATAGATATGAATACACAGCATTTTGGCAATAATGGTGCTGAAATCACTGTAGATGATGCTTCAAGTGTTCTTAGCTATTATGCTAAAAATGCTGCTGGTATCCCTGTTCCTTGGGATGATTTCTTAAAGTAAAAACAATTTAAATAAATAAAAATTCTGTACAGCAGTAAATTATAAATACGCTGTACAGAATTTTTATTTTAAAGTTAATATATAATATTGCCACTATCGTGGCAATTTGGGGCTACTCGCCCCAAACCCTCGGCAGCATTTTTCGAGAAAATTGCTGCACCAAAAAAGCTTTATTATTTAATTTTCATTGCTCTGACTGCATTTAAGATTGCTAATACTGATACACCTACATCAGCAAAAACGGCTGCTCCGATTCCTGTAATACCTAATGCACCAAGTATAAGTACTAAAGCTTTTACTGATAAGGCAAAAACAATATTTTGTTTTGCAATATTATTTGTCTTATTTGCTATTTTCATAACTAATGATATTTTAGATGGCTTATCATCAAGAATTACAATATCAGCTGCTGCAATTGCTGCATCAGAACCTAAGCCACCCATTGCAATTCCTACATCTGACTGAGCCAGCACAGGTGCATCATTCATACCATCACCAACAAAAGCAAGCTTTCCCTTAGGCGGCAATTCTTTTTGAAGTTTCTGCATACAAGCTACTTTATCTACAGGCAAAAGCTGTGCATGAACTTCATCTATACCAACTTGTTTAGCAATCTCATCAGCTACTGCCTGATGGTCACCTGTAAGCATAACAGTCTTTGTAACTCCTGCACTTTTCATAGATGAAACAGCTTCTGCTGCATCAGATTTACATACATCAGCTACAAGCAAATAACCTAAATAAACACCATCTGCCGATACATGCACAGCCGTGCCTACTGCATCAGGAATTTCACATTTTATCCCTTTTGATTCAAGATAAGACAATGTTCCTGCGTATACTTCTGTATTTTTCACTTTTGCAAAAACACCTTTTCCTGCAAATTCTTCTGACGATTCAACTTCACTTTCTGATATTAACTTGCCATAAGCTTCACGCAAAGAAACAGCTATAGGATGATTTGATACTGTTTCAGCTAATACTGCATAGCGTAGCAAGTCTTCTTCTGTTCCTGAAACAGCATGAATTTTTGTAACATGAAACTTACCTTCAGTCAATGTTCCTGTTTTATCCATAGCTACAGTTTTAACTTCTGTAAGAGCCTCTAAATAATTGCTTCCCTTTATAAGTATACCATTTTTAGAAGCACATCCTATACCACCAAAAAAGCTTAATGGTACAGATATTACAAGAGCACAAGGGCATGATACAATCAAAAATGTCAATGCACGTTTTATCCAGTGATGAAAGCTTCCAAATCCGATAACAGGAGGAATAAAAGCAAGCAAAACCGCACCTATTACTACACATGGTGTATAATATCTTGCAAAACGAGTTATAAATTTCTCTGTAGATGCCTTCCTGGATGAAGATTCTTCAACAAGTTCCATTATTTTTGCTGCTGTAGATTCACCTGCTGTTTTAGTTACTGTCATCATAATCGCACCTGTAAGGTTAATACAACCACTTAATATTGCATCTCCCTCTTTGCAATCAGATGGTAATGATTCTCCTGTAAGAGCCGATGTATCAATTGTTGTTGAACCTTTAAGCAATATTCCGTCAAGAGGAATTTTTTCTCCTGGAGCAATAAAAATTGTTTCTCCCACTTCAACTTCATCAGAGTTTACTTCTTCTTTTTCACCATTTCTTATTACAACAGCTGTATCAGGACATAAATCCATTAAATCTGATACAGCTTTTCTTGAACGCCCTACAGCAATGCTTTCAAATAATTCCCCTATAAGATAAAATAAAATAACTTCTACTGCTTCGGGATAAGAACCAATTCCAAACGCACCAACTGTAGCAAGACACATCAGAAAGTTTTCATCAAAAATCTGTCCTCTTGATATATTTCGTATGGCCTTCCAGAGAGTTTCTATCCCAGCAAATAAATATATTACTCCATACCCAACAATTTCTACCCAATGAGGAAATACATCTCCTTGTATGTGCATAATCAATGCAAAGCATCCAAAAAGTATTGTACTTACTATAATTTTGGTTAGTAATCGTTTTTGCTTTTTAGTCATTGCAATCTCCTCTCCTGCAAACTATTTCTATTTATCAATCACTACACAATCAGGCTCTACCTTTTTTATGCACTTCTTAGCTTTCTTCAACACAGCATCAAATTCACTGTCTTCTGCTTCAAGTGTAAGTTTCTGTGTCATAAAGCTTACTGTAACATCAATTACTCCATCTAATTTTCTTATTGCATCTTCCATCTTTGCTGCACAGTTTGCACAATCCAAGTCCTGTAATTTAAATACCTTCTTCATAATAAATACCTCCGTATAATAATATATGATTTTAATTTCATTATCTGAACAACTGTTCATATGCTCATTATAAACTATATTATCTGATTTGTCAAGAGTTTTTTGAAAAAATATAAAAAAACTCCCTTAAGGGAGCTTTTTTATAATTTTTAATTACACACGAACAGTATATAATTCTCCTTCATTTGTATCGAATCGAATCAGCTCACCATCCATAACAGCATCTACACTTCCACCATTACAAGTTACAGAGGCAACAGTATTACAACGAAGAACACAAGGCTTGCCATACAAAGATAAAACAGACGCAGTAACTAACTTTCCATCCTGCCATGTAATATTGACTTCAAATCCACCCTTTGCTCTTAAGCCACTTATACTTCCTTCAGACCACTCTTCAGGCAGTGCAGGTAAAAGATTTATTTCACCACAGTTGCTTTGCATAAAAAATTCTGCAATAGCAGAAGTTCCGCCAAAATTTCCGTCAATCTGAAAAGAATCGAAGTAATTAAGCATATTCGGACTTGTTGACCATGCTAAAAGCTGCTGTAAATTTTCATAAGCCATACGCCCATCAAAAAGTCTTGCCCACATATTTATAATCCATGCACGACTCCATCCAGCATGACCGCTTCCATGAATTAAACGACGTATTAAAGTTGCTCTTGCTGCCTTTGCAAGATTAGGCGTTTTATATGGTGAAATTAAATCTGCCGGACAAAGTGCAAATAAATGTGATATATGTCTATGTCCTACCTCAGCTTCTTCATAATCTTTAACCCACTCTTTAATCTGACCATATTTTCCGACTTCTAATTCAGGTAAACGTTTTAAAAGTCTTGTCAGCTTTTTTGCAAATGTAACATCCTTCTGCAAAATATTACTGCTCTCAATTACATCTTTAAATAATACAGTTATAATTTCTGTATCCATAGTAGCACCTGTACAGAGACTTCCCTTTTCTCCACCCCCTGT
>JAFTWL010000133.1 GCA_017465305.1 Ruminococcus sp. | reverse complement strand
CTATTCCAACAATAAGCACAACACAATTTTTAGGTGATTCACCTGCTTTTTCAGTAAATGCAGCAGAAGAATCAACTAAGTTAATTTATTCTACTGATTTTGAAGATGGAGACACAAGTAAATTTACTGGAAGAGGCGGAGTTGAGGTTATCTCTGCAACTACCGAACAGGCAAAAAGCGGTTCTAAGTCTATGAAGGTTACTGGCAGAACAAAAAACTGGAATGGGCCACAATTTTTATTAGATGGTATTCTTACACCAGGTGAACAGTATACTGTTAGTCTTTCAGCAAAAACATCATGGTATAATAATATTACTGTAAGTTTAGAGTATACTGACAGTAGCGGAGAAAGAAAATATCCTACACTTGCATCTGCTACTTGTGATGGAAGTGGTTGGTGTGACTTTTCAAATATTAAATTTTCTATGCCTGAAGATGTTACAAAAGTTTATGTATATGTTCAATGTAACGACCAGGCTGATATTTATGTAGATGATTTCGAAATTAGAACTGCACCTGTTTATTCTATTGAGCAAGATATTACATCCCTTAAAGATGCTTATTCAAAATATTTTAAAATAGGTACAGCTGTCACAACTGATGAACTTGCTCCTAAATCTACAAAAGATTTAATATTAAAGCATTTTAATAGCGTTACACTTGGAAATGAATTAAAGCCAGATGCTATTCTTGATAAAAATGCAACACTTGCCACAGGAAGTGAAACAAATCCACAGGTTAATATTGCAAGTGCAAGAAGTATTTTAAATTTCTGTCGTGATAATAATATTCCTGTAAGAGGACATGTTCTTGTATGGCATAGCCAGACACCTGACTGGTTCTTCAAAGAAGGATATTCTGAAACAGGTAACTGGGTAACTAAAGAAGTAATGCTTCAACGTATGGAAAATTATATTAAAAACGTAATGGAAGCTATTGAAAAAGAATATCCAACTGTTGATTTTTATGCTTGGGATGTTGTAAATGAAACATGGCTTGATGATGGTTCACCACGTAAAGGTGGTACACAAGCTGAAAATCCAAACTATTCTGGTTGGTTAAAAATATTCGGAGATAACTCATTTATTGAACCTGCATTTGAGTATGCAAGAAAGTATGCTCCTAAGGGCTGTAAACTTTATTATAATGACTTTAATGAATATATGCCACAGAAAACAGATGCTATTTATAATATGGCAATGGAATTAAAAGAAAAAGGTTTAATTGATGGTATTGGTATGCAGTCACACTTAGATGTAAGTTTTCCTAAGGTATCTTATGCAAATAATACTCCTTCTTATGCAAAAGCTTTAGATAAGTTTGCTTCAACTGGTCTTGATATACAAATTACAGAGCTTGATATTACTACTTCAGATATTTCCGAAAGTGGTTTTGAGAAACAGGCTCAGGTTTACAGCGACATTATGGATCTTTGTGTTAAATATGCAGATAATATTTCATCTGTTGTATTTTGGGGAACAACAGATGATAAGAGCTGGAGAAGTGCTAAATATCCGCTTTTGTTTAACGAAGATTATACAGCAAAACCTGCTTTTTATTCAATTGTTGATGGTTTAGAATCTGTTACAACAACTACTACAACTACATCCACTACGACAACGACAACTACAACAGAGCCATCACTTCCTGATATTTATGGAGATATAAATGGAGACCATAAAGTTGATAGTGAAGATGCACTTTTATTGCAGAAATTCATTCTTGGAGAAATTACTTTTAGTAAGGAAGAAAGCAAGCGTGCTGATTTAACTGAAGATGGTAACATAAATGTATATGATTTATCATTACTAAAACATAGAATACATTTACCAGCCCCACGTTCTTAAACAATAACTATATAATTTTGATTTATTTTAATTGAATGATTGAAAAAGTGTGTTGCTGTGTAGAGCGGTGACACACTTTTTTGATAATGTTCACCTTGCTTTTTAATACTTTTCATGGTATAATACTATTAATAAAAACATCGTATAAAGAATGGATTGATAAAATTTGAAACGATTAGCTGTAGGAATACTTGCACATGTAGACTCTGGCAAGACAACGTTATCTGAAGGTTTGCTATATTGTGCAGGAGAGATAAAAAAGCTTGGACGTGTTGACCATAAAGATACAGTACTTGATACAGATGTTCTTGAACGCAGGCGAGGTATCACAATTTTTTCAAAACAGGCTATACTTAAATCTGATGAAGCAGAATTTACTTTGTTAGATACCCCTGGACATGTTGATTTTTCTGCTGAAACAGAAAGAACATTGCAGATAATGGATTATGCAATTTTAGTTATAAGTGCTTCTGATGGAGTTCAAAGTCATACAGAGACGCTTTGGAAATTACTTAATCGTTATAATATACCAACATTTATATTTGTAAATAAGATGGATTTACCTGATACAAGTGTAGAATCATGTATGAAAGAACTTAAAAATAATTTAAGTAATAATTGTGTGAATTTTTGTATAGAACATGATTCAGAAATATTTTATGAAAATCTTTCAATGTGTGATGAAGTAATAATGGAATCATTTTTAGAAAACGAGAAAGTAAGTTTTGAAGATATACAGAATGCAATATCTTCAAGAAAAGTTTTTCCTTGTTATTTTGGTTCAGCACGTACACTGGATTGTGTAGAAAAGTTTTTATCTGATTTATTCTTGTATACAAAATCTCCAGTTTTTTCAGAAGAATTTGGTGCTAAAGTTTTTAAAATTACAGAAGATGAACAGGGAAACCGTTTAACTCATTTGAAAATTACAGGTGGAAGCCTTAAAGTAAAATCTTTTTTAGAAGGCAAATCTCAAAATAACGAAACATGGAAAGAAAAAGTTAATCAGATTCGTAATTATTCAGGTATTAAATATCAGTCTGTACAGGAAGCATTTTCGGGAATGGTATGTGCTGTAACAGGACTTACGAATACTTTTGCTGGAGAAGGACTTGGAACTGAAAAAAACTCTATGGGCTCTGTTCTTGAACCTGTATTGACATATCGTGTTATTTGTCCTTCAGATATTGATTTACATACTTGTTTTACAAAGTTGAAAAAGTTAGAAGATGAAGAGCCTAAGTTAAATGTTATATGGAATACACAATTACAGGAAATCAATGTTCAGTTAATGGGAGAAGTGCAGCTTGAAATAATTCAGAGCTTATTGCAGGAACGCTATAATATAGATGTTAGCTTTGAGCATGGAAGCATTGCATATAAAGAAACTATATTAGAACCTGTAATAGGAGCAGGACATTATGAACCATTACGACATTATGCAGAAGTACAGTTACTTTTAGAACCAGCTGAACGAGGTAGTGGAATTATTATTGAATCTAAATGTCGTGAAGAAGTTTTAGACCAAAGTTGGCAAAAATCTATTATGACTCATATTGCTGAGAAAGCACATATTGGAGTTTTAACAGGTTCTCCTGTAACTGATATTAAAATTACACTTATTACAGGACGTGCACATACTAAACATACTCAAGGTGGAGATTTCAGACAAGCTGTATATCGTGCTGTAAGAAATGGACTTTATCATGCTAAAAGTATTCTTTTAGAACCTTGGTATAATTTCAGATTAGAGGTGCCTGTTTCAGTAGTGGGTAGAGCTATAACAGATTTACAGCGAATGGGCGGAACTTTTTCATCTCCCGAGCAAAATGATGATAAAGCTATATTATTCGGAGATGTTCCTGTTTCTTCTATTCGTGGATATGAAACAGAAGTAATAAAATATACTCATGGTATAGGAAAGCTTTCTTGTATTTTTAAAGGTTATGAAAAATGTCATAATGAAGATGAAATTATACAGAAAATAAATTATGACAGAGAAAGTGATTTGGAAAATACAGCAGATTCAGTTTTTTGCAGTCATGGAGCAGGATTTGTTGTAAAGTGGAATCAGGTATCAGAATATCTGCATACTTCTTGTGATGAATTTGAAAAAAAGGAAGAATATGAAAACATATCAGAATCTACGGAGAATTACAATAATTATTCATCAGGATATTCAAGAGATAGTTTTGAATATGATAAAGAATTGATGGATATATTTGAGAAAACTTATGGAAAAGTAAAGAATGACCGTTATAGAATGTTTGAAACTGAAAAAAATATTGAAATAAAATCTGATTTGAATAAAAATATAGAGTATAAAATTGAACCCGAATATTTATTAGTAGATGGTTTTAATGTTATTTTTTCATGGGAAAGTTTAAAAGCACTTGCAAAAGATAATCTTGATTTGGCGAGAAATCAGTTGATTCATATTTTATGTAATTATCAGGGATATAAATTATGTAATGTTATTCTTGTATTTGATGCTTATAAAGTGAAAGAGCATCATAAAGAAATTGAAGAGGTTAACAATATTAGTGTTGTATATACAAAAGAAGCAGAAACTGCTGATATGTATATTGAAAGGGCTTCTTATACATTGGGAAAAGAGCATCGCATACGTGTAGTAACTTCAGATGGAATGGAACAGTTGATTATACTTGGAAACGGAGCTATACGTACTCCTGCATTGGAATTTCAGAAAGAAGTAGAACAGGTTGAAAGAGACATCAGAAATATAATTGAAAATAAAAAAGGAAAGTTTCAGTTATCTATTGACAAGTTATCAAAACGTTGAAAAAATAATATTATTTATATTATTTTCTTTTGTTAAAAGTATATTGAAATGTGGAATATAAAATGAAATATTCAAAATTATTTGGAGCTGTTTTAGCGGCTTCATTATGTGTAAGTTCTGTTCATGTATTTGCACAGGGAAATAATGTATCAGCGATTGAAAATGCTGTATCTGTTAATGAAGAAGTTAATATAGTTGATACATCATTAGTTGATAGTGGTATTGATTACAAGGAAATTGTTGAAACAATAAATAATCCGGGAGTAGGTTATACAACAGTTCAGAATATTACTTGTAAACCGGGAGATACTCCTGTTTATAATCCAACCGGAAATCTTATGGCATTATATATTAATATTGGTGCTTTTTCTTCTGGTATCAATGGAGTTGCAGATTATGATTTTGATGAAACTTTCTTTAAAAATCTCAGAGCAACTTTTGAAAATTGTCGTAAAAATGGATGCCTTATAGGCTTGCGATTCAGATATGACCCAAATGGCGTTGATAATCCAGAACCAGCATCATTTGAAAAAGTATTATCTCATATCAATCAGATTAAAACAGATGGAATATTGGAAGACTATAAAGATATTTTAGCATTTGTAGAAACTGGATTCGTAGGCAAATGGGGAGAACAGCATGGCGGAAAGTATGTTTCATTAGATTACAAAGCACAGTTAGTAGATGCACTTCTGGATTGTGTTCCTGAAGAAGTTTCTATTACAGTTCGTACGCCTAATACATTTGCTAAATGGGCTGGAATAGAAATGAGTGAACTTGATACTTATATAGCACCAGAAGGAAGTGATGCTGCAAGAATAGGTATTTATAATGATGGATATATGGGTTCTGATTCTGACTTGGGAACATATTCAAACAGAGAAAAAGAGACAACATGGATGAGTAATCAGATGCTTTCCACATATTTTGGAGGGGAATTTTCAAGTAATCTTGATTGGGCAAAAAAGTATGATACATATCTTCCTGAAAATGCAATTCCTGAGATGTATAAAACGCATTTAAGTTATATAAACGGAAATATTTATTCACTTTATAAGGATTATACATTTAATGAGAACTATGATATAGATGGTGTTGACAATTCAGCTTACTATGGACAGACAGTATTCCAGTTCATGCGTGACCATCTTGGATATCGTTTTGTACTTAGAGAATCAAAATTGAATAAGGAAGTATTGCAAGGCGATATGTTGAATCTGTCTATTGATGTTGAAAATACAGGCTTTGCAAATCCTATTAAAAAACAAAAAGCTGAAGTTATTCTTGAACGTGATGGAATTTATAGAACAGCTGAACTTGATATAGATACAACAAAATGGCGTTCATGTACTACTACAAAGTCAGATATTTCTTTAAAACTTCCAGGTGATATTGAAGAAGGGGAATGGAATATATATCTTCGTTTATCTGTAGGAAATAGTGGAATAGAAGATAGTTATATGCGTTCTGTTCAGTTTGCTAATAAAGATATTTGGAATTCTTCATTTGGAGCAAATTATCTTGGAACTTTTAATGTTAAAAAATCTGATGATGTAGAAGCTGTTACAGATAATACATTTTATCATGCAAATGCAGATAATGAAGTTTCTGTATCGCAAGGTGATTTATTTACAAGTCATAAAATCGTAATTGATGGGAAAAATGCTGGAACTACTGAATGGAATGAAGAACTTTTAGCTGCTGTAAATGGTAATAATAAGCTTTATATTTCAAATGATGATAAGTATCTTTATATAATGGCTGAAATTCATCAGAATGCCGTTGCTCCTGTATATAATTTCAGAATTGAAAATGCAGATAATGGAAAATCATATTGGATATATTATCAGCCAAATGGATATGTATATTTTAATGGTGGTGGTACAGCAGGTGCATCATATGATGGATGTGTATGCAAGCGTAGTGGAAATATTGTGGAATTTAAAGTGCCGCTTGGAGATGTTATGGGACTTGCACCAAATGTTAATATTTCTAGAGTAAGAGTATTTGTTCAGGAAAGCAATATTAGTGGATGGCCAAGTCAGGGAGAAGTAATAGCAGAAAATTATACAATATCGGATACATTTGATGTTTATTCTGTTTCACGAACAATTAAGCTTAAAGAAAATGATACATGGACACTTAATGTAGAATCTTCTCAGACTTCTCCGTCTTATCAATGGTATCTTAATGATATTGCAATTGAAGGAGCTACATCTAAAAATTATACAATAGAAAATGCTTCGTCAGATGATATTGGTATGTATAGTGTTGAAATTACTTCTGAAACAGGTACAAAAGTAAAAACCTCAATATGTAATGTCAGTGATGTATATTCTTCAACTTCAAAGGATTTAAATGGTGATGTTAATAGTGATGGAGAAGTAAACTTATCTGATGTTGTTTTATTGCAAAAATATCTTTTATGTGAAGTTACATCAGATTATATTGATGTTAAATGTTCAGATTTAAACAAAGATAATATGATTAATATATTTGACCTTACTATTTTAAAGAATATATTATTAAAGTAAAATATAATAAGAATATATAATTTTATATAAAACTTTAAGATAGCATTTATGTGATTGTATAAAAATGATAAAGTTTTCATAATTAGAAATTTTATTTTAAATATAATAAACATAAAAAGCCTGCGATTCTGTGGAAATGATATGCAGGCTTTTTAAAATTAGTGTTATTTAATTTTTATTTTTTGATGTAATTGATTCATAAAATTGTTTTTTCATCTGAAGCAAGGCATATAAATCGGAGAGAATACTATATAAAATAGCACGATTTTCAAATTCTTCTCTTGTTACAGGGAGAGGACTATTTTTATAATTCTGATATATGGATTCAAGTTCATCCAATAATGCAATACTGTCATTTTTTTCATTGTATTGAATACTTACTTTTTTAATAAACTCAGAAAGTGTTTTAGCCTGCTCAGGTATTAAAGTTATACGCATTACCTGACGATACATCATACGTAAAACCTCCGCCTGACGACGGCGTAATTCAGCGTAACGCATAAAATATAAATCTTTATCAATATAATGATTTTGCATAAATAAAAGTATTTCATTTTCTAATTCTTTAAAAATTTTATCTACCTCATCAAAGCAAGAACCATCATATCCTGTTTTATCTGATTTTAGTAAGTATAATGACATACGGCTGAATATTTGTTGTATATGTATGTCAACTTCTTTTTGCTTTTCTATTATTTTCTTTTTGTTATCAGGCATAAAGCTATTTATTAAAATACCTATACCAGCACCTATAATAAGAAGTAAAAGTTCATTTTTTAGAATATGGAAATCAACATCTCCATAAATCATATAGTGAGTTGCAATAACAGTATTTACAGCAATTGAATCTTTTAGGTTAAAAAGAAAACATATAAATAAAAATATTAAAAAGAATAGTCCAAATGATAGTGGATTACCTCCGAAGAAATGAAAAACAGGAAAACATATTACTGTCATTATTATAAAGGCTGAAACACGTTGTAATGCTGTTGTTGTAGTCTGCTGTCTTGTATCCTGAATTGTAAGAAAAGTGATTATACCAGCGGAAATAAAGTTATCAAGATTTAAGATTTGTGAAATAAGCATTGCAATTACTGAACCAGCAACAATTTTTCCTATTTTAAGCCAATTTAGTTTGGAAATATTTTGATACATATTTTACCTCATAATTATTTAATAGTATAATGAAAAAATTTTTCAGATATATTTCTTAAAGTTAATGTTTTTTCATAAGGATTAGGGCATTCCATAAGTGATGACATAACGCAAAAACCTGAAGCTTCTGTTTTAGCAATATCAAAAACGTTATTTTCATCAATCCCGCCAATTCCTAAAACAGGGCAAGAAACATTGTTACAAATTTCAGATAAAAAGTTTGTTCCTCTTGGAGGAAGTCCAGGTTTACATAAAGTCGGAAATATATGCCCTGCGATTAAAAAATCAGCTCCATTTTTTTCTGCTTCGACTGCTTCCTTGACACTATGAATAGATACACCTGTATTTATAGGAAGATGAGAATATTTTTGGCTTTCAGGAAATGAAATCTGTACAGGTAAATTAAGTCTTTTAGCGACATTATAAAAAGTATTTATTATAAGGGTTACATTATATTTTTTGCAAATATCGTAGCATTTTTTAGCTAATTTCAAATATTCTTTTTCTGTGCAATCTTTTTCTCTTAAGATTATTGCATTTGGTTTTGCTGATGCAATACTGTCTATACGCTGAAAGAAATTATCTTTGCAGAGTTTTCTCTGCGTAACACATATTATCATAGCAAAGAAGTGTTTATGTAGTCAGTATAAACTGGCTGCATATTTTGATTTAAAATGGCATTATGAATTTCTTCTAATGTTCTTGGGTCAGAAATTTCAAATTGTGCATCGCCTTTTTGTTCATTTTCTGTATGTCCGCCAATTCCAACATTGACACCAGCGGATATTTTTGTTGCACAAAGTGGAAGTACATTATCACGGAAGCCAGAGCGTTCTCTTGTAGAAATAGTAATACTTGCAAAAGGCATAAATAATCTGAAGGCCATCATCATTTGCAAAAGTTGCGTTTCATGTACATCATTTGGATTAGTTTCAGTGTGATTTTTATAAGGTCGAAGTCGAGGGAATGACATAGCAATTTCAGTATGAGGATATTTTTGTTGTAGTAATTTAGCGTGAACAGCAGCAGTAAACATATCTTTGCGAAAATCGCTCAGACCAAGCAAAACACCAAATCCAACTCCACGCATTTCACCTAAAATAGCACGTTCCTGTGCATAAAATCTATATGGGAAACATCTTTTAGCACCAGCAGGATGTTTTTCAGCATAAACAGTACTATCGTATGTCTCCTGGAAAACAGTTACAAAATCAGCACCGCTTTGGTGTAAAAGTTTATAATCGTCTACGTTCATAGGATAAACTTCCAAGCCAATAGTAGAGAAATATTTTTTAGCAATAGAAACTGCTTTTGCAATATATTCTACATCAGATTTAGTAGGACTTTCTCCAGTCAACATAAGAACTTCACGCATACCTGTTTTTGAAATTGCAATCATTTCACGTTCAATTTCCTCTGCATTAAGTCTGCTTCTTGAAATTTTATTTTTGCAATTGAAACCACAATATACGCACTCGTTTTCACAATAGTTAGATATATATAGTGGTGTAAAAAGAAGTACATTTCCACCAAAATATTTATATCGCTGTAATTTGCTTTTTTTCGCCATTTTTTCCAGGCAGGATTCAGCAGCAGGAGAAAGCAAAACAGCAAAATCTGATATTGATAGATTATCTTTTTCTAATACTGAAAGAACGTCTTTTTTTGTATACTGATAGGGATTAAAATTTTTAGTTTTGTCAAGAACCTGTTCAAGCAAATCAGAGTCAAGTACTTGCATATTTGGTTGATATTCCATAGAGTCATAAATTTTTCTCAAGACTATACACCATCCTTTAATCTTGTAAAAATCCAGTAAGAGGACTTGACGCTTCAGCCCCTTTATCTAAAACTCTGCCGAGTTTTGCGAGATATGCTGTACGTCCTGCTTCAATTGCAAGACGGAATGCTTTTGCCATTGAAGCACAATCATCAGCAGTTGCAATAGCAGTATTCGCCATAACAGCGGAAGCACCAAGCTCCATTGCTTCACATGCCTGAGAAGGGCTTCCTATACCAGCATCAACGATAATTGGAAGAGGAATTTCTTCAATTAAGATTTTTATAAAATCTTTTGTTAAAAGTCCTCTGTTACTTCCAATAGGTGCACCTAAAGGCATAACAGCAGCAGCACCAGCGTCAACAAGTTTTCTTGCAGAAATTAAATCAGGGTACATATAGGGAAGAACTATAAAACCTTCTTTTGCAAGTATTTTAGTAGCTTTTATAGTTTCCTCATTGTCAGGGAGAAGATATTTAGAATCATGAATTACTTCAATTTTAACAAAATCTCCACAACCCAGTTCACGAGATAAGCGAGCAATTCTTACAGCTTCTTCAGCATTTCTTGCCCCTGAGGTATTAGGCAAGAGTGTGATATTTTTAGGGATAAAATCAAGTATATTTTCAGGGCTGTCAGCATTTGCACGACGGAGTGCAATAGTTGCTATTTCACTTCCGCCGTATTCCATAACAGTCTGAATAAGCTTTAATGAAAATTTACCAGAACCAAGAATGAATCTTGAGTTAAAAGTATGACCATCAAGTATTAAAGGGTCATTATTATTTGTAATAAAATTCATAGATATACAACCTTTCATTTTATATTAGAAAATATCAAATTTTAAATATTAGGTAGGTTGGTATTAGCCCCCGCCCATAAAACTTACAATTTCTAATACATCTTTTTCAGATAGTATTACATTTTGATATGTTGATTTAGGAATAATTTCATAATTTATTTCTACAGCTATACGATTAATATTATATCCTTGAGATTCAAGAAATGTTTTTAAATCTATTGGAGAAGAAAGCTCAATAAATTCTCCGTTTACAGTCATAATAAATAACCTCCTGTTTTTGATTTTAAGCACATAAAGACAGAAAATGGGCTGTACCCGTAGGTGGTACACCCCATTTTTTGAAAGCTATATTGCTTTTATAAGTATAACATAGCAATATAATTTTGTCAAGTATAATATAATAAATTTTAAGTTATTTTAATTATTATAAATAGAGCATAGGCAATAAAATTCTGAATTTTGTTGATTTGGCTTTGAACTCGCCTACATTTGGATAAGTTTCATCTACGTTAAGCAGATGCTCGTTATTTATATATAGTTTATTTAATAGATATTTGAATACTCCAAATTTAAATATCAATAATATCATCAATATTTTGTTTAGAGAACACTGATTTTGAGTGATTTTCAATAATAGCATTGATTATACTCATAATTCCGCTAATGATAAGCATAACACCTATAACAATCCAGATAACACCTGATAAATGCATTGAACATATAATAGTTGATATTCCCATTAAAGTTATTAAGATTCCGAATGCAAAAGGGATTTGCCAATTATGGCTTATTTTCTTTAAGTTTGTTGCATTTATTATACTTGATATACCTGAAACTAATATTAAAAGTCCAATGCAGAAAGGAATAAATTGATTTGCGAAGAATGGAACAAAAGTTAAAATAGCTCCTATTAAAAGCACTATAATTCCATGTTGCAAATGATAAGCTTTTTTTTCATATGGCTTTATTGCATAATAAATTACTATTTTAATTAGCCCTATAAGCATTATAATACTTCCGAAAATAGAAAAAATAGTGTCTAAATGGGAACGGTTTACAATAAGTAGGATTCCAAGTGCAATCAATAAAATAGGTGAAATTGTATGCAATATTTTTGTGAATGCGAAATCTTTTTTTTCTAAATTATTTTTTTTTGACATGATATAACCTCCTGGTTTTTACAAAATATGATAAATATATTTCATATATAATTTTTGTAATATATTTTTAGATTGATATATGGATTCAGCAATTTGTTCTGTTATTTTTATAGCTTCTTGAATTTCTGCTTGAGATGGTTCTTTATTTCCCATATCAGCAGCTGTTGCCAGAGCAAAAAGACTTTTTATAATTTCAGGAGAACCGCCATATGGCTCCAATTTTTTACCTGCTGTTTCAGCGAAGTCCATAAGTTGCTGATTTCCAGGTGTAATGTTAATAAATGCAAGTATGGACTGCATATATTTATATATTTCAAAAATGGCATCTATTTTGTTGTTATCATAGAATTTTTGCTTTCTTGTTTTTAGTTTATAAGTTCTGACTAATGGAAAGATAGCTATAATAGCTGTAATAATCAGAATAATTACTACATATTTTGTAATATTATTTCTTTTTTCAGAATTTGTATTTGTATTTTTACCTTTATCTTTATCTGAATTATTTGTTGCATTATTTATTGACTCATCTGAAATGGAAACAGAAGTAGTTGTATTTAAAATTGTTTCTGTCTGTATTTCTGTAGTAGTAATTTGTGTAGTTTCTTCTTCTGATTTTTCTTCTACAGAACTTTCATCTTCCTGTGGAATATCTAAATTTTCAAATCCATAATATCCTGGAGTAAATTCAAATGGCATCCATCCATATCCTGTAATATAAAATTCACACCAAGCATGAGCTCGTGCATCTGTAATAGAAATAGTATAAGAACCATTTGCATTTCTTTTAGCATTTTCAATATCCTCAGGTGCAATTACATATCCTTCACAATATCTTGCTGGAATGCCTGCATTTCTTGCTAATAAGATACCTGCTGTTGCAAAATGTGTGCAGTATCCTTTTTTATTTTCAATTAAAAAATAATTTACAAAGTCTCTTGTTCCTGGTGTTTTCCCTGGTGAAAGTGAATAGGTAGCTGAATCAGCAAGATAAGACTGAATTTCATTTAAAATTTCTAACTGTTCATCTAAAGTTTCATTTGAGTTATTGAAGGAATCGCTGTTATTCAAGGAATTATATTTTAATTCTTCTGGAAGTGAATCATAAACCTCTTGCATAGCAGGGGTTTGTATCGAATCAGTATAGTTATCATAAACAAAATCACGATATTTATATTGTTCAGTAATTATAGCTTGTAAAGCTTTATTGTTTTGAGATGACTCTGGAACATAGTAACCATAGAAATCAAGTTCACTAAATTCATCTGATAAAGAAAGAAGATTGAAAAAATGTTTTGTATTAGCATCTTCAAAATTAAACACGTCTCTTGATAAATAGGAATAAGATATATCATTTTCTAAAAGTTTATTATAATTTATATTGTCAGAAACAGTGAAAGTATATGATTGATTATTTGGCATTTTTGTTTTATAGTCAAATTCATATTCAGCACGAGATGAAAATGAAGCATAAGGAACATAACATCTTCTCTCAGTATTTACTGGTTTTATTTGCATTGTTATATTTGATGAGTCAAACATAACTTCATTGAAAAGATAAGGATATACCTGAGGAGCGCAGCCATATTCAGTAATTAAAGAACATAAGTTGGATTCATTTTTCCATACATCATCAGAAATTGCACTCCAGCTGTTATTTTCATAAACTGTACCTGTAAAATCTTTTAGATAAACAGAAGATGTGGGAAGTTTATCAACAGTAATATTAAGTTGTTCTTTATTTTTAATATCCATTTTACTTTTATTTCCGAGTTTTTGAGTACGCATTGAATTGCCTGTTTTAAAAAATTCAGAGATGTTGTCCATAGTTTGTTGTACATCGAAGTTTTCAATACTTTGTTTGATATTGTTTCTTTTTTCTTTTATATTTTCTGAATCTTGCATATTAGTTAATTGTATTGTTCCCCATGAAATGCAGATTGCAAGAACTGTCATTATAGATGTAACAATACAACATAATGTAGCAATAGGTGCTCTCAGTGGATAGGCAGCAATAAAGCCATTTTCTTTTCTTAAAAATCCAAATGATTTTTGATTTTTGCCATGATTTGAGTCAGCAAGGTGAACAGTTAGTATACATGTCCAATAAATAATAACAAGCATTATTGAAAATAGGTTCATTTCAACGCCATTATAAAGACCTATTTCTATTGGCATAAATGTTATAAGAAATCCTAAAATAAAATGTGGTTTTTTTAAAGTGAACCAACATATTAGAAATGCAAAAAGGCTTATAAAAGCGATTAAAAAGTATGTTGTTGCAAAAGCTTCATCATATATTAAATCTGATTTATAATATAAAGTATCAGTGTTGTGAATGGAGCAATAAAAGTGATTATAGAAAAATTTAAATCCAGATAAGATTTGATATTTAAATAAAAATATAAAAATGGCTTCTGCAACGAGAAAAAGAAAAGAAATACGGGCATGCTTTCCTGGAAGTTGTACTAAAATACATAAAAGAATAAAAGAAAAAGCAGAAGTAACAAAAAGGGTAAAACCATTGTAAACAGGTTTAAACATAGAAAGTGTAGTTGTTATTGTTCCTATATATCCAATAAGTGCGAGAATTGTTAGTATAATATTGCGTTTCCAAGAAGGTGAGGACCGTACTGTTACAGCTATATTATCATGAATCAAAAAATCAGAAGAATTTGTTGTATTTATTTCATTCATAAAATACCTCCTGTTAAACACAAACAGCAGTTAGTGCTTTATTTAAAGTTTCTTCTGTAATAGAAATTACTTTAATATTGAGTGGTAACTCTGATTTTTCAGATACATCATATATATTAGTAATAAAAATAAAATGTTGTTGATAAGGTCTTTCATTTGCAAGTATATCTATTTCTTTTTTTGATATAGTAGGAATAAAATAAATAACAGCTGAAAAATTTTCTGAACCAGACGAAGTGATAAAATTTTGTATTATAGATTTTTCTGATTTAATGTTTTTTCCTGTCTCGCTAATTATTGAATACATTTCATTATAAAGTTCACTTTCTGTTGTAATATCAGCCTTACACATGATGTCTTGTCTATTTTTACGTAATATAGTATAATTTTGTTTTTGTTTAACAGCGAGGTCTGCTACAGAAAACATCGCTTTTAAGAGCAGGTCAACATAATTATTTTTGTTCTGTTCTTGTTCCAGATGAAAATCTAATATTTCAAGAATGATGGCAAAGTCTTGTTGCAATGGAAGACTATAATCTTTTACAAACATTTTTTCATATCGACTGCTCAATTTCCAATGTATACGATTTGGTCTGTCCTGATTTTGAAATTCACGTATCTGAAAAACTTCAGAAGCATCATCACCTGATTTTGTTGTAGAGTAAGTAGGAGAATCAATAAAGCTTTCTTGCTGTATAGATATTAAAGTTCCTGGAATTTCAACTTTTGCCGGAAAGATTGTACATGTACCATTAGCCTTAGGTAATATTTTACGTGAGAATAATTTTAGATAGTCCATAAAATATAAGCTTTCAGCTGAAATATTAAATATTCCGCAATGTTTGGCTGTTACATATATTGTTACAGTAGAAGTAAACTTTGCTTGAATAGGAAGACGGATTGTAAATATTTCATTAGATGATGTAAAAGTATTCTGTAGTCTTAGGTTAAGGGTAGAATTTCCCACAGGTAAAAAACTATGATTTTTTAAATGTATAAATATAGGAATTGATTCACCGCATTTTATAGTTTGATTTTTAATTTCAATCTCTGCTGATAATTTTCTTTTAATATAGCATACAAATATAAATTGAAAAATCATAAGAAGCAACAAAACCATAAAAAGAAGCAGGGAAAAAACCTTATCATATAGAAAAATAAAAAGAAAAGAAACAACAAGAAGTAATGTATAGAAAAATTTCATATACCACATTAAAAATCACCGCCTACCATTATTTCCAGGGCGAGGAACAGATACACTATTAACAATATCCTGAATTATTTTAGTAGCTGCTTTGGCATTGCCATTTTTAGCATTTAACACTAATCTGTGTGCAAAAACGTCAATGCAAAGTCCGGCAACATCATCAGGAATAACATAATCTCTTCCACGCATGAAAGCAAGTCCTTTGCAAGCATCAGTAAGAGCAATTGTTCCACGGGGACTTATACCAAGTTGTATTGAAGGATGATTTCTTGTAGCATTAACAAGAGAAGCAATATAATGATATATCTTATCATCTACATATACATTTGAAACTGCATTTTGCATAGCAATTAAAAGTTCAGCATTTGCAGCTGGATTAACAGAGTCAAGAGGATTATTGTTATGCCTTGTCTTTAATATTTCAATTTCGTCTTGTATGGAAGGATACCCCATTTCTAAACGAAACATAAATCTATCCATTTGAGATTCTGGAAGCATCTGAGTCCCTATAGAACCAATAGGATTTTGCGTAGCAATAACTATATGAGGATTTGGAAGTATATAAGTATGCCCCTCAGCTGTTATAGAACCTTCTTCCATAACTTCCAGTAAAGCAGATTGTGTTTTGCTGGAGGTTCTGTTTATTTCATCAGCTAAGAAAAGTTGACAAAACAAAGCCCCTGGTTGAAATACAAATTTTTCAGTACTTTTTTGATAGACAGAAAATCCTGTTAAATCCGACGGAAGTACATCTGGAGTGAATTGCACTCGTTTATAAGAAAGTGATAGGGCTTTTGAAAAGGCAAGAGCCATTGTCGTTTTTCCTACACCGGGCATATCTTCAATTAGTATATGACCTTTTGATATAATAGCTAATAGTACTTTTGCAATTAAAACATCCTTTCCTATTACAGCTTTTTTTACTTCGGCAATAATAGAGTTAATGTAATGTGTGAATTCTGCTGCTGACTGTGCATTATTCATGAAATTTCCTCCTGATATAAATCTTATAAATATAAGAACTTGTTTTATATAATATTTTATATTTGTTCTGAAAATCATATTTGAAGTTATTATTTTAATACAAGTTCTTAAAAATATAATATGTTCTTATTATATCAGCTTCAGAAATAAAATGCAATAGGCGATAGATAAATTTTTATTTTATATGATACAGTTATATGAAAAAGTAGTCTTTAAAAGAAAAAACTTGAATTAAAAAAAATGTTTAAAAGAAAAAAACTTGTTTTCTATTGACAAATATCGAAAAACTGTTATACTTATAATAAGAGTGATTTGAATTGCGTATGATGATTTTAATAATTGGATATAATATACATAATGTAATATAAAATCTTATTTAAGGAGTGGAATATATGAACATTTGGCATGACATAAGCCCTAAGCGTATTACAACAGAGGAATTTGTGGCTGTTATTGAAATACCAAGAAACAGCAAAGTAAAGTATGAACTTAATAAGGAGATAGGTGTGCTTGAAATGGACCGTATTTTATATACTTCAACACACTATCCTGCAAATTATGGATTTATACCAAGAACATATGCAGATGATGGAGACCCTCTTGATGTACTTGTATTGTGTTCTCAGCAACTTTATCCTATGACATTAGTAAAGTGTTATCCAATAGGTGTAATCAGAATGATTGATAATGGAAATCATGATGATAAAATAATTGCTATTCCATGCAGTGACCCAACATATAATTCATATGTAGATATTGATGAGCTTCCAGGTCATATTTTTGAGGAAATGGTGCATTTCTTTAAAGTTTATAAAGAGCTTGAGCATAAAACAACAGCAGTTGATGAGATACAGAATGCACAGGCTGCAAAAGAGATTATTGCACATGATATTGAAAATTATATTGATAAATTTTGTAAATAATCTGTAAATGCAGATTGTTATATAAATTTGTATTCATAGTGAAAATATCTGAAAGTATAATTTTCCTTGAATATGGAATCTGCTGTCAGCAGAAAAAAGATATAATCGGTATTACCGACAAAAAAAGGAGTAAAATTTTTATGGTAACAGCATCAGCAACGGATATTTTATTTAATCCAAAAGCAAGTGTTGCACCGCTTGGATTGATTGCTCTTGAAGGAGCAACTGAATTAGGTGCAAAAATTGACCAGTATCTTGTTCAGTGGGCACATCGTGGCGGTTATGATATTGACACATTTTTGATTGAATGTGAATGTCCACGTTTTTCTTCCGGAGATGGAAAGGGTCTTATTAAATCCACAATTCGTGGAAAGGATTTATTTATTCTGGTCGATGTGGGGAATTACAGCTGTGAATATAAGATGTTTGGTAAAATGAATTCAATGTCACCTGATGACCATTATCAGGATTTAAAGAGAATTATTCAAGCTGCAAGTGGTAAAGCACATAGAATAAATGTAATTATGCCTATTTTGTATGGTGGCAGACAACATAGAAGAAATTACAGAGAGTCATTAGACTGTGCTTGTGCATTGCAGGAACTTGAACAAATGGGAGTTTCAAATATTGTTACTTTTGATGCACATGACCCACGTGTTCATAATGCAGTGCCTCTTATGGGATTTGATAATGTTATGCCATCATATCAGGTCTTAAAAGCATTATTTTCTCAGATTCCTGATGTAAAGACAACGCCTGATTCATTTATGGTAATAAGCCCTGATGAAGGTGCATTAAATAGAAATATGTATTATGCTTCTGTTCTTGGTGTTCCTATGGGAATGTTCTATAAGAGAAGAGACTATTCAATTATAGTAAACGGAAGAAATCCTATAGTAGCACATGAATACCTTGGAAATTCAGTAGAAGGTAAGGATGTATTTATTGCCGACGATATTATTTCCTCAGGTGAATCAATGCTTGATATTGCTTATGCACTTAAAGAACGCAGAGCAAAAAGAGTATTCTGTTATGCTACATATGGACTTTTTGTAAATGGACTTGAAAAGTTTGATGAGGCATATAAAAATGGTTATATAGATGCTGTTTTAGGAACAAATTTGACATACAGAACAAAAGAACTTCTTTCAAGAGAGTGGTTCCATGAAGTTGATTGTTCAAAATATACAGCGTACTTTATTTCAGCACTTAATCATGATGCTTCTATTGGAAATGTTGTAGATTCAAATCAAAAAATAGCAGCTCTTTTAAAGCGTAGAAATGAAGAAGCATAAAATATTACAAAAGAGATATGATAAGATTGACAATACTCTGATATTTTGATATAATAAATAACAGAGCAAATGCCGCTTTGAGTGGTAATACGAAAGCCTTCGTTCCATTTTACGGCGAGGGCTTTTGTATGTGATAATATTATATCTTTTTAGTTTTTATATATAATTATAATTGAAATATTGTGAAAGGAAAAGCTAATTTAAAATTAGCAGGAAAATATAATTATGCAGTGGCAAGGATTAAATGAACTTAGAGAAAAATATCTTTCCTTTTTTGAAAGTAAAAATCATACAAGACTTTCAAGTTTTTCATTAGTACCTCAGGGAGATAAAAGTTTATTGCTGATAAATTCAGGTATGGCACCTTTGAAAAAATATTTTTTAGGACAGGCAGTTCCTCCAAATGTAAGAGTTACAACTTGTCAAAAATGTATTCGTACACCTGATATTGAGCGTGTAGGACAAACAGCAAGACATGGTACATATTTTGAAATGTTAGGTAACTTTTCTTTTGGTGATTATTTTAAAAGAGAGGCAATTTCATGGGCGTGGGAGTTCTTTACAAAAGAGTTGGAAATGCCTGTGGATAAGTTGCATATTTCTGTATTTGAAGACGATGATGAAGCATATGACATCTGGACAAAAGAAATTGGTGTAGACCCATCTCATATGGTTCACTTAGGTAGAGAAGATAATTTCTGGGAACACGGTTCAGGTCCATGTGGTCCTTGTTCAGAAATTTATTTTGACAGAGGAGAAGACAAGGGCTGTGGCAAACCAACTTGTGGTGTAGGTTGTGAATGTGACCGTTATGTAGAAGTTTGGAATCTGGTATTTAGTCAGTTTGACAGTGATGGAAATGGTCATTATACAGAAATGGAACATAAAAATATTGATACAGGTATGGGATTAGAACGTCTTGCTTGTGTTATTCAGGGTGTAGATAATTTATTTGAAGTTGATACAGTACAAAACATTATGAAACATGTATGTGATATTGCTGGAATCAAATATCATCAGGATGAAAAAACAGACATTGCACTTCGTGTTATAACTGACCATATACGTAGTACTACATTTATGGTGGGTGATGGTATTCTTCCATCTAATGAAGGCAGAGGCTATGTACTACGTAGATTGCTTCGCCGTGCGTCAAGATATGGACGTTTAATTGGAATAAGTGAACCTTTCTTATATAAAGTATGTGAAACTGTAATTGCAGAAAATAAAGTAGCTTATCCTGAATTAGAAGAAAAGAAAAATTATATTTGCAAGATTATTGGAAAAGAAGAGGAATCCTTTGCTAAGACAATTGATAATGGATTTGCATTGCTTATGCAGGTATTAGACAAGATGGAAACAGATTCAGTAGGCAAAGTAGTATCTGGAGAAGATGCATTTAAATTAAGTGATACTTATGGTTTTCCTATTGACCTTACAATGGAAATTGCAGCAGAACGTGGATTTGAAATTGATAGAGAAGGATTTAATCTGCTTGTAAATGAACAGCGTCAGAAAGCACGTGCTGACTATCTTGCAAAGGCTGGTTCTTCATGGGCTGACAATAGCATTCATATAGATGCTGAATCAACTATATTTACAGGATATAAATCATTTGAAGAAGCATCAAAAATTGTTGCTATTTATAAAGAACAGGATTTTTCTGAAACAGCAACTGAAGGTGATAATGTTATTATTGTACTTGATAAAACACCTTTTTATGCTGAAAGTGGTGGTCAGGTTGGTGATTGTGGTACAATTTTCACTCCTGATAGTAATTTTGTTGTACAAACTACGTCTAAAACAGAAGACGGTCATTATTTACATATTGGTACTGTTGACGAAGGAACATTACATGTTGGTGACAATGTAACAGCATCAATAAATAAAGATATTAGAGAAAATACAATGCGTAACCATACTGCTGCACATTTACTTCAAGCAGCTTTGCGTGAAGTTTTAGGTGACCATGTACATCAGGCAGGTCAGCTTGTAACTTCGGAACATTGTCGTTTTGACTTTTCTCATTTTTCAGCCATGACAACTGAAGAATTAGCAAAAACTGAAGCACTTGTAAATAAGAAGATTTTAGAAGCAATACCTGTTATAACTCAGGAATTGCCGATAGAAGAGGCAAGAAAGCTTGGCGCAATGGCTTTATTTGGCGAAAAATATGGTGATGTAGTAAGAGTCGTAAGTGTTGGGAATTATTCTATTGAATTTTGTGGAGGTACACATGTATCTAACACATCAAATTTAGGATTGTTCCGTATTCTTTCAGAAAGTTCAGTAGCATCAGGCGTAAGAAGAATAGAAGCAGTTACAGGTTTAGGTGTATTGAAACTTTTAGATACTTATAAATACAGCATTATAAATTCAGCAAAGGCACTGAAGCTTGGAAATATCGCTGAACTTGCAGAACGTTGTGGTGCTATGACAGCTGAACTCAAAGAAAAAGACCGTCAGATTGAAGAACTTAATCAGAAGTTATCAGATACAAAGATGGCAGCAATTTTTGATAATGCTGTTATGGTAAATGGCGTAAAAGTTGTATCAGCAATGCTGACAGGTTCTACACCTCAGATTCTTAGAAAAATGGGTGATTCTATAAAGGTTATGGAAGAACCAGTAATAGTTGTACTTGCTGGTGTTATAGGCGAAAAGGGTAATTTCCTTTGTGCTTGTTCTAAATCAGCACAGAATATGGGTGCACATGCAGGAAAGATTATACAGAGAATAGCAGCTATTACAGGAGGTAAAGGCGGCGGCCGTCCTGATAATGCAATGGCTGGTATTGGTAAAACATATATGATAGATGAAGCATTATTAGCTTTAGAAAACATTGTTAAAGACTTTATTAAGGAGGCATAATAGTAATGGAAGATTGTTTATTTTGTAAAAT
>JAFTWL010000132.1 GCA_017465305.1 Ruminococcus sp. | reverse complement strand
TATTTAGAAAATGACACTATTGTCGGTTATGCTGTAAAGTGTATTGAACACTTTAATTCTATGTCTGATAACATGATTGGTATTATATGCAAAAATATAATCATATGCTATAAAAATTTCGGTGGCACTGATGAAAATTACACTTTGCCTGAACTTGAAAATTTTAGAGATATTTTAAAATATTGTTGGTTCTCATCAATAACTATTGATGCCCCTGAAACTGATGAAATAGCTTATTTAGTTGAAGGCGAGGGTGAATGGGGTGAGTGTATAGTATTCATTGTAAAAGATAATAAAGTCTTGTATGTCGGGTGTGATAGTTCTCACTCTCCTTGGGAAGATGATGAATATTATAAATCATTAGAAGACAATTGCATATACTTGTGAAAATCTAAAAACTAAAAATATTTTGATAAGGAGAACATTTTAAATGGAATTTAACATTGCATTACTTCGTGGCGATGGCATTGGCCCTGAAATTGTAGACAGTGCTGTTGCTGTACTTGAAAAAGTAGCTGAAAAATATAATCATAAGTTTACATTTACACCGTATCTCATTGGCGGATGTGCTATTGATGCTACAGGTGTACCACTTCCTCAGGAAACAATTGATGGCTGTCTTGCAAGTGACAGTGTACTTCTTGGTGCCGTTGGCGGTGCTGTTGGTCACTGTAAATGGGACGCTATGCCTCCTCATCTCAGACCAGAAAAGGCATTGCTCGGAATTCGTGAAGCTCTTGGTCTGTTTACTAATCTCCGACCTGCAAAGCTTTATCCTGCTCTGAAAGGCGATTGCCCATTAAGAGAAGATATTGTTGCCAAAGGCTTTGATATTATGATGGTAAGAGAACTTACAGGTGGAATTTACTTCGGTGAACGTGGAAGACGCGAAGGCAAACATGGTGCAGAAGCATATGATACAGAGTGCTATAGCAAAATGGAAGTTGAAAGAATTGCAAAGGTTGCTTTTGAAACTGCCCAAAAGCGCAATAAAAATGTAATTTCTATTGATAAAGCCAATGTACTTGAAAGCTCTCGTCTATGGCGTGAAGTAGTACATGAAGTTGCAAAGGATTATCCAGACGTAACTTGCACTGATATGCTTGTAGATAATGCTGCTATGCAGCTCGTAAAAAATCCAAGACAATTTGATGTTGTTGTAACTTCTAATATGTTTGGTGATATTTTATCTGATGAAGCTTCTCAGATTACAGGCTCTATCGGTATGTTGCCATCTGCATCACTTGGAAGCACAAAACGTGGTATGTATGAACCAATTCATGGCTCTGCTCCTGATATTGCTGGTCAGAATAAAGCTAATCCTATTGCTACAATTCTCTCTGCTGCTATGATGCTTCGTTATTCATTTGATTTAATGGACGAGGCTCAGGCTATTGAAGACGCTGTTGATAAGTATCTTGAAGCAGGATATAGAACTGCTGATTTAGCAAAGGGTGATGTAGTTCCTCATTCTACAACAGAATGTACTGCTAAAATTATTGAACTGCTTTAAAATAAAAAGATTGGTGAATAATATTTTATCAAGTCAATGTTAAATATAATTATTTGCTAATCTATTACTTATCATATTATAAAAATAGAGATGATTTTTTATGATATTAGAAGAAGAAATCAAATATGGTTTGGATGCTCTTGTAATTTTTAAAGGACTTCATGCAAATCCAGTTATAAATGCTCTAATGCAATTATATCACACTGATAGAAAATTTTTGCCTACTCAAATTAGAGTATATAGCAACCTTGTAGCTTCTCTTTATGAATATACAGATAATTTAACAGATTATATTGAAAAAATTGTACTTGAACATGAAAATATATATGTACAAAGAATTGGAGCTAAAAAGCCTGTTTCTGATGCTATGCGTAATTGTCTTGAAATGGAGTTAAAACTCTTTCAAAAAATAGCTATGATTACACCTGAACAAGTTCAGGGTGAAATAGATTATCATGGACAGCTACCTATATGGAATGTAAGAAAATCAAACTTATGTGAAGATTATCATAAGAGAATTGCAAATATTGAAAAACACGGCTATGGTATATATGCTCAATATCATATGTTTACACTCAACAAATCAGGAGAAATTCAGCCTGTTAAATACCCTGACCCGATTTCCCTTGAAAATATGATTGGTTATGAACGTGAAAGAAACATAGTTATAAAAAATACAGAAGCATTACTTAAAGGAAAATATGCTGCAAATGTATTGCTGTCAGGAGATGCTGGAACAGGAAAATCCGCAACAGTAAAAGCTATTGCAAATGAATATTGCAATCAAGGTTTAAGACTTATTGAGCTTACAAAAGACCAGTTGTGTTTCATTCCAAGTTTAATGGATAAACTGTGCTATAATCCACTTAAATTTATCATTTTCATTGATGATTTAACCTTTTCAGAAGATGACCCTAATTTCGGCACTCTTAAAGCAACTCTTGAGGGAAGTATCGCTGCAAGAATGAAAAACACTGTAATTTATGCTACAAGTAACCGCCGCCATTTAGTAAAAGAAACTTTCGACGATGGTAGCGACAAACATCAGAATGACACTGTTCAGGAGCGTATTTCCCTTTCAGAACGTTTTGGTATAAATATTACTTACAATAAACCGCAAAAAAATCTTTATCTGGAAATAGTACATGCCTTAGCACAACAAGCTGATTTAAAAATATCTGTTAAAGAACTTGATGAAAAGGCTGAACAATTTGCTCTCTGTAAAAGCGGAAGAAGTGCAAGAGCTGCAAAACAATTTATTGACCAGCTTCTGACGCAATAAATTAAAAGAAAGGTTGAGTGAAGATTTATGCTTACTCTTGATAAAATATATCAGGCAAGCCACGTTTTAAAAAGTGTTATCAGAAAAACAGATTTAATTTATGCTCCAAAAATTGACCCTGAGAGTGAAGTCTATCTGAAAACAGAAAATTTACAGGTAACGGGTTCTTTTAAAGTTCGTGGTGCATATTTTATGATGTCACAACTTACAGACGAAGAAAAATCAAGAGGTGTTATTGCTTGTTCAGCCGGAAACCATGCTCAAGGCGTTGCTTTGGCTGCTGCAAAAAATAACATGAATGCTTTAATCTGCCTGCCTGACGGTGCACCAATATCTAAAGTAGAGGCTACTAAAAGTTATGGTGCTAAGGTTTGCATGGTAGAAGGCGTATATGATGACGCTTATGCAAAAGCATTAGAATTAAAAGAAAAAGAAAACTATACATTTGTTCATCCATTTGATGATGAAAATGTAATTGCAGGACAAGGCACAATTGGTCTTGAAATTCTTGACCAGATGCCTGATGTAGAAGCTGTTATAGTTCCTG
>JAFTWL010000131.1 GCA_017465305.1 Ruminococcus sp. | reverse complement strand
TTTTCCATCCACCTTCTGTATCCTTACTTGTAACTTCAACAGAATCAGCACTTCTGTTGATTGTCAGTCCCTGTTGACCTGAAATAGCAAGCAAGTCACTGCCATCCTCACTGAAAATACAAAGTAATATATCTTTACCTGCCTTTGCTGACGCTTCAGCAAAATCGCAGTATAAATTATTATCATATGCCATTTTTTATTTCCTCCATTATATTTTTAAGTTTTGCATTTTAATCCATAGCTTACTGTAATTTCAAAGCCTATTACAGCATGCCATTCATTAGTTTCATCTTTCTCAAAAGATGATGAACTGTTTTGAACTGACTGTACACCTGTTTCAGTACAAAATAAAAAAGTAATATCATCAGGCAAAACAAGGTCCTCTGTAAGAGCTTCCTCAACATCATGAATCATGTTATATATCTGAACTCTTGAATCACCTGGAGCTGCTATTGCATGAACATAAGCAATAAAAGTTTCTTTATACATGGTTTTGCTTGAACTGTCACGTTTTCCAACAACCTCAGCAAAAATAAGTGGACTTGGTGTGTTGTCAGGTACAGCGTCATAACAATTGTATTGAGTATTTTTACGCAAATTATTAAGCAAAGCAGCTGCAATCTCTAAAAAGCTAAGTTTTCGTTTCATCATTATTTTTTCAAAGCCTCCTTTAAGTCAGCATAAAATATCGGTCGTACTTCCTCAACAGCAGTCCCTAAAAAATGTTGTCCTTTTACAAATCCGCCATTTACAGTTCTATGACCAAACTCAACATGTGGAGCATATTCCATTATATAGCCAACAACTCCGTCACTATTTTCTGTAGGATACTCTACTCTAATCGATTGCTTAAGGCTTCCGCCTACATGTTCTTTTGTAGATTTACCAACAGGTGTATTTTTTGAAGCTGCTTTTTTCAATAAAACAGTGTTTTTTCTACAAATTGTAATAAAATCAGGTTTTGATTTAGATTCCAACTTTTTTGCAAGCTTTTCAATATCATAAATTTCAAGTTTCATGGTGTCACTTCCACTTCTCTAAATACAGCATTCTCCATCTACACTGCAAATCTTTGACATCTTTAATTTTATACGTTTCATTGTTTACAAAAACAGCCCTCGCTGTTCTGCATTCATCAAGTGATGCAGAAGTAAGCATTTTACGCTGTGATTTTGTAACATCACGCCCTTTAATATTAACTTCGTCAGCAGTCCACTCTGTAAATCTGCCTATAAATTCTTTTGTAGAAGGCTGTAAATTTTCTACTATATTCCCAAGAACATCTTTTTCTGTTGCTTGATTATACATCAATTGTATATTAAGATATTTCATATAAATCGAACAACCTTTGCACCTGATTTATTTTCTTTTTGTTCTATGTAAGCTTGAAATTCGTCGTCGTATTCAGCAAGCACATCCTGAACAAAAGAAGTTGTAATTGTATCAGCACTTTCAGAAGAAATTCCTTCATAGTTCCAACGCCTACACATCTTTACCACAGCATCAGCAGCGATAGGTTCAAGCAGTTCAGGGAGTGACGGCTCCCGTACACGTAAACAAATACGGACGGAAGCCAAATCACAAAGCTCTGAAATCTTATTATCTGAATCAGTAAGAGGTTCTCCTGACAGACGTTTTTTAACACGTTCAAAAAGTGACATCTTTAGTCCCCGATAGTTCCGACAATTACACCGTCAAGACGTTCAGCGAACATTGTAACACCTGTCAAGATAGTAGTTTCATAGTTTACACGTGTATTATCAGATGTATGTGTAATACCAATAAGACCGCTTTCGTCGGTAGTAAAGTTAAATGCCTTATTGATTTCACCGCCACTGATAAGAGGATAAGCAATATTGATATTATCTGAAACAGTAGCATAAAATTTGCCCTGTGGCACGCTCGCATTTGTAAGAATTGAAACATCTGTAAATGCTTTGAAATATGTCATACCGAACGCCTGTTGTGTTGAAATATTTGCACCGCCTATGTAGTCAGAAATGTCCATAGGATTTGCAAGTACAATCACATCACCGGCTGCATCATCTTCAAATAATATTTGCAGTTTGCCCCATGCGTTAGCTACAGAAGCTTGAAAACCGCTTCCTGTTGCTGTGCCTGTACCTGTAGAAAGAAATGTTGCAAAACTTGAACGTACATTACTCTGAATCTTTTTAAGAAGTGCATTATCAGCATCGATAACAGCCTGGTCAAATCCGTTTCTCTGAATTGCTTCTAAAGTTACTGCACGTCTGTATTTCTTATATGTAAGTTCGTAAGTATTAGCAAGTGTATTTTCTACTTTTGAAAGTGGAATGATTTCACCTTCTGCAACATCTCCATCTGCAAGTGTTACAGTATTTTTATATGTTTTGATAATTGCACCACTTCCCATAGGTGTACGACGTGTAATGCCCAGAAGCTCCTGCAATTTCTTAATACTGCCATTAAAACGGGTTACGAAATCAATAGACTGTGCTTTCGCAAAATCTGTTGTAATATTTGTGTTTTCCTGTACTGCCATAATAAATTAC
>JAFTWL010000130.1 GCA_017465305.1 Ruminococcus sp. | reverse complement strand
TGACAAGCATAAGTGTATAAGAATTTCCGCCTATATCAAAGAAATTGTCATTTAAAGATATAGATTTAACATTCAATACATCTTTCCAAACATTTTGAATCTGACTTTCTATTCTTGTATGTTGTCTATTATTTCCAACATTAACAGCTGTTTTAACATCATTTATGTTTTGCGAAATTGTAAGTGCTTTTCTGTCAATTTTTCCGTTATTAAGAACAGGCATATTCTTCATAAATACTATTGAAGACGGAATCATATAAGCTGGAAGCCTACTTGAAAACAATTCAGATAGTGCATCATGTACAGAATTTGTATCTGTAACATATTCTGGTGTGCTGAAAAATAGTACCAATTGTGTATTTCCATTTTCATTAGTAAATACCTTTGCAACGGCATAGGATACACTTTCAAGAAGCATAGCAGTTTTTTCTATCTCGTCAAGTTCTACACGGTAACCTCTTATTTTAACCTGATTGTCTATTCTACCTGCAAGTTCTACTTCTCCATTTGCTAATAAACGTGCCCTATCACCAGTACGATAAAGAAAAATCTTCTTTGTTTCAGTTAAATCGAATAAGATAAAACGTTTTTTAGTTTCTTCTGGATTATTGATATAACCATTACTTACACCTTCTCCAGAAATACAAAGTTCACCAAATACTCCCACAGGCTGAATTTTAAGATTTTCATCAAGTATCAATACTTGTGCATTATCGATTGGACTTCCAATAGTTACATAATCTGAATCAGTCAATTCTTTTATTGTAGCTGTTACTGTTGTTTCAGTCGGTCCGTACATATTAAACAGTCGTGCAGGTGTAATGTTTTGGAAATGTTTTACCAATGATAAAGGATATGTCTCGCCACCACCTACAATTACCTTTAACTGTGCAATCGCTTCTTTAAACTGTGAATTTTCAGACATAGCACGAAGTCTTGACACAGAAGCTTGTATATATGTAATATTGTGTTCAAGTATTTTATGGCTAAGTAGCACAGTATCAAGCTGTTCCTCTCTGTTTGCCATATATATCGAGCCTCCACAACAAAGCGGAATTATAGTCTCAAATACAAAAATATCAAATGATGGAGACGCAAGACATGCTATTCTGTCATGTATATCTGTAAATAAATTTCTGTTTCTGTGATCTCTTATTAAGTTAACTACATTTGAATGCTTTACCATAACACCCTTTGGCATACCAGTAGAACCTGATGTGAAAATTATGTAGGCATTACTTTCCGAATTATTGACAGGTGGAAGATTATTTATATTATCACCTGTACAAAGTTCATTGAAATACATTACTCCTGTAAACTTTTCAGCAAGTTCACTAAATATCTTTGAACAGATAATATGATTCATATTACTTTGTTTTATCATATAATCAATACGCTCATAAGGATATGAAGTATCAATAGCTGTATAAGTGCCACCTGATTTAAGAACTGCAAGAATTGAAATAACAAGCTCTTCATTACGTTCAGCCATAATACCTACACAGTCATTTTCACTTATACCGTTTTTACGAAGTTGCCATGCTATGCGGTTTGCCTCTCTGTTCAGTTCAGAGTAAGTCATTACTTTTCCACTGCTTGTAATCAATGCAATTTCATTTGGTATCTTAGCCGCTTTTTGTTCAAATAATTCATGTATCAAAACATTATTACTTTCATGTGAATCGACTTTTTCAAACTGCTTACATATGATTTCCATATCATTTTTTGTAGTTAGAGGTATTTCTGAGATTTTACATTCCTGATTTTCTGCTACATATGATAAAATTTGAATATAATGCGAAATCATTCGCTCAACAGTTTCTTCTTTGAATAATTCTGTGGAATAATCAATGCATCCATTAATATGATTATTTTCTTCATAACAGGTAAGTATAAGGTCAACTGAAACAGAACAGCTATCAATTTCTTGTGATTTGAAGGTCATTCCATTTATTTCGAGGTCATGCAATTCCATATTATGATAATCGAAAGATACATCAAATACAGCATTTCTATTGAGTTTTCGCTGAACATTTATACGCTCAACAAGAGTGTCAAATGGATAGTCTTGATTATTTAATGCTTTTAGAGTATTTTCTTTTACTTCAAGAAGGAAATCAGAATAATATTTGTCGGCTTCTGGATAATTTCGAAGAGCAAGCATATTTACAAACATGCCTATAGTTTCTTGTACATCTTCCATAGTTCTGCCTGATACAGGCGTACCAATAATAATATCATCTTGTGCGGTATAATGTGCAAGAAGTACATACCATATACTTAGCATAACCATAAAATTAGTTGTTCCATATTTCGCACTTAATTTATGGATTGCTGCATCTGCTTTTTCATCAAATTCAAACTTAACACGTTTTCCAGTAAGTTTTGATATTTCTGGTCTTTTATAATCTGTTGGCAAATCAAGTACAGGAAGTTCGCCTTGAAGCTGATTCAACCAATATTCTTCCTGTTTCTGAATTTTCTCAGAATTCATATTCTCATTCTGCCAGAATGCAAAATCTTTATATTGTATTCTCAATGGTTCAAGTTCGCCGAAATACAATGTATTAAAATCACGTGTAAGTATTTCTACTGATGTACCATCTGCAATTATATGATGCACATCAAAAAGAAGCATCTGCTGATTATCACCTATATCCACTATTTCCATTCGGAAAAGCGGAGCTTGTTTTAAATCGAATACTTTTACAAAGTTATCTACTATCTTTTTAAAGTCATATTCCGTATCTATTTTACCGGTTGTGAATCTTACAGGTATATCCTCTATATCATCATGAATAATCTGTACAATTTCACCGTCTACTATATCAAATGATGAACGAAGCAGTTCATGACGCTGCATCATTTTTCTGACAGTTTCTATAACCCTTTCTTTTTCCAATCCACCAGAAATTATAGTTGCTGATGGAAGATTATAAGCAAGAGAATCTTTATCCATAAGATACATTGTATACATTCTACGTTGTGCAGAAGAAATAACATAATAATCTTGCGTCGGAATAGGTAAAATTGCTTCCTGAATTTGTGAAACAGCATTATAATTTTCAAACAAATAAGCAGCAAGACGTTTTGGTGTTGTATGTGTAAATATATCATTTACATCTACGTTGATACCTACTTTATTTTTTATTACAGCTGCCAAACTTACAGCTTTAAGAGAATCTCCTCCATTTGCAAAGAAATCTCCGTCCATATCTATTGTTTCAAAACCAAATACCTCTTTATAAGCGTATACAACATAATCTTCCATTTCACTAAGGTCTGAAATAACAATAGCTACTTTATTTACAATCTGATTTGATTTTGATGAAGATGAACGAACAGTAGATGTATCAAAAGAATCTTCAATGCAGATAGGATATGGAATTGCATCAAATACATATGTAGGTATAGAAACTCTTTTTCCTGATATTCCGATATTCGCAAGAGAAGTATTAATGACATTTTCAAAATCAAGTATTCCTATTGATTCATAAATATATTTCACATCATTTTCTTTTTCTTTAATGTGACGAATTGTATTTATAAAAGTCCAACCATCTTTCTTGCTCTT